>NZ_JBFTSK010000001.1:0-382112 GCF_056399985.1 Chitinophaga sp. 01L420
CTTATAAGGTATCCTAATTATAAAACACCCTCCTTCAGGAGGGTATTTTATTTCAATATTGACAATATACATTTCGAACCTTTTTATAACAGATTTGTTAAATCAGAAGGCCTCTAAAATAAAATAACATATCCTTTGACTCAAAATAACTTTAAATAGCCGATGCAATAATATACACCCCGATATCAATAATGGAGTTAGTGAAAACCCTTTCCTGCTCCTACACCTGGTTGGCAGCATTCATCTGGAACATACCTGTGTGTATGCCGGTGCTATGTGTACCGGAATCAGATGGTATCCATGCCAGCTCACCGGGATCCAAACTCAATATGATGAACAGGTTGCGGACTGGGACCGCACTATATAGTTAATGCAGATCCAATTATCCAGTGGTGTGGCGATTTTCCTGCATTTCTACCCACACAGGTGGCTAACCTGACGAGCACACTGGCAATGATTGTATAGTATTGTAGGTTCGAATCCTGCCCTGTTCACGAAGTTCTCGTTATACAGCGCCGATCTCACGATCTCACAATCGGCGCTGTGGCATTTTCAAAGAAATAGAGATAAAAAACTCTCACAATCGGATAATAGTTAAGCAACTTATTGAAAATACTCCTTCACTGCAGATACAAACAAAGGTATCAGCGGATGGCTCTTATTCAGGCTGGCCGCCCTCCACACCCTCTTTTTGAGAGGTGATTTCAACGGCAGGGTCACGATATCCTTACTTTTCAGGTAAGGAGCAATTACCCAGGTGGCGAAAATGCCAATCCCCATACCCGCATTGATCATTTCAACGATGGCCTCTGTCAGCTGAATACGGGTAATGCTTTTCGGTCCCGTTTCCCGGAAAAACTCTTTCGAAAAATGGTTATGCGTGCCATAACCATCATATATCAGCAGGTCTTCTGTAGCAAAATCAGCAGCCGTGAGCGCTGTTTTTGTACGCGTATAGGGATGAGCCCGCGGTAACACCACCACCAGGTTATCTGAAAATAAATTGGTGGTATAGATAGCCGGATGATCCGGTTTCTCTGAAATAATCGCCAGGTCCAGTTCTCCGTTCAACAGGTACTCCAGCGGTCTTTGTGTAGCCCCCGCTACAATCGATATTTCCACCTGTTCTATCCGGGATTTTAAGCGGGTAATAATTTCCGGCAACCAATGATAACAGGTATAACATTCCGTGCTGATACGCAGGCTGGATACCTTGCCTTTTTTAAATGCGTGTATATCCTCATTTAAGCGCGACAGTTGCGGCAGGATCGCGCCGGCACTTTCCATGATGCGTCTTCCTGCATGCGTGAGCAGGAGCTTCTTATTTACCCGTTCAAAAACGGGCAGGCCCGTTCTGTTCTCCAGGTCTTTTAGCTGGTGACTTAATGCTGATTGCGTAAGAAACAAGCTATCGGCGGCTTTGGTGAGAGATCCATGTTCCACAATACGTTGCACCAGGAGCAGGTCGTTGCTTATAATCATGAATATTTTTAATTAAAAATACGAAAACTATTCATTTCACTCATGAATGATGACGACCTACCTTTGACAAATAAAAAATCAGATCATGGAAACAGCCATAAAAAAATTTACCGAAGCAGATGTAGACAATGCTTTTGAACTGGCACGGGCCACACAAAAACCGGTGTTGATAGATTTCTGGAACACCAACTGTAAAGGTTGTGAGCGGATGGATGCGATCACCTATGAAGATGCATCCGTACAGGAATACCTGGATCAGCATTATGTGCTGGTGAAATATCATGCCAGCAAAATAAGCAGGGAATTTTCCAAAACCTATCTGCCCAATGCGCTGCAATGGACACCGGCACTATACATATACTCACCGGATGGTGCAGTAGTGCGTAACGTAGCAGGATATCATTCGCCCAAACAGTTTATCATAGAACTATCTATCGGCCGTGGAGCCATGTTAATGCGTAAGGGAAAACATACAGAAGCATTGGAGTTATTAAGTCATCTCACCATCGCAGCGGAATACCCGGTGCTGGATCAGGAAGCCATGTACTGGGCCGGTGTGGCATCGTTCTTTGCCAACCGGAAAGATTTCAGGGATATAGTGCCTTACTGGAACAAGCTGATAGCTACTTACCCTGGTTCTACGTGGGCAGAGAAGGCCGATATTTTACCTGCAGAAATATAGAAAACATTTGAGATCCCGCAGGGGGCAAACAAAATCTATTAACAAGAGCAGGTGTCTCCATTCCATAGGAGACACCTGCCTTCTGTTATTTAACTGTTTTAAGCAGCCCTAATTGCTGCAAGGCAGTAACGCCATCATCCAGCCCTATTTCGGCTACAATTTTACCGTTCTCTATTTTAAGTACAGTGGTTCCGGTAAAGTGCATCTTTCTCCCGGTAGCCGCAGGTAAAGACCCTGCTAAAAAATCACTGAAAGCGGGCCCTGTATGCGTACCTCCACCTTCCCAACGACCCACCACATAATCGCCTTCAGCGATAAGGTCTGCTGCGCCCCAGAAATTAAGATCCGGGAAAGCGGCGCGGAAATCAGTCATAAAAGCTTTGATATCTTCATGTCCTTTCCTGGGTTCGTGCAGCGAATACTGCAACAGCATATCTGGCGCGGCCAGTTCTTCTACAATTGACAGGTCACAGGTGTCACCCCAGAAATTGGTAAACCAGCGTCCTACAATCGCTTTGTTGATTTCTTCTTTTGTTTTTTCGAGCGTTCCCATAATTTGAATGTTTAGTTTTTCAATTGTTTTAATTCACTAACAGATTCAAAATTACGGGCAGCTATAATGGATAGTAACCCGGTTCTTGCGGTTCTAAAATAAAGCGGATATTCCTGATTTCAGCAAGTTCCGGGTTGCGTAAAGTAGCCGATCATCGTATCATTGCAGATGATGCCAACACGGCCATAACAGCCACTAATTAACATCTGTCCCGACTCAAATTATCATTTACCATCATTCTTCAATTTTGTATATAATAATCATAGTCGTAAATTGATATCTTAATTCTCATTTAACAAGCGCGAAAACCACCTCATGGAGCAAGTACAAGTCGGTAAATGTGTGTACATTCTGAATACAGGAAAGAACCTGTATAAGATTGGCAAGACGCAGGACCTGCATAAGCGGTTAGCGGCTTATCATACACACTTGCCCGTTATGTTCCGTGTTATCCGGCAATATGCAGCATTAAACATGACCGACCTGGAAGAAAGTCTGCATATCCTGTTTCAGCATAAACGTGTAAAAGGAGAATGGTTTGAATTAAGTAAAGACGACCTGATCATCTGCGATAATGTAGCCAGAAACTATGCCCTGCAAGGGTTACAAAAACAGCCTCGTAAGTATAATGACATCACTTTTAGCAACAACCCCATGTTACAAGTGATGGAAGCCAATGAAAAATACCTGCAGGATTACTCCCGGATTGTAGATGATATCAAGCTGGGACTTAATAACAATGAAGTTTTTGAGTTACACGAAGGCACTGTTAGCAAAGTTATTATTGAAACCGTCCGGAGACTGATGCGCTACCGTACCCCCAATTCGGAATTCCTGGGCAAATGGCTGCGGGTGGCCAGCGAACTAAGTAGCAATGCCAGTGAGACCAGCATTCTCCAAAAATACAAAGGGCAGGTGAGTCGCTCTACCATACAAATGATCAAAAGGATATTGCATAACCAGCTGTACTGATTCATTTTCAACATTTACTATTTTGTTCGTTTTCTTACAATTCCAGGTGTCTGGCAGTTATGATATTTGTAAGAAACAAACTAAACTTATGAAATCAGCCCTCCCCGTGCTCCTGTTTATCATGGCCATATGCTCTCTTAACGGTATGGCACAGTCACAGCAGCATACCAGTCTGGATGATGCCAAAAAAGCCATTGCAAAGGCCAATGCTGTTCACTTCAGCTTGTTTGCCAAAAATGATGGATCTATTCTGAGCCTGTATACAGAAGATGCCTGTTTATTAATGCCCGGTGCACCTGCCTTCTGCGGACGGGAAGGACTTGCAAAATTCTTTGATGGTGTGTATGCCGCCGGCTCCAGAGACGGAAAAATTATTACCCTTGATGTTTATGGCGATGGAGAAGAATATGTAACAGAAGAAGGTCTCACACAGGTATTTGATGCCAATGGAAAAATGCTGGGTGAAGGCAAATATATTGTGATCTGGAAAAAGACCAAAGACGGCTGGAAGATGTTCAGAGACATGTTTAACAGCAGTCAACCTAAATAGTATGATCTCCTGCCAAACGGGCTTTTTTGCAGGGCTCCATCACCCGCCAGAACGAATGGCGGAGGGTGTTAGCCCTGTAAATCTTTTGAACTCCTTTATAAAATGCGCCTGGTCGAAATAGCCACAGTCGTATGCAATGGTAGTAAGCGATATATCCCCGGACTGAATCAGCTGCAGACTTTTATTGAACCGCTGAATCTGGAAGAACGCCCTCGGCGTAAGGCCCACATTATCGAGAAACAGTTTCTGAATATATCGTTCGGAAAAGCCGTATTTATCAGATAAGTATTTAATATTAAATAATTCCCCTTCTGTGCTGATATGACTGCATATCCGCTCAAGCATGGTGATCTTATTATTCAACTTCCTGCTTTTATGTAATCGTTGAATCAGGAAAAGCTCCAACTCCCTCACTTGCTGCGCTATGGTCCCCGCATGAATCAGCCTGTCATAGAATTCGCCGGACTCCTTTCCTAGAAGACCTTCCAGGTCTACCGAATCATTGGTAAACTCTGCAATGGGGTTAGGGAAAAAGAGTGCATTGGCATAGGGACGAATCCTGGCTATGAGTATCGTTGTACCCTTCGTGGCGGAGAGTCGGGTAGGTACCGTCAGTTGGCCCAGCACCTCTACTTTGGGCACATCAATGGGTCGCCCATTGATAATGGTACTGGCCATACTTCCGGAAATATTGACGGCAAAGTCAATATATCCACTGGGGAAAAATGTTTGGTCTATCATATCCTTTTCCGTAGTAAACACCCAGTAGCCTTGCACGTAGGGTTTCAATATATGGGAAGGAGAGAATTGCATAGGGGCGATGTGATCATTGGTCAGATGAATGTAAGAAAAATGTACTACACCGGAAAAAAAAATAGCCTGTTACGAGAGGATATAAAATCGCGGAAAAGATCCGCCAACAAATTTTGAACCTTTTCTTTGGCATGTTGTTAAATGGGAAGTTTTCAGTCGTATTTATTCACCTCAAAATAATATATCATGCCTTATTCCCCTTTATTAGTAAAACCCTTCAGAGACGAATTAATTACCGTGGGCGTTCAGGAATTAACCACTCCTCAAGCCGTTGATGAAGTAATGAACAAAGACGGTGTTACCATGATTGTCATTAACAGTGTTTGTGGATGTGCGGCTGGCTCAGCCCGGCCGGGAGTCAGACAGGCAATGGAACATAGCAAGAAGCCAAATACGGTTGCCAGCGTATTTGCCGGACAGGATCTTGAGGCTACTGCAAGATTCCGCAGTCATATAGCAGACATTCCACCATCTTCTCCTTCCATTGCCCTTTTTAAAGACAAGGAACTGGTTTACTTCGTTCCTAAACACAGGATTGAAGGACGCGATGCGGCATCACTTGCCAATGATTTAATAGCTGCATTTGATGAATTTTGCTAATCGAGGTATTTTAAAATAAAGAACAGCTAATCAAACAAAAAGGTCCGCCTATGGCGGGCCTTTTTGTTTGATTAGCTGGAGCTGAAAACTTCTTCCATCATTAATATTATCTTCGGATATATATTTAACTAAACACAATGACTAAACTGCCAGCCACAGGCGGCAGGCACAAAAAACGAGCACCCACTATGCAAGAAGTACAGGCCTGGCTTAAAGAGGTCGCCGACTTAACTGACGAAGAGGCTCAGGCCATTAACAGTAAACTGATCCCGCTTCCATGCAGAAAAAATACGATTCTCCTTAAACAAGGACATAGTTGCGAATATATCTATTTCATTGAAAAAGGGTTTGCCAGAGCCTTTCTTACAAAGGATGGGAAAAATGTTACGACCTCGTTTGCCAGGGAAAACGATATCGTTACCTGCATGTATTCTTTAATCACTAAAAGAAAAAGCAACGAAACTATTGAGATCTTAGAAGATGCTGCCCTACTTAGAATTAGCTACGCAGAACTACAAGCGTTGTACAAGACCTATCCAAACATAAACCGGCTCGGCAGAATCCTGCTGGAGAAATACTTTGTTGAACTGGAAGAAAGAACGCTCTCCCTGCAATTTGACAGCGCTTTGGAAAGATACCAGAAGTTAGTAACCAACCAGCCCGATGTACTGCAGAGGGCCTCCCTGGGACAAATAGCCTCCTTCCTTGGCATGTCACAGATTACACTTAGCCGTATAAGAAGCAACATCTAAATACCATTTTTTAGCTTTTGTTAAAAACGGGCGTCCATAATATCCGGATTTTTGTCTTGCAAAAACAATCGGCAGCGATAAATGACGCCGGACAAAATTCATTACTACATCAAATATGATTTATGGAGGACGTTAGAATGGATGATGTACTTTATGGGGAAATTACTGCTTTATCCACAGCAGGAGATCTGCTTTCAGATGCGAATGATTATGAAGGCGCGTTAAAAAAGTTCAAAATGGCGCTTGACCTGGTACCGTTTCCTAAAACGGATTGGGCGGTATCGCTGTGGCTGTATGCCAGTATCGGAGATATCTACTTTTTAATGAAAGCATATAAAGTAGCCGGTGAAAACTTTTCCAAAGCACTACATGCTCCAGATGGACATAAAAATGCTTTTATACATTTAAGGTTGGGTGAGATATTTTACGAAACTGACAACCCGGATAAAGCCATGGATCACTTACTCAGAGCATATGAGTTAAAAGGCCGTGAGATTTTTGAAATCGAACATGAAAAATATTTCGGGTTCCTCAAAAGTCATGTGTTCATATAATTATAACCCCATGTCTTCCTTCAACGATTCTCCATCCATTGCAGAAAATGAGTAATTTTTTCTTTTCCTACCACCAGCGGTTCATCGGTAGGAACGCTTAGATGCAATGCCAGCTTTCGTGCAGAGTAATGTTCTACCTCTTTAATGGCATCAAAGTTCACCAGATACTGCCTGTTCAGCCGATAAAACTGTTTGGAAGAAAGCTGTGACTGTATCTGCTCCAGCGTTTGCGGAATAATGTATTTCTGCTGCTGGAAAGTAACCATATAAGGTGAATCATATTTGATGTACAAATACGCGATCTGATCTGTACGTACGGTGATATACTTGTTATTATGAAATACGAGGAAACTGGTTTTACCTTCATTCTTGTCCAGTCTCTTGATCAGCTCCTCCCAGTCGGACTGCTTACGCTGCTGAAAGAAATCCCTGAAATTGTCCATCTTTTTAAAAGCAGCTTCCAGGTCACCAGCAGAAAAGGGTTTCAGCAGATAATCCACACCGTTTGATTTAATGGCATCCATGGAATACTCCCCAAAAGCAGTACAGAAAATCACAGGAGAAGAGATCTTCACCATCTTGAATATTTCAAAACACAAGCCATCTGACAACTGTACATCCATGAATATCAGGTCCGGCGGTTCATTCGCAGATAAATAGGCCACTGCCTGCTCAATACTATTCAACATAGCATCCACACTTGCATCAGGTTTAATTTTGGCAATCAGTCCTGATAACGATTTGGCCGCTTTAACTTCATCTTCAATAATGATGATCTTCATTGATTACCGGTAATTTTACAGTAAAGGTTGATGTTTCAGGACATATATCAATATTCCTGTTTAACAGATGATTATACCGTTCGTTAATATTCTCCAGCCCAATACCTGTAGATGCTTCAGGCGTGATTTTAGGTTGTACATTATTCTTCACCACAATAAAATCATTCTCTGAATAGACCTCCACATGCAACGGCTTATTGGGTGCTACCACATTATGCTTAATACAATTCTCCACCAGCAACTGTAGCGTAAAAGGTGGAATCATGGATTTCTGCAAACTTTCTTCCACCCGGATATTCACTTCAAACCCTTCTTCAAAACGCGCTTTGAGCAAAAAAATATAAGCTTCCAGAATTTTCAACTCCTCAGATAAGTGTATCAGGTCCAGCTTCCTGTTCTCCAGCGTAAAACGGTAAAAATCAGACAGCTTCAGGATAAAATCAACACTATGCTCATCTTCACTCTCCACCATATATTTGAGTGTATTGAGTGTATTAAATAAAAAATGCGGATTTACCTGTTGCCGTAATAATTCATACTGAGCCGCCAGGTTATCCATCCGGGTACGCTCCAGCTCTATGCTCACCCGCTGGTTCTGATAGGTCTGATACAGCATATGAATAAACATATAAAAGGTCAGGTTAATCAATACCCCTCTCACTTCAAACATCAGCATTACCGGCCCGAAGTTAATATGCGTTAATATCAGCTGCTGTATATACGACAGCAGGAACATCACCACCAGACCGACCAGCAGATTTTTAATCAGGGGATAGAGCGAAAATCCCCTGGCCACTTCATGTGAAGTATATACTGGTAAGGTTTTCATATTATAATACCATACAAACAGGGAGAATACGAATGTAATCAGCGAATTGGCGATCACCTCATAGATATTATACTGATGCTGTATCAGGTTGGGCAATGATACAATCACCCCTAAGAAGAGAGAGCTTAACCATATAATACGGCCTGAAATCTTAAAGGCTTGTCTTTTTTTCATAGCAGACCAAAGATAAAAGTATTTGTACAACAAGGGCAAAAAACAAGACCGTATCTGGCGTTTAACACCCTGAACCGGACATAATCCACCCCGACATGGTCAGGCCGGAAAATGGCCGCTTTTAAGCCAAATAAAGCGGATGCTGTTCAGGTTCCGATCTGTCCGGGTCACCCCCGATTTTGCCGATTACAGGGTATTCTGTTTTCAGGGGCACCCGGGATACTGTCTCTTTGTGTCATAATACTTCAAAACATGAAATTTTCAAACCGGCTAAAAACAATCACCATCTCCGCAGTAGTACTTGCGGTAGTAGTTGCAGTGGCATCCTTCACCACTCCTGTGGCAGACAACCCTCCGGTAACCGGGGAAATACAGGTACCTGCAGAGGTGAAACAAATGCTGCAACGTGCCTGCTACGACTGCCATTCCAACACTTCCAACCTGAAATGGTTCGATAGATTACCTGTTGTGGCCGGGTTGGTAAAAGAAGATATACTCACCGCCCGCAAGCATCTGAACTTTTCCGAGTGGGATAAATTATCAAAAACAGAACAGGAATCTGCACTCTGGGAAGCATATAATATGATCAACTCCGGTAATATGCCGTTGCCTTCCTATGCCGCGCTGCATAGCAATGCGAAAGTCACGCCGGCGGAACTATCCGGCCTCCGCAACTATCTCAACACCAGGCGCGCAAAGGTTGTTCCCGATACCACTAAAGCCGCTGCAGCGGCGCAACAATGGAAAAACCCGGCTGTATCCACTCCACAACTTCCGGTATCGGCGAATGGCATCCGCTATATGCCGGAATTCCGCCAGTGGCAGGTAATGAGTACCACTTCCCGGTTCGACAATACCACCATGCGCGTGATGTTCGCCAACCCGGTTGCCATGCAGGCTATAAAGGAAAATAATATCCACCCATGGCCTGATGGTGCCGTTATCGCTAAAGTAGTATGGGACAAAAACATAGATAATGAAGGTAATATACACCCGGGCAAGTTCCTGAATATACAGTACATGGTTAGAAACAAAGCACTATATAGAGATACCGATGGCTGGGGCTATGCTAAGTTTGAAACACCGAACCTTAAGCCATACGGCACCCTCATGACCTTCAAATCCTGCGCTTCCTGCCACCGCGCAGCCAACAAAACCGGTGGTATTTTCGATCTGTCTACCTTAAACTAATATAGCCATGCGCGTTATACTCTTCATGATCATTGCGGCCACCGCATTCACAGGATGCTCCACCGCTAAAAAAGATCTTCCTGCCATCAGGCCTTATGTGTTCAATGATAGCGGTCTGCATGTGATCACCGCCATCATCAATGAAAAAGCAGGATCTGTTGCCATACTGTACGGCAACAAAGCAGCTGTGGGCTATCATACCAATCACCTGGCCACGCACCAACCGGCAGAACAATATACACTGGTTACCTACCGTGAGCAGGATAACAAACTCTGGTTTGGCAGCTATATCAATGGGGAACTGCTCAGCGTGGAAACAGTAGATATGCATCCACTGGCAAATGGACAACAGCCCGATTATTCAATACGGACATATAGCGGAAACGCAGCTACGGAAAACAACGCTGCCGCCAGAACCACATTCATTACCACCCAGGATCCGGCATGGTATCCCGGAGATCTTCCATCATCCATCTAAAATCATCACACATGAAATCATTGATCGTATCCGCTTTCAGCATAGGAATGCTTTGCTTCAGCACATTGATAGGTTCCTGTAATACTTTATACGGAAACAATTCCACCCCGCTGGTAAATGCCGACAGCACCAAAGGATTTGCAGTAGTAGAACTCTTTACCTCTGAAGGCTGCTCCAGCTGTCCGCCTGCAGATGAATTGCTGGCAAGACTTGAAAAAGAAAGTCAGGGCAAACCACTCTATCTACTGGCCTTCCACGTAGATTACTGGGATCACCAGGGATGGCGCGACAGCTTCAGTCAGCATATCTTTTCTGAAAGACAACAACAATACGCCAGCTGGCTACACCTCCCCAACATATATACTCCTCAGATGGTCATCAATGGCGGCAGTGAATTTGTAGGCTCCGATGTTGGCGGCGTAACACAAGCTATCAGCAAAGCTTTTACACAGGAAACTCCGGATAACTTTTCCCTGCAAACGAAGATGGCCGCGCAACAAATGGAAGTTACCTGGCAATTATCTTCTCCACAAAAAAATACCAGGCTACTACTCGCGCTTGTACAAAAGAACGGACAAAGCAATGTAAGAGCTGGTGAAAACGCTGGCAGAAAGCTTTCTCATGTTCAGATAGTGCAATCACTGACGACTGTAGATATCAGGAAAACAACCACTGCATTGCTGCCTGTTCCGGCTGACTTTAATACGCAAAACTGGGAGCTGATCGGGTTTATACAAAAAGAAAGCAATGGTCAGATCATCGCAGCTACCAGAGCAGATCTTCAACACTTCTCCACCAACAAATAATTACTGACATGAAACCGTCCAAAACATACGATCGCCGTCACTTCCTGGGAATGGGCACACTGGCATTAGGCGCACTGGGTTTACCCTTTCGTTCCCTTGGCGCTATGACTGCCACAGAGAAAAGTAAAAGCACCAGCATTAGCATTCCGTTTAAACCGATAAAACAAATCAATGCCGGCGTACTCAACATAGGTTATGTGGAGATGGGACCAACAGATGGTACGCCTGTAATACTTCTCCATGGCTGGCCTTACGACATACACAGCTATGAAGCCGTGGCGCCGCAACTGGCAGCGAAAGGATTTCGCGTCATCGTACCGCATCTGCGTGGCCATGGCACTACAACGTTCCTTTCTCCGGACACCATGCGGAATGGCCAACAGGCGGTAGTAGCTCTCGATATCATCGCACTGATGGATGCCTTGCACATAAAAAAAGCAATACTGGGCGGATACGACTGGGGCACCCGCACCGCCAACATCATGGCCGCCTTATGGCCGGAAAGAGTACAGGCGATGGTATGCGTAAATGGATATCTGATCAATAACCGCGAGAAAAATAAACAGCCATTACCCCCACAGGCAGAATGGAGCTGGTGGTATCAATTCTATTTCGCTACCGAAAGAGGCAGGGAAGGATTGGAACAGAACCGGGAAGAACTCGCCAGGCTTATCTGGAAATTCAACTCTCCGGCATGGAAATTCGACGACAGCACTTTCAAGGAATATGCCGGCTCTTTCAGCAATGCGGACTATACAAATGTGGTGATCCACAACTACCGCTGGCTGCTGGGTATTGCTGATGGCGATCCTGCTTATGATACGCTGGAAGCCAGGCTCGCAGAGGGTCCCGTTATCAACATCCCCACCATTACACTCGATGGAGATGCAGACGGCATCGCCAAAGCCACCGATGGTCAGGCATACAAAAAGAAATTTGTGGGTATACATCGCCATTACGTAATACCGGGAGCGGGGCATAATCTTCCTGGCGAAGCACCGGAACGCTTTGCCCAGGCTATTATCGAAGCAGCGTCACTTAAGTAATTAATCTATTTTATAAATAAAAAACATTTATTATGAATACCAATACCACCACCACGAAAATACTATACACCGGCAAAACCCGCACTACAGGCGGTCGCGAAGGCAGTTCCAGCAGTACCGACAATCAGCTTAATATTAAACTGGGGGCACCTGGCAGCGGAAAAGGCACGAATCCGGAACAGCTGTTTGCTGCAGGATGGTCCGCCTGTTTCATAGGCGCCATGGGCCTTGCAGCGCATGCACTGCGCATTAAGCTCCCGGAAAATACTGCTGTAAATGCTGAAGTAGATCTCATGAACACAGATGGAGCATATAGCTTACAGGCACGCCTATACGTTGAATTACCAGGAATAGAAGAAGAAATAGCCCGGCAGATCGTTACAACAGCACATGCTACCTGCCCGTATTCAAAGGCCATCCGGAATAATATCCCGGTTGAAATAGTAGTGTCATAAAACCAAGCGCGGTATGCGGTAAGTTGACGGGTAGCCTCTGGGCTGCCAGTTTTTTTATTGCGTTTTATATCTAAACAAGGTAACTAAAGCGCTGGCATGATTCCAGTTCTTCCATATACTATTTGATTAAAAAAAGTCCCAGGGAATAGCTGAACAAATAATTTTGGCCTTTTAACTCAATCATTTTAGGTTGCGTCATATCCTCGCACTTAAACTTATATTTAGCAACCTGATAATATACCAAATAAACAGGGGAAGCTATCCTCCCATTTTGCCACCGGACCAATATATCGTCATCGAATGTTTCCAGCGCTGCTGGTAATTTAGTGAAGTCATTTTTATACAGGTCATCTTGTCTTACGAGCAATACGTTATTCTTTACTTCAAAAACATCACATCTTTCTTTGTGTACCACCTGGTACTCACATGGCTTCAACCCATAAGGTTCCAATAGCTTAATTTCATAGTCATCAAGCATCTTAAACTTTATGCTGTCTGCAAACTGTGGACCCAAAGCCTCAGATTTTTTATCAATACTATCTTTAAAAACAACTGTTTTAAAGTAGTCATGTTTTTTATAGTCTGGATAATCATACTTTTCTCTATTGAAGTACAAACCTCCCTGCTTGTCAAGATAAAATGGCAATTTCCAGTCAAAGGTTTTCTCAATGATCACTGTTCCGTGAGTGTCGATAATTTTAAATGGAAGATGGCTGTCGTCTGGCTTCAATAATATCCTGTCGTCCTTTAAGAAATCCACTTCGGAGAGATGTTCCACACCGAGCACCTTTATAAATTTCGTAGTATCTTTTACAAGATCCGCAAGGAAAGGCAATTCTGGATGTGTATCCTTTTTGGGGAATGGATTACACGCCAACAGCGTTCCCATTAAAAATACCAAACAAACAGCTACCTGAAAGATTGAAATTGGGGCTCTTTTCATATTTTTCTTTTCATCTGGATAACATGACATTGTCTAACAATGCTCTTTCCCAGCATCTAAAATACAATATAAAACAAATAACAGTCAGACAAAAAAATGAACGATAACGAGACAAAACGACTTTCACGATTGACTACAATTTTAACTCAAAATCATTTTTCCAAACAAGCTGTAAGGCTTGTCTTTTATATCAAATCCTCCCGAAAAAAATCTATCACCTGGCGTGATGCTGTTGATGTTAAGTATTGACGGATTTATACATTGCCACCCAAACTGATCGATCCACAGGCATATCCATCTGTCATTCAACTGGAATCAAGCTATTTTGCCCCATTTTGATGAATAAGCCCCTTATACCTGCTTCCTTTAAACAGTACATCTTTTTTATCAGCCAGAGCCTGCTATAGTTACGCTACTATGGCCAGTTCTGAACGTCATCCCCGCATCAAGTCCACCTCTCCTGCACGGCTTCTATATGTCCTATGCCTGTGCCAGGTATAAGCTCGACGGAGTCTACATAATAAAGAGGTAATGCTGACTATAATGATGGGGGTGCCTAATGCCCTATATCTTAAAAGTTATATTTAGAGACAAGGAAGATAACTTTTCCACCATTTCTCAAAAACGCTAAATATTTATTGTTTATCAATAAATATTTATTATTTTTACAACGCCATCCAAAATTCATAAAATCATTATGAAAAGAATTTCAATAATATTTCTTCAGGCAGTCATCGTGCTTATCGGCATGGTAGCACTTGCCATTTTGATTCGACTTCCCTTAAGCGAAGGAAGAGCCGCAAACTTAGATTTGTTTAGCATTTACGCTGACCCGTTCATCTTGTATGGATATGCAGCATCCATCGCTTTTTTTGTTGCGCTATACAAGGCGTTCAGATTACTTGGATATATCGGACAAAATAAAGTATTCTCATCAAGCTCTGTTAAGGCTTTAAAGAGCATAAAGTATTGTGCAATCGTACTAAGTGTTTTAATTGTAATAGCAGGACTATATATAAGGATATCCCACAATAAAGAAGACGACCCTGCGGGTTTTCTTGCCATTTGTATTGTGACTACTTTTGTGTCTGTCGTAATAGCAACTGCTGCAGCAATATTTGAAAAAATATTGCAAAATGCCATAGATATGAAATCCGAAAATGACTTAACAATTTAAGCTATGCCAATTATTGTAAACCTAGACGTGATGATGGCAAAGCGAAAAATTTCTCTAAATGAACTTTCTGAAAGAGTTGATTTGACATTATCTAACCTTTCAATCTTAAAGACAGGGAAGGCAAAAGCAATTCGTTTTAGCACATTAGACGCAATTTGTAAAGCATTAGACTGCCAACCAGGTGACATCCTGGAATATGTAAATGACGAAAAATGACCAACGGACCGCTAACAAACGATTTGGCAGCAGTCAGCATTACAAGCGGAAATAAAAAAGGACAGGATAGCATAAATGCTATCCTGTCCAGTCTGGTCGGGGCAACTGGACACATTTCGAACTTTCTTATCCCAGACTTAATCAGCGTTCAGTAGCCTTGTTTCTCT
The DNA here is from genome assembly GCF_056399985.1 of Chitinophaga sp. 01L420. NCBI lineage: Bacteria > Pseudomonadati > Bacteroidota > Chitinophagia > Chitinophagales > Chitinophagaceae > Chitinophaga > Chitinophaga sp. 01L420. The sequence goes on from NZ_JBFTSK010000001.1 coordinate 15,223, forward strand.
GATAATTCCAAATCCCCAAAAGCAATGCTACTAATACGAAAACTCCGCCCACCCAAGGCATGGCATGTAGGGAGAATCTGTTCACAACGATTCCTCCCACCAGTGACCCAAAAGTCACTCCAATATTAAATGCAGACACGTTTACAGCAGATGCAATGCCACCACTTCCCGGCTTGTTTTTTTCCGATAGCTGCACTACCAGCAGTTGCAATGCAGGGACATTTCCGTACGCCAGAAATCCCAACATCAATACAAGCGCAATAACAAAAAGCTTACTATCCAATACAAATGACAAAAGGAATAATACAATGGCGTGGAAAAGGAATAGGTACACCAAAGTTCTCGACGGCTTACGATCAGATAACCGTCCTCCGGCAAAATTTCCTATAGCTACCCCAACTCCAAATATCAATAAAACAAGATTAATGGCGTTTCCGGAAAAGCCCGTGATACTTTTTAATATAGGCGATAAGTAAGTGAACAAAACAAAAGTCCCTGTATAGGCAAAAATATTAGACAACAATACGATCAGGACGGAGGAACTTCTGAATACATCAGGAATGTCCCTTAACCTTAATGCAGCCGTTGGTTTAGGCTGTTGCGGTAATACAATGCCAAGCGTTACTAACCCTACAATAGCCCAAATGATAATTGCCAAAAAAGTGTTGCTCCAACCATAATGAGTACCAATATAAGTTCCCAGGGGAGCGCCTACAACTGTAGAAATCATTAGCCCCGAAAAAACCAATGATATGGCGGTTGCTTTCTTGTTGTCTGCAACCATATTGCTGGCCACCACCACTGCGTGTGCTAAAAACAAACCATTGGCAGCACCAGTGATTACCCTGCTCATGAGTAGCATTGAAATGTCTTTTGCAAAAAAAGCGATCATATTTCCAAAAACAAAGGAAAGGAGCGTCAGTATCAGCAGTTTTTTACGTTCTATGCTTCCTGTAAGTGCCGTAAATAGGGGACCTCCTATGGCAATGCCCAATGCGTACATGGTAACCAATAGACCCGTTGAAGAAAGCGGGACGGATAAATCGGATGCAATGGAGGGTAACAACCCTACAACAACAAATTCTGCTGTTCCAAACCCGAATATGCAAAAAGTTAAAGCCCAAATAGCCGAAGGTATCTTTTTTGATGTTGCTTGCTCTATCATTAATCTGAATTTTATTTCTACAAAATTCAGTTTGGAAGAAGAAGCATTAAAGGAAGTAGATCACAAAACGAGCGTGATAAATATCACGCGCTTTGGGACGTTAGCCTGCTCAAGGTTTCTCTCGAAATGCCTAAATAAGAGGCGATCAAATTTTTGGGAACCCGTTGTAAAAGGTCTGGATATTGCTGTATCAGGTACTCAAAGCGTTGCTTCGCATTGAAGCTAATGAGCGACAAGATTCGTTTTTGCAAGGCGATATACCCTGAAGTTGTTTTTTTACGAAAGAAATACTCCATTTTTCGCATTTCCAGACAAAGCTTTTCCTTGTTTTCCAATGAGATATAAAGTGTTTCGCTGTTTTCAAGACAGTCCACATTCAAAGTGGCCAGGGTTTGGCCATAAAAAGCTGAAGGGTCTGAAATCCACCAATTTTCCGTTGCAAAAAGTATAATATGGGTTTTTCCTTTATCGTCAATATCCCAGGATTTCAACAAGCCGCTTATTACAAAATAATCATATCTGGCGTAGTCGCCATTTTGTATGACATACTGATTTTTCAGAAACTTCCTATACGAAAAGTGGGACAGAACATATTCAAACTCATCGTTCGTTAGCTGTACTATTTCTTCGATATGTGCTCTTAGTTGTTGGCTCATTTAACGCTTAATTTGTTTTCAGTGCTTTCGTTATACTTCCCCCAAACGATGATGTACGCTTCATGATATAGCTACGGGTAAAGTTAGTGTAAAGGGCTTATCAGGAATGATAAAATCACCCTACGCCTAAATTTAAACAAAAGATCACAGGTACAGTACAACTAACTCATATAGCAGCCACTATTAACATTTTTATTGTTTGACCTGTAATGTATCCGTTGGTTGCCAGCACTAAGCGCGTGAAATATATTGAACAGAAAAGTCAGCTATCACTCATCTCCCTGTTTCCCTGCGGAATTCCCCTGGCGGCATGCCAGTAATATTAGAAAACAAGCGTGAGAAGGAAGCCAAATCCTCATACCCTACCCGGTAGCAGATTTCGGAAATACTGAGTTTAGTTTCTCCCAATAATTTCTTCGCTATTTCCATTCGTTTTTCCTGGATCCATTTACCCGGACTGGTATCCAATTCTTCCCGGAACTTGCGTGATAACGTCCGGGAAGACATACCCATTTGCCCGGATAGAAAATCCAGACTGAGGATCTCCATATTATCTTTTAGCAGTTTGGTGAGTTGTTTTTCAAAGCTGCCAATCATCTCGGTAGCCGGAATCTCATAAGGGCTTTGAAATTCGCGCGCAGGCGGGAGTACCATTATTTTCCGTACACGTTTCAGCTGCTTTGCAAAACCGAGGTCTGTTAGCAGGCTGCTAATCAATTCCAACCCGGCAAAGCCTCCGCCGGAAGTATAAATATTGTCCTGTTTCACTACAATTCGGGAAGGTTCCCAGCGTACTGCAGGAAACCGCTGTTGTACCTCTCCTTTCAACCACCAGGAGATAGTAGCCCGCTTCCCATCCAGCACACCATTGGCGGCCAGGAGATAAGAGGCTCCGCAGGTGGCCGCAATAATGGCGCCGTGCCGTTGTGCGGCCTTAATAAATGGAGCCGCCCGTTTTGCCTCCAGTGCCAATAAATGGTGTTCGGGGGTAGCCTGTGCTCCAGCACCTGCTAATAAAATCAACACATCTGCTTTTTTAGAAGGTGTTGTTCTTGCATTAAAAGAAATAGCAGAACGTGAAACAGCGTGTGCATGTTTGGACACAAACTCAAAAGTAAAAACTTCCGATTCATTCACTGTATTCATCGCCTGCAATACTTCTACCAAACTGGAGGCTATCGCTGCATAAAAACCGGAAGGTAAATAGATAACGAAATGCATGTGTCTATTTTTGCATAGTAATTGTCAGATAAGACATATCGAAGATAAGAAATGCCCGGTAATATTGTTATTCAAACAAACAAAGCAATGAAAGCAATAACATTTAGCCGCATCGGCGCACCGGAAGAAGTACTCCAATTATCTGAAGTGCCAGTACCGGCTATAAAAGATAACGAAGTATTGATCAGGACAACCGCAGCCTCAATAAACCCAGGAGATTTTCTATTTATTCAGAACCTGTACCCGGAACCCAAAAAACCTGTATTCCCTCATCAGGTTGCGGGCAATCACGGCGCTGGTATTATAGAAAAAGTAGGGAAAGAGGTATCGCTGCAACCGGGCAGCCACGCAGCATTCAGCTATTACAATTCCTGGGCGGAATATGTAGCGGTTCCGGCGGAATGGCTGATCCCCTTACCAGCCGATTATCCCCCTGAACTAGGTTGCCAGTTCGTAAATCTGATTACTGCATGGGACTTGTTGAAACAGTCGGACGTTAAGCCAGGACAGTGGCTGGTGTTGACTGCTGGTAATTCTACCATATCAATATTGGTGTCTCAACTGGCAAAACTTTTAGGAATACGTGTTATTTCCATAGTACGTCGTGTGAAGCAAGCACATTTATTGGAATCACTAGGCGCCACCGTGGTAATAGACCTTTCGGCGGAACAGGAAAATATCATACAACGCATCATGGATATTACCGGCAATAAAGGCGTAAATGGTATTATTGATAATGTCGGCGGTCCGGTTACCGGGGAATTGATCCGGTGCATTGCCTTTGGCGGCAAACTAATTATCAACGGTGGTATGAGTGCGGAGAAATACACACTTCATAATTTCGACATTCTATTAAAAGGTCTCCAGGTTCAACCACATGTGTACCGCTACTTTTTCACGCCACCACTTCCGGAAGATATTGCCATGCTGAAGGAAATTGCAGAAATGACTGCCGGTTTTACTTCAAATGTTTTCGCGGGGCATGCGCTAGAAGATTTTAAAACAGCCATCGAAGAGAGTATACACTTTCCAGAAAGAGGAAAACATATTTTCAGCATGTAGCCGAATAAAAAAGCCATACAGTTCACACTGTATGGCTTTTTTTCTAAGTCGGGGCGGCAGGATTCGAACCTGCGACCTCCTGCTCCCAAAGCAGGCGCGATACCGGGCTACGCTACGCCCCGTCTCCGACCTTTTGTAGCGGGATGCAAATGTAGGAAATAAAAGTTCACAAAAACAAATCCTATGAAAAAAATTTTCGTAAAAGAAATTCCGGGCAACAAACACACACCTTTAAAAACAGCTACTACGCTACTTATTAACCGGATCCCCGGATAATATATCCTTCACTGTTAGTCCGGGTAACAACCGGAATACGGGGATATTTATCGCATATTTCCCGCACAAATCTTTGATGCTGCGATCTATCTGTTCCGCTGAATACCTTGAGGAGAAATGCCCCAGGATGAGTTGTTGCACAGAAATCTGACTGATCATTTCCATTACTTCTTCCAGTTTACTGTGCTTATTTTTATGGGCGATCGCTTTCACGTCTCCTTCACTGGCCAAAAACGTGGCTTCATGTATCAGTATGCCCGACTGATCCCATCGCTGCAGATCTGCTACGGGTGTATCGCCGGAATACCCTACCAGGTTAGTCCTTACCTCCATGGTAGTGCTTTCCTTGCCTTTGTCCATGATAATCTGTTTAAGTGCCGATGCCGGCAAACCGGCCAGCTCCGGTTTTACTTTCTGTTTTACCTGCATCACTTTATAACTCAGACTTCTGATTATATCTTTGTCGGTTGTTACATGTTCATTGCGGATAGGTACTACCACCAGGTCTTCTTTCACCCATATTTCGTCACCGGGAGCAACGGCCTTCCATTGTACACCTGTCGTATTTGGATCAAATTTTTTTAAGAATTCTTCCATGGCCGGAAACGATTTGCTATCGCGTGGATAGCAGATCACTGGAAAACCGTCCCGTGCATTTAACTGGTTAAGTTGCAATAATCCGGTCAGGTGATCCCGGTCGGCATGCGAAATAAATACATAATTAATTTTCCTGCTCTTCTGTAATAATGCGGCTGTTAGTCCATCACCTGCATCCATTAAAATACCCAGCTCTTCTAAAAGATACCAGGTAGAAAACAATGCAGTAGAGTATCCTGATATTGTTAATTTCATCTGTCAGTTATTGTTATATTATAAAGATAGATATATTACATTAAACCTTCTCTATAAAGACTTATCTCAAATCTGATCTGGTATAAATAAACAAAACTGAATCTGTTTTAATTCGCATTAAAGTTTGAATTTTACCATCGCTAAATTCATACTTTATCATGAAAATTATCAACGGCACCATCGAAGACATTGACATCATATTCAGCTTGTATGATGCGGGCACCATCCTGCAGAAAAAAGTGGCCCAGAAGCACTGGCTGGGATTTGACAGGGCACTGATAGAAAATGAAATCCGTGAAAAAAGACTGTGGAAGATAGTAGTAGACAACCAGATTGTATGCGTTTTTTCTATTGCATTTGAAGATCCTTTTATCTGGAAAGAAAAAGATAAAGATCCGGCCATTTATATTCACCGTATAGCCACCCATCCTGATTTCCGGGGTAATGGCTACGTGAAAAGTATAGTGGACTGGGCTAAAGTTTATGCAGTAGAAAATGGGAAAGAGTTTATCAGGATGGATACAGGAAGTGGCAACGACAAACTGAATGATTACTATGTAAGCTGCGGATTCAATTACCTGGGTATTATCGCTACCGGCGATGCACCGGAACTACCAGCGCACTACAGAGGTGGCACTTCCAGCTTATTTGAAATATCCTTGTAATAAACCGGAGGCGCCTGTTATTGCCTCCGGTTTATTGTTTCTTTACTGCTGCACAAATTTAAATTTCTGCGCATTAGAAGTGTTGCTACCACGGGGTTTATAGTATCCACCACCGGCACTAGCTGGTATTATTGGTAGCAGAAATAATTTTATAAGTAGTTCCCGAAATAATACCACCACCACTTGTACCGCATCAAAAATAGAAATCAATTTCGCCGTTGCTGGTGCTGCTGTTTACAATTACGCTGTTATTACCGGAAGGCGTGGTAATAGGTCCACCGGAAACTGACCAGTTAAAAGTAGCTGGAGGTGTGCCTGTGCGGGTAGTAAGCTTTATGTTCTTCATCCTGACCAACGGATCATCGGGCCATTGCGTAAGATCGCTGGTATATGCTTCCCAGCATTCTATTACGCCTGTGGCCTCTGTAGGCCGTGTTACCGTTACATCTGCTGCAGGATACCCGGTAAATGATTCCTTATACACCCAGTCGGTACCATTGTTGGATATGTAGGTAATAACGCCTTGCAGTGCAGTGCCTGGAGATACACGTACGTATTTCCCATGGAAATACTTACCTCCCAAAAAATACCAGTTGGCAATGGCATAAAATGCACCACCTGCAGTCCCGCCCCACATCAACACTGGTTGCAGCGAACCACGAGAAATACCATTCCACAAAAAGGTGGTAGCAGTGCTGCTGGCTTGTTGTGGCACATCGGGTACAATCCAGTTAGTAGAAAAAGATTTGATGTTGCTGGCGGCTGCCGATACCGTATAGCCGGGATAGTTAGTTCCGTCAGCAGCAGCAGCCGATGCAATGCGTTCAGTACCTGCGCCGGCTGCGCTTTTAAATTTTGCCGCATACGCATAGGGATCAGTGGCGGTCAACTCCTCATTTGATAATGCGCCGATGTCCTGGATCACTTTTCCGGAGGCTATTTCCACTTTTTGCAGCCGCCCGTTTGTTATCCTGGCAGTAGTTTTATCATCTACTTCAAATACATCGTCAGCAGATACCATACCATAAGGAGTTTGGACCATTTTGTCCGGTGGGACCGGCATCTTTTCACTGTTGTTGGAGGTAGCCTGATCTTTTTTGCAGGAAGCCATGATACAGGCAATACTCAGCGTGGCGGCTGCCAGCCGGAACAATTGATTTTTTTTCATTGTTTTTATTTTTTGGGTTTTACAATAAATAAATGCTGATAGCCGGCATCATTAATGCGCTATTCATAACAGGGTCATAGTTATTTGTTGATTAGTTAAATAACAAAAAGATACGGGCACAATAATTTCTCATTGTACTGTTTTGAAGGGTTAATGTAAACGGGAAAACTAGTTCATGGGTGTTGATTTGGATAGTGCCATTTTGTTGTTCACCGGGCCTTTCATTGATTGGGTTACTTTTGAGAATATCGCTTCATTGTAGCGCTGTAGTGCTCCCTGCTTTTCATTGATTATAAATCTACATCAAATGTATTGAATTTACAAGGGCCATTAGAAAATACTTATAGTTTTACATCCTAACTGTTTCTATATCATCACTAAAAATAAAACGAAAACTATTTCAGCGGCAAGCTGAAAATTAAGCTCAAACGCTCCCAGGAAAGAGAAGTACTAGTGAGTAAGTCCTTATTTATGCAGTGGCAGGACAAGTAATTATAACCTGCCCAAAAATGCAGTCCCCAATGGAGAAATCGTATAGCCGGGATGCTGACTGATTGTTAATCCCAGGTTCTTCAATTTTCTGACATGTAGTTTCAGCCAATCCTTTTCCATTCCTGTTTTAACCGCGAGTTCCGCCGCCTTTAATTTCGGATGATCACGGATAATAGTTAATAGTGTGGTTGTCCATTCGCCTTGTTTGCTGTACTGATCTAACCGGGCCAGCTTAGTGCGTAGTAACTCAAAATCCTCGGGTGTCAGTACAGTTTGCTCCCGCAGGGATATGCGCGGATCTTCTGCATGATAACGAACTTCAATTTTGTAAATATCTCCCTCCGGAACAGACTGCAATAATTTCAGCAGGTCGGCCAACTGTGCAAATCCAGCGGCCATTGCATCTTTTTTCGTGATGACCGTTAAACTAACAGTGCTTACTTTTCCTATGCGGACAACTCCCACTGCTGTCTTTACTTCGCTGTTTTCCTTCACGGAGAGCCTCTTCCATCTGCGAAAGGCGAGGGAAATTTCCCCGGATTTTATTCCGTCAAGATGTGTTTGTTTAAACAGCATATGTTTTGAGATAATCCGTTAAGGAAGTCCTTTTCCGTTGCAATAATATTTCGAGTGTATCGTCTGTATGAGAAAATTCACCTGTTTTAATTCCTGCCGCCATGCTGACCAGTAAATTAATGATTTCCGGCGGCAAATGGAAGGTCGTTAATGCACTGCGGTAGGTGTCCTCAGTGATATCTACATAATCTAAAATGGTTCCCTTCTGCGCAGACAGTATTGCGGCAATGTCATGAAAACTATATGCCTGTTCTCCAGTGATTTCATATATTTTGCTCTCGTGGCCGTTACGTAGTATCACCTGCGCTAATGCCGCCGCAATATCCAGCCGGGATACAAAACTTACTTTACCGTTTCCTGCGGGATAGTAAATGGCGCCCTCTTCCAGGGCATTACCAATGAGTTCCGGAATCGCTTCCATATACAGACTATTGCGGAAAAAAGCATAGGGAATACCCGTTTTCCTGATGGCATTTTCAGTTTGCAACGCCTGCTGTGTTGGCAGAAAAAAAGCGTTAGGCTGAGGAGCAACGCTGCTGGTATAAATAATGCGTTGCACGCCTCGTTCCTGTGCAGCCATCACCACATTATATTCTTGTTCAATTCCGGTGGCGCCGATACTGGTAGCAGATATCTGCAATAATTGCTGTACACCTTGCAACGCCTGTTGTAATGAATGTTTATCATCGTAGCTCGCCTTGCGTACCTGCACACCAGCCTCTTGAAGTTCCGGCACCTTAGCCGGATCCCTTACAACGGCGATGAGCTGTGTGGGTGGTATCCGTTGTAGCAGGTGGGAGATCGTTGCTATGCCTAATTTTCCATTGGCGCCTGTTATTGCTATCATATACTTTTTCCAACAAAGCTATGACGGCGTAGCACCTCAAAATAGAACAGAACCGGCAACTTTATTTTATCAACTCAGGAAAATTGGCCACTATTTCATTCGTTTGGCGGTGGAAATAATGAGGTATCATACCGGTAAATGATTTAAACTCCCGGATAAAATGCGATTGGTCGGCGTAATTGTTTTCGAATGCGATATCCGACAATTGCTGATATTGACGACTGCGCAACTGGCTTAATGAGGCCTGGAATCGGGTAATGCGGGTATATAATTTAGGGGAGATACCTACCGTTTGTTTGAAAGACCTTTCAAAATTACTTTCAGAAATATAGAGCTCCCGCGGGAAGTCTTTAAGTACTACATTTCCTTTTGCCGCATATATTCTGGATAAACAATATTTCACTTTATTATTTTCCTTTCTTTTATTTTTTTTTATCAGGGAGATGAAAAAAGCAGACAGTACATCTACGCTTTGAGCAATGGATACAGCGTTTAGCAATTGTGCAGTAAGGTTTATACCTGTTACCAAGGCTACATCCAGATGCTGATCTGTTAATTCATTGCCATTGATACCAAAGATAGTACTGATGGCATCCGGATAAAAATAAACACCGACAGATCTGAATGGCCCTATAGCTATTTGTTGGGTATGTTGGGTAGTTTGTCCGTATATAAACACAGACGGCATTTTCTGGCCGCTGCCATCCAGGAAGGTGTTACTATCCTGAAAGATAAGTCCGGGGTTCCCATCGGGGATTATTTTAAAATGCTTTGGGGACAAATCCGGGCAAGTATTTTCCAACACCCAAAAGTACTGGACGTACTGTTGAAGTGCAGGTGTGGGTGGTATTTGCTCGTATCTCATTAATTAATTATTAATTGTAAAACATACTTATAAACAAAATCCGGCCTAAAACGTTCTATTACCATTTCAAAGATAACTAAACCTCCATAACCATGACTACACCTGAAAACTTACGTTATTCACAGGACCATGCCTGGGTGCTTGTGAACGGCAACAACGCCACCATTGGGATTACATATCATTCCCAAAAACAATTGGGCGAAATCGTATACGTAGAGCTGCCGAAAAAAGATAGTATCATTGATACCTATAACGCATTTGGTACTGTTGAATCAATAAAGGCTGTTATTGAACTTTTTACACCTGTAGGGGGAGAAGTCATCGAGGTGAATGAAAGTTTACAGGACGAACCTGCAATAGTAAATGAAGACCCATACGGGAAAGGCTGGATGGTCAAATTAAAAATGAATGCTCCTGATGAGGTGAAAAAGCTGATGACAGCGAAGGCGTATGATGATTTTTGTAAAGAAGAAAGTGCAGGATAAATAAATTATTGCGAAAAAGCCTTACAGGAATCCTGTAAGGCTTTTTTGTGATAATTAAACGATTGTTGCGACGCCGTCGCAACAATACACGTATATCAGGCTACTGCCGTACCATTCGTTACTCCTTCCGCTTTCATCACTTCTTCTATAGCCGCTACCAATGCCTTTACATCCTCCGGAAATATCTGTCCGATATTACCGATGCGAAATGCATTGGCCTTGCCTAATTTTCCCGGATAAATAATAAATCCGCGCGCATTCAGCTGCTCATAGAAGCGTTCAAAGTTAAACGCAGGATCTTCCGGATAAAGGAAGGAAGAAATAATATGTCCCTGGATTTCCGGACGGAGATACTGTTTGAATCCGAGAGCCGACATCCCCTCGTCTAATACAGCCTTATTCTCTTTATACCTTTTTTCTCTTGCAGCAATACCACCCTCTTCTTTCAATTCCTGCATGGCCTGGCGGAAAGCCATCAGACTCAGGGTAGGAGGTGTAAACCTGAATTGTCCGTTTCCTTCCAATCCTGCCCACTGTTCGTATAAATCGAGGCTCAGACTGCGCGCCTGTCCTTTAGCCTTTTCCAGCTCACTTTTTTTGCAGATGGCGAAAGCAAAACCAGGTACCCCTTCAATACATTTATTGGAAGATGAAACTAAGAAGTCTATTTCCATCGCTTTCATATTCATCTCTACCCCGCCAAAGCTACTCATAGCATCTACAATGAATACCTTATTAAACTGCCTGCAAACGGCGCCTATTTCGCCAATAGGATTAAATAATCCGGTGGTGGTTTCACTATGAATACAAACTACATGGGTAATCTCCGGGTGGGCGGTTAATAGTTCTATCGTAGCGGCCGCCGTTACAATTTCATCTTCTGCAAATCTCACCACCTGATGACGCAACTGATGGATACCTGCCATTTTCGCAATCCGGTCGCCATAAGCCCCATTGGCCAGGATGAGTAGATGATCATTTTTACCTACCACACTACTAATTACGCTTTCTACACCAAACGTACCAGAGCCTTGTACCAATACGGTTTCATATCCATCTTCCTTTGTAACATGTGCCAGTGTTAATAATTCGCTACGGATCTGTTTCACCGCATTTACAAATTCATCATCTCTTGATCCCATATCCCGAAGCATCGCTTCTTTCACAGTGAGGGAGGTGGAAAGTGGACCAGGTGTAAACAATAATTTCTTTTGACTCATGTTCATTAAATTAAAGGTTGTAATTTCTTCAGGTTATTCACTTCGGGATTTTTCCGCCCCATCTTACGGTTAAAAAATAAGGCAATCAATAATAGGAGCACTGCACCAGTCAATGTGAGCAGGTAACTGAAATGCATCAGCACTTTAGACCAGCTCATATCTCTCATAAAAAACTCTTTGTATAAAAGCAGCGCTACACTGCCCATATATCCCAGGGCATCGCAGATGTAAATGAAAAAACCCACATTGGCTTTTAGTTTAAATAAGGCAATCATTCTTTCGAAAACGGCTACCTGTATTGGAATGTAGGCTAAAAATAATCCCATGCCGGTGAGCAACATCCACCAGAATGGTGTTAGCTGCCGGAATTGAAAAAGTAGGGTACTACCGCCACAAAGCAATACACCAAATAAGATCAGCCATTGCGTAGCCCAAAAACCTCTGATATTATTTCGTATCAGCGACAAGCAGCCTACTGAAATTAATACTACCAGGCCACTGATCATCTCTGTTTGTGAAAACACCGACTTATCCCAGGAAGGCTGTATTTCATTCCATATTTCCACAGAAAAATTATCACGAAAGTCTCGCATGGTGGCTAAAAAGGCGTACATCAACACAAAACACACCACACCACCTCCCACTTCTTTTAATACTGATCTCTTATTCTCCTTCGTCATAGGTACTCTTTCTACACGCAACAACTTATCTGTTTCTGTAGGAGGAGGAATAGTAGCCAACATCCAGGAGAAAAAAAGAAATAACGGAAGAAAAAGAAAACCGATTAAACAAGGCATCCACATTTCGGAAACAGCAGGCAACCAGTCATGTACAGTAAAGTAGACTGTTTTTAAGATGCCTGAAGACACAATCAGGCTAATACTCAATCCCATGCCCAATGCCTCCGTAAAACGCCGTCCTTCCAGGTAATTAAAAACAATGCCCCATACCATGCCCAATGGCAGGCCATTAAAAAAAAGAAAAATGAAATTATAAGGTGCAGGTATCAATCCAAAAAATAACAGACTTATTTCTGCAAAAAGAATTAAACTAATGATCAGTTTCTGACGATTTTTAGGTTTCAGCTCGGAAATAATTTTAATACCAATAAACTTGGATGTCATATATCCCAATGCCTGTGCAACAATCAATACGGCTTTGTAATCCATTTCCAGGAAATGATGCCCTGCATAAGTACCTGCAGTAAAGGGTTTACGAAAGGCATACATGCAGAAGTAGGCGCCAAAAGCCGCTATCATAGACCATGCAATAAAAAATGGTTTTGAACTGTTAAGTTGGCTGGTAAGCACACTCGATTTTGATTTCATCGAAAATTATTTTTACTAATTTTTACAGATGGTATTGAGTTTCGGCACAACCAGTTATTACACCAGTCAATTCTAAAAAGCCCCGCAAGGAAATAATCCTGGAGCGTCTTTTATTTAAACGAATCGATTATTTTCTTACCATCACCATGGCATTGAAAATGTTTTTACATAGGTGAAACATTTCATGGCTTCGATCACACCTTCCTTTACTCCCAGCCCTGAATCCTTGATACCGCCAAAAGGGGAGCTTTCGATACGATAACCAGGTACTTCATTAATGTTCACTGTTCCTACTTTTAATTCCTTTACAAAGCGGAGCGCATACTCCATGTTGTTGGTAACGATACCGCTGGATAAACCATAGGCCGTACTGTTACTTAAGGCAATCGCATCATCAATATCTTTAAATGTGAGCACAGGAGCCAATGGACCAAATGATTCATGTACCACCATTTCTGCGTTTCTGGGTACATCAATGATCACGGTAGGCCCCAGCAACGCTCCTTTCCTTTTTCCGTCCAGTACTACTTTTGCGCCTTGTTCCACCGATTTCTTCACCACTGTTTCCAGGTAAATGGCCGCCGCTTCATCAATCACGGTACCTACTTTGGTGTTTTCATCGGCAGGATCACCACTGGTATATTCTTTTGCTTTTGCCACAAATTTTTCCACAAAAGCATCTTTTATCTTTTCATGGACCAGTATTCTTTTCACGGCCGTGCAACGCTGACCACTATTACGGAATGCGCCTTCGGCAGCCAGGAATACGGCTTTATCCAGGTCTGCATCTTCCATAATAATCAATGGATCGTTACCGCCTAATTCCAGGATCACTTTTTTGTATCCTGCGGTGGCAGCAATATGTTTACCTACCGCCACGCTGCCGGTAAATGATACTATTTCCACGCGGCTGTCTTTCACCAGCGATTCTGCTATTTCTTTGGTAGGTCCCAGCAGCACGCTCAGCATGTAATGCGGGAGCCCGGCTTCATACAGGAGTTCTACCAGCTTCACAGCAGTGAGTGGTGTTTTTTCTGATGGCTTCAGGATCACCGGTGTACCTACGGCAATAGCAGGTGCGATTTTATGTATTACCTGGTTAAGCGGATGATTAAACGGCGTGATACAAACAGCCAGTGACAAGGGTTCCCGCAGGGTAAAAATTTTACGCGCCTTACCGCTGGGTGAAATATCGCAGGAAAATATCTGTCCATCATCTTTCAATGCTTCAATGGCAGCAAACATCAGCACATCATGTGCCCTGCCTGTTTCATAGCGGGCTTCCCTGATAGCCAGACCGGATTCTGCACTGATCACCTGTGCAAATTCTTCTTTCCGCTCTGTGAGCAGTTGCCTTGTTTTTTCCAGGATCACGTAACGCTCGTACCTGGTTAATTTTTGTCCACCTTTTAATGCCGCTTCAATGGCTTGCTCTGCATGTGTAGCATTCGCCAATGTAACGGTGCCCACTAAACGATTATCATAGGGACTGCGGACTTCCAATACTTTATCTGATTCAATAGCTTTTCCTGCAACATAACATGGTAGCGCGATAACAGATGTGTTGTTCAGGTTGCTGACTTTTTCCTTTATTGTTGGAATGAGAGGCTCGCTCATAATAAATAGTTATTTGCTTTTGATAAGCGGCATTGTCAACCTGCACGGTTACAATGCCTCCTCTGTTTTATTTAAGTAGCAAGTGGCTGCTGTATTAGTTATTTGTTCCGTTCACGGTGAAATCGAAAATGTCAAAATTTCTTGGATCGCCAGCTGCTTTCATTTTGTAGGTTTCATTCAGGGGATGGGAAATGACCATAGGCACCATTTCTTCATAACGTCCGCCGTGGGAGCGTAAAGTACCATCCAGTGCAGAAAGGTCGTGGTATTGTGGACGACGGCCTACTACCACATCTCTTCCGGACAATACTACGAGGTCACCGATGCGGTCTTCCGGCTGCTCCAGCACGTGTACGGCAGTGGCTTTGTCATATACTTCGGTAATACCGGGTTGTATGGCCAGCCAGTCTTTGATTTCAGTGATCTTTGATTTATCATTTACATGTACCACTACATAAGACCCTAAAGCGCCGTGGTGCTTCACATAAGGATCTGTAATAGGGCAGATAACCCGGAAACCATTTTCCCCGAATTTCGCTTCCAGCATATCTTCCACAAATAATACATTCGGGCTGCCGTCGGCTTTTACTTTTGCGTTCATTCCGTGATCTGCAGTAGCACCTACAATGGCACCCAGTTTTATCAGCTTTCCTATTTCCGCATCCATTGCTTCATAAAAATCCAGTGAGGCGGCAGCATCGGGTGCATAGGTGTGCTGCATGTAATCTGTGAGCGACAGGTACAGAAAATCAGCCAGGCCATGTTCTATAAAGGCAACGCCTGCACGAAGTACAAACAAACTTGCATCAGCACTATAAATAACAGGAGTAGGGTGTCCTACAATTTCTTCCACACCATCTACGCCGTGTGTTTCTTTCTTTGCCTGGTTTGCTTTTTCGGCGGAGATAGCAATGCCCTGCATTTTGTGAGAAAGGATATCTCTCAGTTTTTCTTTAGCAGTAACTACCGCCACTTTTCTTCCTGCATTAGCAGCAGCAGCCAGCAACGTCTCTGCTCTCAGGTATTCTGCAGAGTTCATCATCACTTCCTGGTCTTTCGCTGCATCATAGAAAAAATTACCACTGATACCATGTACTGCCGGTGTAACACCAGTTACAATAGATGAGTTATTTACATTGGTAAAAGAAGGTAAAGCGCCACGCACCATCCCACGATAACCGGCTAACGCCATTTTTTTCAGATTGGGCATACGATCAAATGCCATGGTGGTGTCCAGGTACTCATCTGCCGACCCATCCATACAAATTACTACAATAGGTTTTGCAGCTGGTGTATATTGGATACCATTTGCTGAAAACGCCTGCGTTGAAATACTACTCATCACTGATTTTATTTTATATTATGTTATAAACAACATTTAAGGAGCTGCCATCAATGGCTGGCTCCCTGAATAAGGAATTACTTTAGTACACAAATGTTTAGTTATACTTATAAAAGTATAGTATAAATATACAAACATTTATAATAAAAAGTTCACAAATACTAAACTTACGCAAACGCTTGTGTAGGGAGAGGAATGGCGCAGATGATAGAGAAAACGCGGAAAAAGTGATATGGTAGCGCACTAAAGAGTCATAATATTTAATTATAGCGCAAAAACTTCTGCTTTGTATGGGTTGGGCAAGGGGAGCAAGTGAGGGGAGTGTTTTGATTGGTAGAGGCACCGTACTAGATATCTGATACTTGAACGGAATCATTCACCGGCGGTCTTCAGAATTTCATTTAAAACATTTCTTGAAAACCTGAAATTAGTTTGTTGAATACGATCCAGTAAAGGCTTGATGCTTTCGATCAAACCAAGCTCCTTTGCTTTCAATAAGATCCCTAATGTTCCGGTATAAGTAAGATGTAATTTAGCTGCAACCTTTCTTGCTTTCAGATCATCCAATATAAGCAAAGCTGGCTCTTGCTCAAGAGCTAGTGAAATTGCACTAGCCTCACCTTTATCAACTTCTAACTCTAAAATGTCCTGATAATGCAGATCTACAATAGATTTTATTTCAACCCAATCAGGAAGTTGCTTTCCAAATTCTTCAGCTATTGTTAGCGTAGTAGAAATAATGCCAAACACTTTTTGCGACAAATGCAATGAGTCGATTTTATCCAATAAGATAAAACAACTTGTATCAGCAATAACTACATTATATTTTGGAGGCATCGTTAGTAATATCTGAAACGGGGTAGTTAATTAACGAGACATCATAGTCGCCTAATACTTCTGAAAAAGCAACTTTAGAAAGCCCTGCTAATTCAGCCGCTTGTCCTAACGACAATCTTCCGATTTCATATAGCTTAGCCGCAAGAAACCGGGTAGTTTCTCTTGGGTCCAGATCAACCTTCTCAGGTACCTGTAAAGTTATTGTACTCATAAACTCCTCCTTTTTTGCGATACAGACAAGCTATCGCGTTTGAAAAAAAGCGCTTTTTTTCAAATTTAAACAAAAAAGAATTGAAGATGCTTCATTTTGTCAAACATAAAAAAAGCCTTACAGTTTACACTGTAAGGCTTCAATTTTCTAAGTCGGGGCGGCAGGATTCGAACCTGCGACCTCCTGCTCCCAAAGCAGGCGCGATACCGGGCTACGCTACGCCCCGAAATCCCTTCTTAGCCCGTTCTCTCTGCTTTATCGGCGGCCCTTGTGGCACTACCATTGCTTCAATTGCGGAGTGCAAATGTAGGAAAATGTTTCACATAAAAACAAATTTTTTTTGATAAAAAATAGGGAATCTGATAAAACATGCCAGCACAGCGCATTTCCCATTACTCAGATCGCAAACTTTTTACAGGATTAGTCATCGCTGCACGGATAGATTGGTAACTCACCGTCATAAAGGAAATAACGATGGCAATGACGCCGGCAATGACAAAAAACCACCATTCGAGATGAATATGAAAGGCGAAATTCTGCAGCCATTTATTCATCACCCACCAGGCGATGGGAAAGGCAATGATCAATGAAAACGCTACCAGCTTAATAAAATCTTTTGATAACATCCCAACAATACCAGCTACGCTGGCTCCCAGCACCTTTCTGACACCTATTTCCTTAATACGTTTTTGCGTAGCAAAAGTAGTGAGCCCAAAAAGTCCCAGGCAGGAAACAATAACGGAGAGCACGGCGAAGATGTTAAACAACTTGCCCATACGCTGTTCTGCTATATATAACCTGGATAAGTCTTCATTGATAAATCCAAAGGAAAAAGGGAAATCCGAATATACCTGTCGAAATACTTTTTTCATGGTACCCAGCATATGATCCATATTGGCAGGTGTAGTTCTGATAACGATATAACCGGTATTTCCGTTAAAATTCCCTGCACTGCCATTCCTGATAATGAGGGCCTCTATTGGTTGCTGTATTGGTTTAAAATTAAAGTCTTTCACTACTCCCACAATTACCCCTGCTCTGCCATCCATGGCAAGTTTCTTCCCAACAGCAGTTGCCTCTTCCAGGTGCATTACTTTCAACGCTGCTTCATTCACTACAAAATTGTCATCATCTCCCTTAAACGCTTTCGAAAAAAATCTGTCGGTCTTTATGTGCATACCAAAGGTGCTCACAAACTGATCGTCTACCCAGAGTTGCGGGAAAACACGATCATCCTGTGGTGTTTTGGCGTCCCACTCCACCGACCTGGTACCTGTGGCCAAATCAGTGGGCAAGTGACTGATAAAAGAATAATTGGTGATGTCCGGGTATTGGCTCATCGCCGTTCTTATGGCCTGTTGGTTGCCCTGCAGATCACCCAGGCGGGGGATAGGCACATACATCAGGTTCTCTTTATTATAACCAATATCCATGGTACGGATAAACTGCAGCTGTTTATAAACAACAATAGTGCTCACGATCAGGATCACGGCAATAGAAAACTGTACTACAATCAGGCTGTTTCTGAAAAACGTTTTACGACCATGCAGCATTTTCACACCCTTCAACACTTTCACCGGGTTAAAAGACGAGAGAAATAACGCCGGGTAGCTTCCCGAGAGCAGGCCAACAACTACAGCAATTCCGGCAAGCCCTGCCAGCATCTTTACATTAAGTAGATGGATAGCAATAGATTTGGCAGCCAGATCATTGAACAATGGTAACAGCACCACTGCCATCATTAATCCAATCAGCAGGGAAATAAACGACAACAACAGCGCCTCACTCAAAAACTGTATCACCAGTTGGGAACGAAGGGCACCCACTGTTTTACGCAGCCCCACTTCTTTGGCACGTTGTCCGGATAAGGCGGTAGACAGGTTCATAAAATTAATACCAGCGATCAGCAGAATAAAAATGGCGATCAGCGAGAAGATCCTTACATGCGCATAGCTACCCTGCCCCGCTACATCCAGCATATAACTGGAGTGCAGATGTATATCTGACAGCCTTTGCAGGAAAAGCTTCCCATTGGTGCCGGAATGATCATTCTTCCGGTAAACATTCATGATCTGTTGTTGCAGCGATGCCAATGCTGTTGGGGTTGCATGAAAATGATCGTTCACCTGTATATAGGTATACACATCAAAATTAGCCCAGGCCTGCTGCGGATTAATGGTCCTGCCATATAACTCTATAGGCACCAGCATATCAAACTGCAGATGCGAATTATGAGGAATATCTTTTAAGATTCCGGTCACCTGTAAATCGTTTCCGTTATAATCGTTATCGATGTGCAGGGTTTGTCCCATCGCACGGTCGGCACTGCCAAAATACTTCCTGGCGCCACTCTCCGTTAGTACCACCCCATCAGGCCGAACTAACAGACTACGGGCATCGCCCTGCAATACCGGGAAGCTGAAAATGCGGAGGAAGTTGGTATCGGCATAATAGATGTTCTTCTCCTCAAATTTCCGGGTACCTATTGTTACCATGCTTTGCAACGCTGAAATCCGGGAAGCGCGCTTAATAGCGGGAATACCCTCGTTAATGGCGGTACCAATTGGCACAGGCACCACCGCTGCATTAATACCAGACACCTGGCCGGTTAACCGGTAAATACTGCCAGCATTCGCATTAAACTGATCATAGCTTAATTCATCCTGCACCCACAGAAAAATAAGTATGCTACAGGTCATCCCTGTGGCCAACCCAAAAATGTTAAGCCCGGAAAATAATTTATGCCGGAAAAGATTCCGGAAGGCTGATTTCAGATAGCTCCTGAACATACGATAATGAATTATTCCTTTTTGCGGGGCGCCAATAAAATGCCAGTTATAGAAATATTAAAAACAACACCTTTACACATGTAAAAATAAATAACATGTCCGGTAGCAATACATAAATCGTTCAGTTTTAAGGTGCACAAAAAAGGGAGTAGCATACACTACTCCCTTAAAAACGATGATGCCAATCTATTATTCGGCGCTCTTCTTTCCGTTGTTCTGTGCATTAATAGCTTTCAGCTGCGTAAGCTGATCTGCTGTCAGGATTGTCTGATACTGCTGTTTGCGATAGGCAGATATTTCTTTGGAACCTGGTCCGCCTTTCTGGCCACTTGCTTTCAGGGCATCCTTCCGGCGTATACATTCTGTATTTACCGCCAGCACTTTCTGGTATTGATCGTCGGTGAGATGTAATTTAGTCTTTAACTCATCGGTATAAGCAACTGCGCGCTTTTCAGGAGCAGGCAATGCTTTAGGAGCAGGAGCGGCGGCTGGAGCAGGTGCGGCGGCTGGAGCAGGTGCCTGTTTAGGCGCAGCGGTTTGTGCGAAGGCCGGAGATACCGCCAGCAGGATAGCGATTGCAGCAATTAACTTTTTCATGTGCGTTTATTGTTTTAATACCGGCAGTAAACC
This sequence comes from Chitinophaga sp. 01L420, assembly GCF_056399985.1. Taxonomy (NCBI): domain Bacteria; kingdom Pseudomonadati; phylum Bacteroidota; class Chitinophagia; order Chitinophagales; family Chitinophagaceae; genus Chitinophaga; species Chitinophaga sp. 01L420. Next base: position 35,527 of record NZ_JBFTSK010000001.1, read on the forward strand.
AATTTCCTTGCCAGCGAACAATAACGCCGCTTTTCGGAGCTTAAAATCTCCTTAAAAGGCAATAAATCCTCTCTCACAGCGACTTTCCGCATGATACTTCCGGAACAATATTTCCCAATCCATGCTACTCAACGTTCCGTTCAATTTTAGCATAACGCCTGCTACAGGAAGTGATATTTAAACACGCCTTTTATTTCAATTCAAAAAAGCAAAAGAGCCTCAAATTTCGCCGCACACCAACCAGGATTACCCCGAGGTCACCTGACTCATTTTAAAGGCCAAAAGACGCCTTATTTTACCGCAAATAAACAACATAAAACCTTGCACAGAAGGCATTTTAAACATACCTTTGCATCATATCATCACCGCTGAAAGACAGCACATTTTTTAATAGCAAAACAATCTTTAAACCGGCGCTTATTGCCGGATAATTCCTTCCGCTTTATACATCTCTCAGATGACGGTAACTGACCACACGTAGTGTTCAATACGGCGATGCTATGTCCGCACTTTTTTGCTGCGCAGGAAGGGAGGTATTTAAATTTATATGGAAAAACAAAAAATAACACCTCACCCGGAGTTTAAAGAAGCGTTGAAATTCTGGTTCAAATTAGGATGGATCAGCTTTGGCGGTACGGCAGGGCATATAGCCATTATGCACGACTACCTGGTGGACAAGAAAAAATGGATCAGCAACAGTAAATTCCTGCACGCCCTAAATCATTGCATGATACTGCCAGGGCCGGAAGCACAACAATTGTCCATTTACATTGGATGGCTGTTACATGGAAAGCGGGGAGGGCTGGCAGCCGGAATATTGTTTGTATTACCGTCTATGTTTATACTGCTGGCACTTAGCATCACTTATGTACTATTTGGCAGCATCCCCTGGGTTACCGCCCTGTTTGCAGGTTTAAAGCCGGCAGTGATTGCAATCATCGTTCTGGCGATGTTTAAGATAGCACAGAAAGCTTTGCATGGTCCGCTGCATTATTTTGTAGCAGTAGTAGCTTTTGTGTGCATCTTCTTTTTCAACACCTCGCTCATTACCATCATTGGGGGCACCATCATGTTCGCTATTTGCTACAGACTGATACGTCCTGCTGCATTACAGGTAAAGCCACCGCAAGCCGAAGCAACAGGTGATGAAAGCGGATATGTGCTGAATAAAAATACACTGACTGCTGACAGTGGATTAAAAATAAAGCCGGTATTACAACTACTGGGCGTGGGGCTCCTTCTCTGGCTGCTTCCCTTTCTCCTGTTCTTTTTGTTCCTCAGCGATTTTAGTTTCTGGAAACACCTGAGTCTCTTCTTTACACAAACAGCCTTCGTGACCATTGGCGGCTCCTATACAGTGTTACCTTATGTGGCACAATTCAGCGTTACGAAACTGAACTGGCTGAGTAAACTGCAAATGATGGACGGATTTGCACTGGCAGAAACAACACCCGGTCCATTGATCATCGTATTGTCTTTTGTGGGTTTTATGGCAGGATACAACCATTTTGGCGGGTCTTTATGGATGGGAACAGTGGGATTGCTCGCCACAACTTACTTCACGTTTTTACCCTGTTTCCTGCTTATTTTCATAGGGGCGCCTTTAATTGAAAAAACGCATGGCAACGCCATGATTGAAAATACACTGGGACTAATCACCGCTGCAGTAGTGGGTGTTATACTGAACCTTACTCTTTATCTGGGTAAAGATGTATTATTCCCGGATGGCATCATGATCAACAAACTGGATCACCTGGCATTGGCCTGGATACTGGTTTCACTGGTATTGATGCACCAATTCAAATTGAATATTTTATACCTGATTGGATTAAGTATGGGGTATGGGTGGCTGCATTATTTACTACAGGGAGTATGGTAGCGAACACTGGACACTAAACAACAAGCCTTGCTATTGCCTTGCAGCAAGGCTTGTCAGCTTTTTATTCCGGCAGTAAACCATTCTCCTTCAACAAACCTTCTTCATCTCCGGCAATAAAAGCAAAGATCTTCGGTTCATCTCCTGTTTTCTGCAGGAAATAAATCACATCAAAATCAATAGCCACTTTTTCACCATCCTTCCGGAGATAGGTAGAAAGCCAGCGAATCTTTACCATGGCATGAAAGGTATCCAGTAAAGTAATGGTTTGCTCTCCGATCTTCATGGATTGTGTGCCGATCTGTTTATAATGTTCATATCCTTCGGGAACGGATGCTATAAACTTCTTATCATTATGGGCGCTCATGACGCCCTTTGGACTGGCTTCTATAAAATATTCTGCGAACTGTGCTGCTACTTTTTCCGCATCCACACTTTCTCCTTTAAGAGCATCCTGAAAGCCCTTTTCATAATTTTTGAAAAAGTGATGGATAGCTGTTTTGAATGTACTCATATGGCTATTTTTATGGTTACGGTACATGTATAGAAAACAATGCCATATCCATTGGGCTCACCAAACCCGCTATGACATTAAGCTTCAGGCAACGCGACTAACCTGACAGGCCCTACAGCAGTACAGACTTAACCGGTGGTAATGCTCCACACCTTGTTGATAAATTTCGCCGGATCAGCAGCAAAAAACAGTTCACATTTTATTTAACACTGATAGCACCTTACAGCACATAAACCTATTTTTGCATTATCTGTCCGCCAAACCCAGGCACTAAATAATCACTACTACCGGGAGCCAAAACCAACAGCAGCTATTCTTACTAATCTTAAAGAGCTGCAGACAGGTAAAGGAAAACATGGTACCGTAAATGATGCACAGGGACCGGCTATTATGCTAAAAGAAAATATTACCAATAATAGGTAGCCATGTTCCTACGGCTAAACTACTGGACTGCTTTGAAGAGGATAATAACAGCTCCCTGGTCATTGAATATCTACATGGAAAATTCCTAACAGGCAACTGTACCAGATAAGAAAAGATCAACCATGGAAAAATTCTGACGCGAAATACCGGCTCCGGATCTTTGGATATTATCTGCAAATAATCATAAGCGAAAAGAAAAGTCAATGAAATTTATAGTGCGATAAGGGAGAGGATATACAGCAGAAGAAATGCTCAAATGAAAAAAGCCTTCAAATCTTACGACTTGAAGGCTTTTAATCTCTGCGGAGAGAGAGGGATTCGAACCCTCGATACAGTTTAACCCGTATGACGGTTTAGCAAACCGTTCCTTTCGGCCACTCAGGCATCTCTCCGTATTTCCCTGAAGGGGTTGCAAAAATAGGAAAAGTTTTATATTCTCCAAAAGCATTTTCATTTTTTTCTGGTTTTTTTTCAAAAAGCCTGGTACAGGGATACTTTATCCACTAATATGGTGCTTGTCAATCCCTTTATCCATAGGCATTTCAGCGCAATACAGCTATTTCTCATTTTCATGTGCCAGCATATAAAACAGACAAATGATCGTTAAAAAAATAGCCAACCGACTGCATCAAACATATAGTCTCCGGGCGTAATGACTGAAAGCAGTCAGGGCAATCGCATATAAAATAAACAATATATTACAAATGCAGTGCAGGATAAAAATACGGATGCCATTCTTTTCAGAATGGCATCCGTAAAATAGGTTTATGGGGATGGGCCTTACATAGCGGCCAGTTGTACTTTCTGTTGCAATTCAATTACACTGTCACGGAAGTTATTATCTGTATCCATCAGGTCTTTCACTGTCTGACAGCTATGAATCACGGTAGTGTGATCACGGCCACCAAAATGTTCACCGATTGTTTTCAAGGAATTTTTGGTAAATGATTTAGCAAGATACATCGTAATCTGCCTGGCCTGCACAATTTCACGTTTACGTGTTTTTTGCAGCAGCTTATCATAAGGCACATCAAAATATTCGCACACCATTTTTTGTATGCTTTCGATGGTAATTTCTTTGGAAGAAGTTTTTACAAAAGATTTCAACACACGCTTCGCTAACTCCAGGTCTATTTCTTTGCGGTTCAGTGATGACTGTGCCAGCAATGAAATAAGGGCGCCTTCCAGTTCGCGTACATTTGTCTGAATATTGTATGCAACATACTTCACCACTTCCTTCGGCATCTCCAGTCCATCATTCCGCATTTTCATTTCCAGGATTTCCATCCTGGTTTCAAAATCAGGAATCTGTATGTCTGCACTCAGACCCCAGCGAAAGCGGCTCAGCAACCTTTCCTGTACACCATCCAGATCTTTGGGCGCCTTGTCAGACGTTAAGATCAGCTGCTTGCCAGACTGGTGTAAATGGTTGAAGATAGCAAAGAAAGCATCCTGTGTTTTCTCCGCACGGGCAAAGAACTGGATATCATCTACAATCAACACATCTATCAACTGATAGAAGTGAATAAAATCGTTGATGATGTTATTCTTGGAATGATCTATAAACTGATTAATGAATTTCTCCGCACTTACATACAACACCGCTTTATTAGGGTGTATACGTTTCACATCATTGCCCACTGCCTGTGCAAGATGGGTTTTCCCCAATCCTACACCGCCATATATTACCAGCGGATTAAAAGAGGTGCCACCGGGCTTCTCAGCCACCGTTTTACCTGCACGTCTTGCCACACGATTACTGTCTCCTTCTACATACGCATCAAACGTATAGTTGGGATTTAGCTGCGAGTCAATTTGTACCCTTTTAATACCCGGAATAACAAAGGGATTCTTAACCGGATTGTGAATCGTTAAAGGAAAATCTACTTCATTGTCTTTTTGAGGTTTTGTAAACTGCGTAGGCATGTTTACTGTCCTGGGATGCTGATGTGGTGTACCGTTCTCGACTACAATGCGATACTCCAACCTGGCTTCTTTGCCTAATTCTCTTTTGATGGTTTTTCCTAACAATCCCACGTAATGCTCCTCAAGGTATTCATAAAAGAATTGGCTGGGGACCTGGATGGTTAAAACATTGTTTTCAAGTTTAATGGGTTTAATAGGTTCAAACCATGTCTTAAACGGCTGCCATTCTACTATATCCCTAATTATATTAAGACACTTTTCCCAAACTTGTTCGCAAGTTTTATTCATTGAGATAAAAAAAATTAGTTGTTTCTTAATTAAGGATGCTTAGTTCTCGAATTCGAAATTCCCCAACGTAGGATGTTGAAAAATTTTCAGACAGGATGACGAATATCTGTAGAAAATGTTGAAAAAAAAAATTTATCTACCCTTGTTTATATTCTCCTGATTACAGAGTACCAAAACTCCTCTTTCCACTACTGCCGTGGCTTTACAGCCCTGACGTGACAAGGTTTTCAATACTATAAACCCCATTGATTAACAGCACCTTTATCTTCTTCATTCTCCTTTTTATCATAAATATGGATATATAATTGATAAAATAATATTGTATCCTTTCTCTCAAAAAAAATCGTTCACTGATAAAAGCCGAGATATTCACACTTTTTCCGGAGAGGGTGCAAAACTATGTTAGTATCTCCATTTAAAAAAATGTATTCGGGGATAGTTATTATGAAACAATTTATTTATATCCGCGCGCACCGGATTAATAAAAAATATTTGCACGCACTAAGGCGAATACCTTATCTTTGACCCTTCTGAATTTAAAATAATTTTTCTATGAGTTTTGAAATTACCGGAAAGCTGATTGTGAAGTACAACACGGTACAACGTAGCGAAACTTTTAAGACAAGAGAGTTCGTTATAGAGAAGTCCGATGACATCAATGGCCGTGTTATCAACAACTACATTAAGTTTCAGTCGGTGCAAGACCGCACTGGTATTGTTGACCGGTTCAATGAAGGTGAAAACGTTAAAGTTTATTTCAATATCAAAGGCACCAGATGGGAAAAAGATGGTAAAGTAAATTACATCACCAACCTGGATGCATGGCGTATGGAATCTGTAATGGCAGCACCTGCTCCGGGTACAGATCCTCAGCCTAACTACAATACACCTCAGATGCCTGCCGGCGGAGGTGATGGTGGTGATGATCTGCCGTTCTAAGCTACAACACAACGCGAAAAGCATAAAGCTATTAAAGCGAAGATGGAAGCGTATAAAACCGCTACTGTCTTCGCTTTAATAGCTTTTTACTTTACGCTTCTCCCTTTTACCCTTATTAGCTATCTTTGCAGCAGTTTTAGGATAACCACCTAACCGCTAATATGATACAACAAATATCTCTCAAATTACTGCCGGCAGATGCTGCCTCTTCTACACATATCACACAGCACGCCGCTGCTGCTCTGAGTGTAAAACCCAAAGACATTACAGGATTCAATCTGCTGAAACGCTCTATAGACGCACGTTCCAGACAAGCGTTCTTTATCCTTACCCTACAGGTATTTGTAAATGAACCATTCATCGAAAGGCAACATACCCATCCGGTATATCCTTCCCTCCCAGCCAATGCCCCACGGGTATTGATTGCTGGCGCAGGCCCCGCAGGTCTCTTTGCTGCACTCCGGCTCATAGAAGCAGGCCTGAAGCCTGTTATCATTGAACGTGGTAAAGATGTACGCGCAAGAAGAAGAGACCTCGCAGCACTTAATAAAACCGGTATCGTAAACCCCGACTCCAACTACTGCTTCGGCGAAGGTGGCGCCGGTACCTACTCCGATGGTAAACTATACACCCGATCCAATAAGCGTGGTGACATTAACCGCATACTCAACATATTTGTTCACTTCGGCGCAGAAGATAAAATAATGATCGACGCGCATCCACATATTGGTACCAACAAACTCCCAAATATCATCACTGCCATGCGGGAGCAAATTATCAACAGCGGAGGAGAAGTACACTTCGAACAAAAAGCAACCGCCATACAAATAAAAGATGGCGCCGTTACCGGCGTACAAACCGCCTCCGGACAAATCTTCGAAGGCAAACAATTAATCCTGGCCACCGGCCACTCCGCACGTGATATATTTATCATGCTGCACCAACAAAACATTTTACTGGAAGCAAAACCCTTCGCCCTCGGTGTCCGGATAGAACACCCGCAGGAACTGATCGACAGCGCCCAGTATCATTGCGATGTACGTGGCGAATTCCTCCCCCCCGCCAGCTATAGCCTGGTAGAACAGGTAGATGGCCGCGGCGTATTTTCTTTCTGTATGTGCCCCGGTGGCATTATTGCCCCCGCAGCTACAGATCCCGGTGAACTGGTTGTAAACGGATGGTCCCCATCCAAACGTAATAACCCCTTCGCCAACTCCGGTATGGTGGTAACAGTAGATGAATCTGACTTTGCCCCGTTTGCACACCACGGCCCACTCGCCGCCATGTATTTTCAACAGGCAGTTGAAAGACAGGCCTACGTCGCCGGCGGCGGTAACTTCGTTGCGCCTGCACAAAGAATGACCGACTTCGTTGCCAGAAAAGTATCGGCCTCCCTGCCCGCATGCTCCTACGTACCCGGCCTGCAAAGCACCGACCTCCGTACTGTATTACCCAAAGTAGTACACCAACGCCTGGCAGGCGCCTTTAAAGCATTTGGCCGTAAAATGAAAGGATACTATACAGAAAATGCCGTACTCGTGGCAACAGAATCACGCACCTCTTCCCCGGTACGTATTCCCCGCAACAACGACACACTCGAACATCCACAGGTAGCTGGCCTGTATCCCTGCGCAGAAGGCGCCGGATATGCCGGAGGTATCGTATCTGCCGCTATGGACGGAGAACGCGTGGCCGCCATTATTGCCGATAAACTACGATAAATATCCGGGTAGCATATTATGATTAATTATTGCGGATTAATCATTAATTTTTCACCATGAACCTACTCGAAGTTAAACACCTGAAAAAGCATTATCAAACCCATAAAGCGGTGGATGATGTTAGCTTTGATATACAACAGGGCAACATCTTCGGATTACTCGGACCCAACGGCGCCGGTAAAACAACCCTACTACGCATGATTACCGGCATCTTCTACCCAGATGAAGGCCAGATACTCTTTAACGGCAAAAAATTCGATCCGGAAAACGATGTACAGTATATCGGCTACATGCCGGAAGAAAGAGGACTGTATAAAAAAATGATGGTAGGCGAACAAACCCTCTACCTCGCCCGCCTGAAAGGACTCAGTAAAAAAGAAGCAGTAGAGAAAATCAAATACTGGTTCGATAAGTTCGATATCAACTCCTGGTACAACAAAAAAGTAGATGAACTCAGTAAAGGCATGCAACAGAAGGTACAGTTCATTTCTACCATCCTGCACCAACCCAAACTACTGATACTGGATGAACCCTTTTCTGGCCTGGATCCTATTAATTCCAACCTGATCAAACAGGAAATATTTAATCTCAGCCAGCAAGGTACTACCATCATCTTCTCTACACACCGTATGGAACAGGTGGAAGAAATCTGCGATCATATCATGCTGCTCAACAAAGGCCGTAAGATCCTGGATGGCAGCGTACAACAAATACAGCAGGACTTTAAACAAGGCCTCTTCAAAGTAGGTTTGGGTACCATGCCTAATCCGGCTCAAATGGCCACCTGGCACTTTAATATTGTGCAAACACATGATAAAGCGTTTACGGTGAAAATGAATGAAGACAGCACCACCAATGATATCCTCCTGCATTTTATCCGCCAGGATATCCCTGTCACTTATTTCGAAGAAATCCTTCCCTCCATCAACGAGGTATTTATCACCCAGGTACAGCAAACTGAAAATGCCACCGCCAACGTGGCAGCTCTTCCACTGATCTGATTATTCTGCTTACTTTATGGAAAAAATATGGCTCATCATAAAACGAGAATTTTTTACCCGCGTCCGTAAAAGATCTTTCCTCGTCACCACTTTGCTCGTGCCAGTGGCCTTTGCGGCCATGATCATTGTGCCCATCATCCTGGCTACCTCTTCCAGCGAACATAAACGCATCGCTGTAGTGGATAACAGCGGATTATTCGAAAACAAATTCCCCGATACAAAAGGGGTGTATTTCAAATATCTCCGGCAACAAAACATCGACAGCCTCAAACTGCACTACGAAGCACAAGGCTATGAAGGCCTGCTGTACATTCCACAGTTTGATATCAGCCGTCCTTCCGGCTTCGAATTTTATAGCAGCGGTCAGGCCAGCATTACCATTGAAAGCAATATCAACAAGGATATCAATGATATCATTGAAAAAAAACGCCTGGAACTGCAAGGGATTGATCAATCCAAAATGGATGGGATCCGGTCTAATGTGGAAGTCACCTTTAAAAACGGTAAAGAAGAGAAAAAAGGTAATTCCTGGGTGGCCTATGGTGTAGGCTATGCCAGCGGATTTATTATCTACATTGTCCTGTTGCTGTTTGGTACATCCGTTATGCGGGGTGTGATGGAAGAAAAGGTTAGCCGTATTGCAGAAGTCATGATTTCCAGTGTGAAACCCTTTCAGCTCATGATGGGCAAAATCATCGGCATTGCTGCAGTAGGACTGTTACAGTTCTTTATATGGGGCGTTCTTGTTACGGCCATTTATTCCCTCATTCCTTTGTTCTTCTCACCCGAAAGTATGCAGGCTGCAGCGCAGGGCGGCGCTATGGCCCAGGCCAGTCAGGCTGATCAGATAGAAATGATTCACAAAATGAGAGAGGTGGTTGGCAGCATTCAGTGGAGCCTGATCGTTCCCTGTTTTGTTTTGTATTTCCTGGGAGGCTACCTGTTTTATTCCTCTTTGTACGCCGCTATTGGCAGTCTCGCTAATGAAGATGCCACCGATATACAACAACTCACTATTCCGGTAACTGTACCTATCATCATTGGTATCATGATTATGATGAAGGCCGTACAGGACCCCGGCAGCCCCCTCGCGGTATGGGGCAGCATTATCCCCTTCACATCACCCATGGTGATGATGGCCAGGCTGCCTTATGGCGTGCCAGGCACCGTACCTTACTGGCAACTGGCCCTGTCGTTTATTTGCCTCATAGGAGGCTTTATACTCACTACCTGGGCAGCCGGCAGAATATACCGTACCGGTATATTGATGTATGGCAAAAAAATTACGTTAAAAGAAGCGATGAAGTGGGTAGTGAGGAAACCGTAAAGCTGTTAGCTGTTAGCTGTTAGCAAAATGCAGCGGAGATTTATGGGGAGAGCAACTGGTATTCCTTCCTCTAAAATCTCCGCTGCATTTTGCTAACAGCTAAAAGCTAATAGCTAACAGCTTTATTGTTGCTTGGAACTCTGTCCATATTTCTTCCAGCACAAGGGCCGCGGGTTTTATCTCATGTATCAGTGCACTCACCTGGCCTATTTCCAGTTCCCCTTCTTCGAGGTTACCTTCAAACATACCGGTTTTGGCCCGTGCCCGCCCCAGCAGTGCTTTCAGTGCATTTACATCTGCCCCGTTGTCTTCGGCTTCTTTGATTGCCTGATAGAAATTGTTTTTGATCAAACGTACCGGGGTGAGTTTCTTTAAACTGAGCATGGTATCACCTTCTTTTGCGTTGACCACCGCTTGTTTAAAATTTATATGGGAAGATGCTTCGGGGGTCGCTACAAAACGGCTGCCTATCTGTACACCGGAGGCACCGAGTGCAAAAGCTGCCGCCATGGCTTTTCCTGAACCGATGCCACCCGCTGCTATCACAGGTATTTGTACCTGTTCGCATACTGCCGGAATCAATACCATGGTAGTTGTTTCTTCACGACCGTTATGGCCGCCGGCTTCAAAGCCTTCTGCTACTATTGCATCTACGCCGGCAGCCTCGCTTTTCAGGGCAAAGGCTGCACTGGATACTACGTGTACTACTTTTACACCGGCAGCTTTCAGTACCGGTGTCCATGTTTTTGGATTTCCGGCAGAAGTGAATACAATTTGTACCCCTTCTTCCAGGATAATATTTATCAGCTGATCTATATCAGGATATAGCAAAGGTATATTTACGCCGAAAGGCTTATTTGTAGCCTGTTTGCATTGCTGTATATGCAACCGCAATACATCGGGATACATACTGCCGGCGCCTATCAGCCCGAGGCCACCGGCGTTACTAACAGCGCTGGCTAAACGCCAGCCACTTGCCCAGATCATACCAGCCTGGATAACAGGATATTGAATATTGAATAAGGAAGTGATACGGTTGTTCATAGAAGCGAATATAGAAAGAATTACGAATTAGGAATTACGAATTACGGATTTGTAGATAGACCGCCAATTATTGATCTACCCACAAATCCGTAATTCGTAATTCCTAATTCGTAATTCTTTCTACCCCAGATCTATTTCCGTATTGTCACCAATGTTCAGGCTCTGACTCAATCCGCGGATATTGGCATCGCTGCCGATGAGCGAAGATTTCAACACCACTTCATACAGGTTACTGAAAGAGCCGATGATGGAATCTTTTACGATAGAGTAATTGATCACGGTATTATCTCCTATGGCTACATTAGGGCCAATAATAGCGTTCTTGATATTACATCCTTCCCCTATGCTTACCGGTGGAATGATGATCGTATTTTCATACGGTAATACGGGGTTATTGGCGAGCTTATATTTCTTCAGCAGAATGGCATTTGTTTCCAGCAGGGTGTCTTTACGACCACAATCAAACCAGTTGGATACTTTAAAGCCATTAAACTGTACGCCATGTTCAATCATGCATTCCAGCGCATCTGTGAGCTGGAACTCATCATGTGATTTTATTTTATTGTCAATGTTGCTTTGCAGGCAATCATAGAGTTGTTGCGTTTCTTTGATCTTGTAGAGTCCTACCAGTGCGAGGTTAGACTTAGGGATCTGAGGTTTTTCCACTACGCGGGTAATTTTGCCTGTTTCATCCAGTTCTGCTACGCCAAAATTACGCGGGTCATCTACTTTCTTCAGGCCCAGCATAGAATAAGGAGAGTCGATGACTTCTTTGAAATCACATTCACAAATGGTATCTCCCAGTACGATCAGTATTTCATCGGTACCTACGATGTCGCGGGTCAGGGATAAGGCATGGCCGGTACCTTCGCGACTGTTTTGTTGTACAAAGTGACAGGTAAGTTGTGGATACTTCTTCTCCACATAGTGCTGGATTTTTTCGCCCAGGTAACCTACCACAAATACAAATTCGTTGATACCTGCATCCACCAGCTGATCAATAATGATACTAAGAATGGTTCTGCCGGCTAAAGGTATTAATGCTTTAGGCTGTGTATATGTGTGTGGACGAAGCTTGGTGCCTGCCCCTGCCACTGGTATTATTGCCTTCATTACTTGTTGTAGTTAGGATGATAGCTATTGCTGCTCGAATGCCGCGAAAATAGGACAAAAAAGCCGAAAGCGGAAAGCATAAAGCTATTGTTGCGGAGACAGAAGGATATAATACGACTGCTACACCGCTGCAATCTTCCTTACCCTGGCTTTTTACTTTATGCATTATGCTTTCCGCTTGCAATTGATCCCGCTTTAATTTATTTTTGCACCAAATTTAAGGCAACATGCAAAGAGACCAGCAAATATTTGATTTAATTGGCCAGGAATTGGAGCGTCAGCGCCATGGCATTGAGTTGATCGCATCTGAAAACTTTACCAGCTACCAGGTAATGCAGGCGATGGGACAAGTGATGACGAATAAATATGCCGAAGGTTATCCTGGCAAAAGATATTATGCAGGCTGCGAAATTGTAGACCAAAGCGAACAACTGGCCATAGACAGAGCTAAACAAATATTTGGTGCCGCCTATGTGAACGTACAACCTCACTCTGGTGCACAGGCCAATGCTGCTGTAATGCTGGCAATACTCCAACCTGGTGATAAAATCCTGGGACTGGATCTGAGCATGGGTGGTCACCTGACCCATGGTTCTGCTGTAAACTACTCCGGCAAGCTTTACCAGCCTCATTTCTACGGTGTTAACAAAGAAACCGGCCTGGTAGAATATGATAAAATGGAAGAAATCGCGAACCGCGAAAAACCAAAACTGATTGTTTGCGGTGCATCTGCTTACAGCCGTGACTGGGATTACAAACGTATCCGCGAAATAGCTGACCAGGTAGGCGCCTTTGTAATGGCTGATATTGCACACCCTGCAGGTCTGATCGCCAAAGGATTACTGAACTCTCCGTTTGCACATTGCCATTTCGTTACTACTACCACCCACAAAACACTGCGTGGTCCACGTGGCGGTATGATCATGATGGGCGCTGATTTCGAAAATCCATTTGGTCTGAAAACACCAAAAGGCGAAACCCGCATGATGAGCTCCCTCATTGATACATCTGTATTCCCAGGTATCCAGGGCGGTCCACTCGAACACGTTATTGCCGCTAAAGCAGTTTCCTTCTTCGAAATCCTGTCTGACGATTATACCGTATACGCTAACCAGATGCTGAAGAATTCCCAGTCAATGGCGAAAAGCTTCGTTGGCAAAGGCTATGAAATCATTTCCGGCGGTACCGATAATCACCTGATGCTGATTGACCTGCGCAATAAAAATATCTCCGGTAAAAAAGCAGAACAAACACTCGTAAAAGCGGATATCACTGTTAATAAAAACATGGTACCATTTGACGATAAATCTGCCTTTGTTACCTCCGGTATCCGCATAGGCGTTCCAGCTATCACTACCCGTGGTATGAACGAAGGCCATATGGGCCAGATCGTTGACTGGATCGATCAACTGCTGATGGATGCTGATAACGAAGCACTCATCACCAGCGTAAGAGGCGAAGTAAATACGTTCATGAAACAGTTTACCCTGTACCCTGAACTGTAAGTATAACTACCTGCTATATAAGTTATAAAAGAGGAAGTCTTATACAGACTTCCTCTTTTTTGTGCCCTCCTTTTTTTTTCTCTCCCAAAAAAATCTTTTGAAATATTAAAAATCCCATTATCTTTATAGTGTACTAGTTAAGTAGTACACTAAACCACATGATATGATTAACATCCAATCCCTGACATTCAGCTATCGGAAAAACAAGCCCCTGTTCGAAAACCTGCAACTACGCCTGGAAGCAGGCCACATCTATGGTTTGCTGGGAAAAAACGGTGCGGGCAAGTCTACCCTCCTGAAACAAATGGCCGGGCTGTTATTCCCCGACAGCGGCACCTGTGAAGTAATGGGCTTCGCTTCTGCCAAAAGACAACCCGCCTTCCTGCGGGAAATATTCCTGGTGCCGGAAGAATTCTATCTGCCTAAAGTGAGCGTTAAAAAGTATGTGAATACCTACGCCCCTTTCTATCCCAACTTCGATGAAGCAGCGTTTTTCAGGTACCTGAAAGAGTTTGAAATCCCACGCGATCAGAAACTGACGGAAATGTCTTACGGACAAAAGAAAAAAGTGCTGATCAGTTTTGCCCTCGCCACCAACACCAAAGTACTGATCATGGACGAACCTACCAATGGGCTGGATATCCCGTCCAAAAGCCAGTTCCGTAAGGTGATTGCAGCAGCCGTGAGTGAAGATAAATGTATTGTCATCTCCACGCACCAGGTGCGCGACCTGGATAACCTGATAGACAGCATCGTTATTATAGATGGTCACAAAATCATTTTCCGGGAAGATGTGCAAACGGTAACGGATAAACTGAGTTTCAAAACAGTGAGTCGCATGGAAGAAACCACCGGTGTATTGTTCGCCGACAGTAATCTCCGTGGCCATACCATCATTACCAAAAATGCCGGTAACGAACACAGTAAAATAGATATGGAGCTGTTGTTCAACGCTATACTCACTAATCACAAACCTATCCAGGAAATATTCAACTAATTATTACCCATGCAAGCAAATAACGTTTTCAACCTCCGGCGCATGCAGTTCTACCTGCAGAAACATGCCACAGATCACCTGCGTCTTTACTGGATGGGAGCCATCGCCATATTCGTATTATCAACAGCAATAGGCGTGCTATCGATACTTTCGCACCACAGGTTTGAGCATTTAAGTGATTTAATGCCTTTCTATTATGCTGGTTTGTTCTTAGGTGGACTCCTCTTTACCAGCCGCTCGTTCAATGAACTGGCCAACAAAGAAAAAGGGGTAGACTACTTAATGTTACCGGCGTCCCAATTCGAAAAATTCTTTACGCTGTTCCTGATCAGCACCATTGGTTATTTTCTGTTTTATCATCTCAGTTGTTACCTCAGTTTCAGGATCATTGAAAATGTACAATTCTCTATCACCGGACAACAGATAGAAAGAAACTATAAATTCATTAGCGACCCGGATGAAAAAAAGTATATCTACTATGGCTACTTTGTGTTACAATCCATCTTCTTACTCGGCGCTACCTATTTTCATAAATATAGTTTCCTCAAAACAGTATTCAGTGTATTCATTTTCCTCTTTGGTCTGTATTTGATCAACTGTATAGTGATTACCTTATTATTCGGGCTGGAAGGAGAATTCTGGAAAAGAGCCATGCCATTTGTAATGGTGAATAAACTGGAAGGCGGGCCAACATCCTGGCACACCACCACTTACCTCATTCCCCGCTGGTTGCTGGATGTATACCTCTTTACCATAAGATTTATACTAGCACCTGTGTTTTGGACCATGGCTTATTTCCGGTTGAAGGATCAAGAAATTTAAAACTTTTGTGAGATGGAATTCAAAGAAACCCAAGCTATATACGTACAGATCGCGGATTATATCTGCGAACAGATATTGCTTAATAAATGGCAACCGGATGAACGCATTCCTTCCGTAAGGGAATTGGCAGTATTGCTGGAAGTAAACCCCAATACCGTAATGCGTACCTGCGAGCTATTACAGCAGCAGGAAATCATTTTCAATAAAAGAGGAATCGGCTACTTCATCAGTGCAGATGCCGTAAAGAAAATCAGGCAATTCAAAAAAGAAACATTCATCAGCAATGAATTGCCCAGCTTCTTTCGCAGCTTGTACTTACTGGATCTGGGCCTCGATGAACTGAAACCTCATTTTGAGAAATTCAAAAAATCTAATTTCAACTAATATGAAAACGAGTAAAAAATTATTGATCGGTTTCACTGGTGTACTCGTGTTTTTGATGTTGTTTGCTGCCACCCTGCTAAGGGTGAACTATAGCAAAGCGGTTACCAACGAAGAACAATACAGTCACCAACCTGCACCTGATCCCAAACAAAAATCAGAGAACCTTCAGCCGTTCAGTGTATTGGTGCTCACGAATGGTCAGGCAGATCTGTCCACCACCGAAACCCATCAGGAGGATACAAAAAATGGACAGGTGACCTACACACAGGGCATCAACAACGTAAATATCAGCAGGGGAGATACATACACATTGAATCATCATAGCAATGTAACAATCAGACAATCAGGCGATACCTTATTTATCCGCATGGATCAGCCAAATGATATCTTGCTTACCTGTCCATCACTGAAAATCATCAATAACAGTTACTGCAATGTATCGATAAGAGACTTCACCATACCGAATCTGACAATTAAATCAGGTCCTAATGCCGGTGCATTCCTGTCGAATAATCATTTCAAGTCATTGACTTATGCAGGTGAACTGGCGAACGACTTTTCTCTGTCCAGTGACAATACGCTGGATAGTGTAAAAATAACGATGGGGAAAAGTGGTGCACTCCGGTTTGAAGATATCGAATACAAAGTGGCAGATATCAGGGTAGATAGTTTACGGGAATTAAACATCTACGGTAAGGCCATCAGTTGTATTAAACAGATTAACTAACAATAACGACTACACATTTTTAGCAATAATTTCTATCGATATATAAACGGGCTTGTTTTTTAACCGGTCTTCTTTATTAAAAGAGATAAAAAAAAGTCCCGATTTTCATCGGGACTTTTCATTTATCATTAAAACTGCGTAGCTAAATAGGCCATGGTACCCATTCCTATTTCTATCGCATGTTCATCTACATCAAAAGTAGGGGTATGTACGCCGGAAGTAATTCCCCGGGCAACATTACCAGTACCCAGTCTGAAAAAGCAGGCAGGTACCACTTGTGAATAGAAAGCAAAATCTTCTGCCCCCATTCTGATTTCTGTATCACCTACATCGTCCGCGCCGAGGTATTCAGTAGCGAAGTGGCGGGCCTTCTTAGTCACTTCTTCATTGTTATATAACGTAGGATAACCTACCAGTATTTCAATATCTATTTCAGCACCCATAGCTTCTGCAATACCTACCGCCTGTTTACGGATCAGTTCATGTGCTTTAAAGCGCCAGGTTTCATCCATTGCCCTGAAGGTACCCATCAGCTTTACTTCACTCGGAATGACGTTGGTCGTAAATCCGCCGTTGAAAGCACAGATCGATAATACAGAAGGAGAGAAGGGATTGTTGTTACGGGAGATGATCTGCTGTAAACTTACGACCAGCTGAGATGCTACCAGGATAGTATCTACAGTAAGATGTGGCTGCGCCGCATGGCCGCCTTTACCTTTAATGGTAATATATATTTCATCGGCACTGGCCATGTACTTTCCTTCACGGAACCCCAGCTTACCGGCTTCCAGGGTAGGATGCACATGCATGCCCAGGATAGCGTCCGGACGTGGGTTTTCGAGTGCGCCTTCCTCAATCATAATACTGGCGCCTCCGGGATGTTTTTCTTCTCCCGGCTGAAACAGTACTTTGATAGTGCCTTCAAACTGATCTTTTAATTCATTCAATATTTTAGTAGCACCTAATACACAGGAGGTGTGTACATCATGTCCGCAGGCGTGCATCACGCCCACATTGGTAGATTTATAGGGCACATCATTGACTTCTGTAATTGGCAGGGCGTCCATATCAGCACGCAGGGCAATTATTTTGGAGGCTGGATTTTTCCCTTCAATCAGTGCAACGATGCCGGTGCCGGCAATGCCTGCCTGGAAAGGAACACCAAAAGCGGTGAGTTGCTGCTGTATAAAAGCAGTCGTTTCAAATTCCTGAAAGGATAGTTCCGGATGGGAATGCAAATGCCTCCTGACAGCGGTAAACTCAGGAGCATACGCCTTTGCCAGCTCTTTAATACGGTTCTTCATTCGATAGTTCTTTATCCGGTGACACGTTAATAATGGCTGGTACTACAAATACGCCTCCTGAAAACAGGTCAGATAATTTGTCCCGTAATTCGGCGGCTTCTTCACGACTTTTAAAATCGCCTACGCGCACTTTAAAATAGGGGGCCTGGTAATCGAGATAGGTACGATAGTCACCAAAGAGTTGCATCACTTTTGCTTTGGCTTCATTGGCATCGCCACGTTTGTTGGTGGAAATTACCTGCACCCGGAAACCAGACTGGTTACGGATGGCCAGGGTGTTAATGTAGATCTGTTTTTTAATCAGCACATCCACACGACTATCTTTTACCACCCTCACATTTCCGTTGGTTGCTGTTGCATTGTCTTGTGCCATGGCCCAACTACTTCCCAACAGACAGCAAACCAGGATGAATAACTTTTGCATGAATACTGTATAATTAACTATGAATAATTATTTATTGCGCCGCAGCGTCCTTGCTTTCCTTCACGATGCTCACACTGGCACTGGCTCCTATGCGGGTAGCTCCGGCTTCTATCAGCTCCTGGGCAAAAACAAAGGTACGAATACCACCCGAAGCTTTTATCTGTATGTTGGCAGGTAAATTAGCTCTCATCAGCCTTACCGCTTCTACTGTAGCCCCTCTTTCTGCATAGCCGGTAGATGTTTTCATGAAATCAACCCCGTACTTTGCATACAGCTGGCAACATTTAACGATCTCTTCTTCCAATAATATGCCACTTTCAATGATGATCTTGATCACTTTTTTCTTTTCCCGGATGATGTACATGATATTGGCGATCTCTTTTTCCAGGTATTCCCAGTCATTGTTTTTGATCGCTGAAATGTTGATCACCAGGTCCAGTTCATCTGCACCATCTACAATGGCCAGCACCGTTTCTGCTACTTTCGCTTCAATAGCGGAATAACCGAAAGGAAATCCTATTACAGTAGCTACTTTGGTGTTGGTAGCACCCAGGAATTGTTTGGCCAGCTTTACGTATAACGGCGGCACACAGGCAGCCGCAAAATCATACTCCACACATTGCATACACAGCTGTTTGATGTCTTCCAGCGTAGTAGTAGGTTTTAATATAGTATGGTCTATGTACTTATTGATATCCATAGAACAAAAGTAAAGAATTAGGAATTACGAATTACGAATTACGGAGTTGTGGGGAGATTTAAGCGGACTTCAGGGGAATTCGACTGGATCTTTAGGTTTTTTCTTTGTCTTTCATTTTTTTTTGTATTGATCCGATAATGCGAAGCAGTTCGTTGCAATCTGCTAATAATGATGTAGCCGGTGAAGGCTCCAGTAGTTGCGTATCTTTTAGTAGTCTAAGCCAGTACCTTGTCTCTCGTGCTTCTTTATAGGATATGCTTAATTTATTGATGAAATCTTTAGGAGATGAAGCTCCGATAGCTTCTTCTATATTAGCTCCAATCGAGGTTCCTGATCGTAATACCTGAAGTAATAAAGCCCTTTCAACTCCATTCTTAGTAAGATATTGGAACATCCTCACTATCCGAAGGCTAAATAAATAACTCTTATCAAGAATTATATTCTTCTTCATAGAAACAACCGGTTAACAAATAAAAATGGGCCGCAATTCAACATTTTAAAATGTTAAATCTGCGACCCATTGAAAAATATAAAATCTACGTTTACATCATCCTCACCAGTCTCCCCGCAACTCCGTAATTCGTAATTCCTAATTCGTAATTCCTAATTCCCATCACGCGTTCTTGCCATGGCATTGTTTGTACTTCTTACCGCTACCACAAGGGCAAAGGTCGTTACGACCAATTTGTGGTCCCTGGTGACGGATTGGCTCCGTTTTCACTTCTTCAGCAGTCTGGAAATCAGGTGCGCCAGCCTGATGGCCGTTGTGATCTACCAGGTCTTCATGAGAAGCACGCATACGGCTCATATCCGTTTTTTCTTCTACTGCTTCCCTGATTTCAGGTGCAGTTTCCTCTGCGTGGTTATTTACGGGGATACCGCATTTAGACAGGAAGGAAACGATATCGCGGCTGGTTTCACCATCCATTTCCTTGAACAGGTTGAATGCTTCGAATTTATAGATCAGTAATGGATCTTTCTGTTCGTATACTGCACTCTGTACGGATTGTTTCAGGTCATCCATCGCACGCAGGTGCTCTTTCCAGGATTCATCTATCAGCGCCAGTGTAATGCTGCGTTCCAGGGCGTTCATGGTTTCATGCCCCTTGGTTTCCACTACTTTCTGCAGGTTAGCCATTACGTTGATACCTTTTTTGCCGTCTGTAAACGGAATAGAGATATTTTCGATCTGGTGCCCCTGCTCCTGGTGAATGCGTTCAATCACCGGCAGGGTATTGCTGATCAGTTCATTTACTTTGCGTGTATAGTTATCTTTTCCTTCGTGATACAGTTTGGAAGACAGATTAGGAATATCTGTTCTGTTCAGTTCCTCCCTGGTAATAGCTGTATCGATAGAGAAGTTCATGATAGCATCCATTTTGAACGCTTCATAGTCACCACTTCCTTTGTGGGTGGTTACCATGTTTTCCGCTACATCATAGAATGCGTTGTCGATATCTATTGCCAGACGTTCGCCAAACAGGGCGTGATTACGTTTTGCGTAGATCACGGTACGTTGCTTGTTCATCACATCATCATATTCCAGCAAACGCTTACGGATACCGAAGTTATTTTCTTCTACTTTCTTCTGTGCTCTTTCAATGGAGCGGGTGATCATGCTATGCTGGATCACTTCTCCTTCTTTGTAGCCCATGCGGTCCATCAGACCGGCAATACGTTCTGAACCGAACATACGCATCAGGTCATCTTCCAGGGAAACGAAGAACTGTGAAGTTCCCGGATCACCCTGACGACCGGCACGACCACGTAACTGTCTGTCTACACGACGGCTTTCATGCCTTTCTGTACCGATAATTGCCAGACCACCTGCTTCTTTTACGCCGGGTCCGAGTTTGATATCCGTACCACGACCTGCCATGTTGGTAGCAATGGTAATGGCTCCCGGCAAACCTGCTTCCGCAACGATTTGTGCTTCACGGGCATGTTGTTTCGCGTTCAGTACATTATGTGCTACTTTATCGAAGGTCAACATCTTGCTCAGCAATTCGGATACTTCCACGGAGGTAGTACCTACCAGTACCGGGCGTCCTTTTGCCTGCAGTGTTTTGATTTCTTCGATAACTGCTTTGTATTTATCTCTTTTGGTTTTGTATACCAGATCTTCCGCATCGATACGGGTGATCGGGAGGTTGGTGGGAATGGTTACCACATCCAGTTTGTAGATTTCCCAGAGTTCACCAGCTTCCGTAGAGGCAGTACCGGTCATACCGGCCAGCTTGTGATACATACGGAAGAAGTTCTGCAGTGTGATGGTAGCAAATGTTTGGGTGGCAGCTTCCACTTTCACATTTTCTTTGGCTTCAATCGCCTGGTGCAAGCCATCAGAGTAACGGCGTCCATCAAGGATACGACCGGTTTGCTCATCTACGATCTTCACTTTTTCGTCCATTACTACGTACTCTACATCTTTATCAAATAAAGTGTAGGCTTTTAATAATTGCTGAACGGAGTGGATACGATCTGACTTGGAGGCAAAGTCCTGCAGTAATACATCTTTCTGCTGCAATTTCTCTTCTGGTGTAACTGACAGTTTTTCAATTTCTGCCAATTCAGAACCCACATCTGGCAGAATAAAGAAGTTTGCATCTTCTCCACCTTGTGTGATCAGGTGAATACCTTTATCGGTGAGGTCTACACTGTTTTGCTTTTCTTCGATCACAAAGAACAGGCCTTCATCTACTTTTGGCATTTCGCGTTGCTGATCTGCCAGGTAGTAGTTTTCAGCTTTCTGTAATAATACCCTGTTACCTGCTTCGCTGAGATATTTGATCAGTGCACTGCTCTTTGGCAAGCCTCTCCAGGCGCGCATCAGGGCCAATCCACCGGTTTTAGGATCATCTTTACCTTCGGCAATCAGCTTTTTAGCTTCCTGCAGGTATTGATTCACCGCTTTTTTCTGCATTTCCACCAGGTATTCGATACGTGGTTTCAATGCATGGAATTCCTGTTCTTCTCCACGTGGGATAGGACCGGAAATGATCAGCGGGGTACGGGCATCATCCACCAGTACGCTATCCACCTCATCCACCATCGCATAGTGATGCTTACGCTGCACCATTTCGTCCGGGTTGTGTACCATGTTATCACGGAGGTAGTCAAAACCGAATTCGTTGTTGGTACCATAGGTGATATCCGCCAGGTAAGCATTACGGCGGTCGGGTGTATTAGGCTGGTGTTTATCGATACAGTCTACTGTAATATCCAGGAATTCGAAGAGGGGACCATTCCACTCAGAGTCACGACGAGCCAGGTAATCATTCACTGTTACGATATGAACACCCTGGCCAGCCAGTGCGTTGAGGTAAGCAGGCAGGGTAGACACGAGTGTTTTACCTTCACCTGTTGCCATTTCCGCAATCTTACCCTGATGCAGTACGGTACCACCAATCAGCTGTACATCGTAGTGTACCATGTTCCAGGTAACGCGGCTACCAGCTGCATTCCAGCTGTTTTGCCAAATCGCCTTATCTCCCTGAATGCTCACATAATCCCCTTTCAGGGCCAGTTGACGATCCAGATCGGTAGCAGTTACTTCCAGTGTCGTATTATTGGTAAAGCGGCGGGCAGTTTCCTTTACAACAGCAAAAGCCGCGGGCAGCAATTCTTTCAGTATTACTTCCAGTTGCTTGTCGCGGTCTTTTTTGAGAATATCTATTTCCTGATAAATCGTGTCTTTTGCGGTTACATCTTCCTCTTCTTCTGCAGCAGTCTGCTTTTCCGCTATTTCTTTATCAATAACGGCGAGATGTTCAGCGATGCGTGCGCGGAAGTCCTGCGTTTTACGACGCAGCTCATCAATAGGCAGGGATTGCAGTTTTTCGTACTCCTCATTAATCTGCTGCACCACTGGAGAGATGGATTTGATATCCCTTTCTGATTTATTCCCTCCAAATAGCTTTGATAAAAAACCTAACATGTTAAATGTTTAATTACGAATTACGATTTCTATTTATTGTAACCTAACCCCATCCAGGCTGAGTTGATCATCAGTTGATATTTCCTGCTTTCCCGGCCTGTGGCACTTAGGCTGCGTTGCGGGCTTAGTCAGTTGGATAGACGGCATCCAGATTACTCAAATATTGTGCTTGTAACAGTGAACTGTCAAGGTGTCAGTTTTACAGCTCCCCGGGCAAGGCCTGTAAAAGTAGGAATAAATTTGGGGATTTAGCGGGGATTTTGAGGGGATTTTGCAATTTCCGGGCATCAATTAACATATCCATAGTATTTACTGCGAACATACTGTCGTGGCAGGTCTAAGTTGAAAACTTTAGCCAAAAAAAGTATATTCACGCCATGATTGACGAGGTATTGCAATTACAGCGCCTCGCAGCGGGCGACCGCGATGCATATACTGCGCTGTATAAATATTATCAACCGAAACTACTTCGCTACCTGCTGCCATTTACGGGGGATACGGCTATTATTGCAGACGAAATAACACAAGATATCTTTGTGAAAATATGGCTTAAAAGAGAAACCTTCGTGGGTTTGCAGGCCTTTGAATACTACCTGTACCGCATGGCCCGCAACCGTCTCATTGACATTTTCCGCAGTGAAAAAAAGAGAAAACAACAGGATGCCGCCCTCCCTTCAGACACCCCGGATTACCATCTGGAAGATGAACTCAAATACCGGGAATACCAGCAGATTGCCCAACAGGCCATCGCCCTTTTACCGGAAAGAAGAAGACTCATCTTTGAACTCAGCACCCAGCAAGACCTTTCCTGGGCCGAAATAGCCGCACAACTGGACCTCTCCGTGGCAGTAGTCAAAAAACAACTACATCTTGCAAGTAAATTTATAAAAGACTATATGCGCAAACATGGAGATATCATTTTTGCCCTGCTGCTCTGCATTTCATTAGTTAGATAATTTTTTTTCGGCTACCGTCCCCTTTGCCTTTTTCCCAACGTGTATATAACATCGTGATGAACCAATACCAGGAATTATTACAGAAAATTGCCGCCGGTAACAGTACACCGGAAGAAAGAGCCTCGCTGCGCGAATGGCTGCAAACCCTTAGTGAATCTACGTATCAACAGATATTAGTAGAATACGGCGATCTCCTGGTACAGCAAAACGTGACGGAACCCTATAATGCAGCACTATTAAAAAAGATAAATGAACAGATCACGATAGCTGAACAAACACACCCGTCCACGCCTTTATACCGCCACCTGTGGTTCCGTTACAGTGCTGCGGCCTCACTGCTCGCTGCCCTGCTGCTATGCTGGTTCCTGTTCAAACCAGCCAAAACGCCCGTTTACAGTGCTATTCAGCCAGGAGGCAATAAAGCAATCCTAACACTGGGCAGCGGACAACAGATTGTACTGAACAATGCAGAAAACGGTGTATTAGGCCAACAGGGCGCTTCACAGGTCATTAAAATAGACAGTGGACTCTTGTCTTACCACGTCGCCGGCACCACCAGTGAAGTACAGTATAATACCATTACCACCCCACGTGGCGGCCAATTCCAGGTAATACTGCCGGATGGTTCGCGGGTATGGCTGAATGCCGCCTCCTCCCTGCGCTTTCCAACAGTATTTGCAGGCCATGAAAGAACGGTAGACCTTACCGGTGAAGCATACTTTGAAATAGCACCACAGCCGGAGATGCCATTTACCGTTGCCATCAATCATATAAAAGTAGCCGTACTCGGCACCTCTTTTAATATTATGGCATATACAGAAGAGAAAAAAATCAGCACCACACTGGTAACAGGAGCCGTGAAAGTAAGCAACGGGGATAACCAGGTGACTATTGCGCCCGGCCAGGAAGCCATACTGGATGCCGGTTCCACACAGTTTAAAATAAACAATGCCAATATAGCCGCCACCATAGCGTGGAAAGACGGTAAATTTTTATTTGACGAAACAGATATCTATTCCATCATGCGACAGGTAGCCAGGTGGTATGATGTAGACATTCGCTATGAAGGTGATCTTACCGGTATCACCCTCACCGGTGGGATCTCCCGCCAACAATACATATCCCAGCTTCTGGAGATATTACAAGCAACCGGCAACGTAAAATTTAAATTAAAGGATAAGCAAATTACAGTAACGGCTGCTCATAAGTGAACATCGCAGTCTGTTTAAATCATCATCAACCAACCATTTTCAATTAGTCAATTACCAATTACATGAGTAAGTAACAATCAACCATCAACCAGTAAAAGCCAAACAAAAACCGGAAGTGGTTCGAAGCACTTCCGGCGGATGTTTGGGCCTATACATTAACAAAAGGCATCCGTTCAAAAATGCAATTATTAGTCAAACCTAAACTATACGAAAGTATGAAAGTATTTCTATGCAACAAAGTCAGGCCCTGGCCACGACTCTCATCAACCAAAACGCTGTTAATAATGAAATTAACATCCCTGTTGCTACTTTTTTTTGCTCTACAGTTAAGTGCTACTACTTATTCACAGTCCGTTTCCCTTTCCGGGAAAAACATACCGCTAAAAACGGTATTCAACGCTATTCGTAGCCAATCCGGCTTTGAAATACTGTATAATCCTCACCTGGTCAGCCATGCAGGTGCCGTAGATCTCGATCTTAAAAATGCTTCAGTACAAGAGGTATTGAAAATGTGTTTTAAAGACAAACCGCTGGATTTTGAAATCAAGTACAATACCATCATCATAAAGGCGAAAGAGATCAGCCCCCCGCCTGCGGAGGTACCCGTGAATGCTGCACCAGCTATGGTGATCCGGGGTACGGTACTCGATGGACTAACAGGCGTACCCATAGCCGGCGCCAGTATAATGCTTTCTGAAACAGCCGGTACCACCACCGACCTGGAAGGAAAATTCAACATTACCGTCAACAGCGACAATGCGGTTTTACAAATCAAACATATTGCCTATGAAACGGCGACTGTTAAAGTATACAAAGATGGTAACATCACCATCAAACTGAAGCCCAGAGCCCTTCAGCTGGAAGGACATTCCGTCACTACCGGTATGTTCAAGCGCCCGAAAGAAAGCTTCACCGGCGCAGCTACCGTCATTTCCGGGCAGCAACTACGCAGTGTAAGCATGCTGAATGCGCTGCAGGCGATGAAAGTATTTGATCCTTCTATCCGAATTCCCGATAACATCCAATTTGGGAGTGACCCCAATAAACTTCCCAATATTAACATGCGCGGGACTAATAATTTCCCGCAACAGGTTACCGGAAAGACCGGCGCTACCTCGGGCGCCGACTTCATGGCTAATTACGCTACCAACCCCAACCAGCCACTATTTATCCTGGATGGATTTGAAGTAAGTCTCCAGAAATTATACGACATGGATATCAACCGCATCGCCAGTTTTACCATTCTGAAAGATGCAGCCGCCACTTCTCTCTATGGCTCCCGCGCTGCCAATGGCGTAATAGTGGTAGATACCAAACAACCATTACCTGGAAAACTGCAGGTGAGCTACAGTGGCGTCATGCAGGTAACAGCCCCCGATCTTACGGTATATCACCTGCTCAATGCACGCGACAAACTGGAAGTAGAAAGACTGGCAGGTTTATACAGCCAGTACAGTGATAACACCGATAGAGCAGATGCGGATGCATTTTACAGGAAGCTATATTCCTCCCGCCTGGCCGCAGTGGAAAGAGGTGTAAATACTTATTGGCTGGCACAACCTGTCAGAACAGGCGTAGGACAAAAGCATTCGCTTTACCTCGAAGGCGGAGACCAGTATATCCGCTATGGATTAAACCTGGGTTATGATCACGATGCAGGGGTGATGAAAAGCAGCGACCGGAATAATTATAATGTGGATATGAACCTCAGCTATCGCTTCAAAGGATTCCTGTTCAAAAACGTATTATCTGTTAACTACAATAAAGCCAATAACTCTAACTATGGCAGCTTTAGTGACTACAGCCGCTTAAATCAGTATTGGTCGCCTTATGATGCTAACGGAAAAATCAGTCAACTGCTGGAGTCCTACCAGGACCCGTTGAGCTATCAACTCGTCAGATACACTAATCCATTGTTTAACACAACGCTTCACACCGTTAATAACAGCGAATACACCAGCGTCAGCAACCAAACATCCGCCGAATGGACCATGGGAAAAGGTTTCCGACTGAGTGGCCGTTTGGGTCTCACCAAACAAACAGATGAAAGCAATTTATTTTTGCCCGCTACCCACACTTCTTTTATGTCGGAATCTGACTTCACTAAAAAAGGAAGTTACACCAGGGGGAATAATAAATTCTTTTCTTACGATGCCAGCCTGAATCTCGATTATTCCAAACGATCCGGGCGTCACTTATTTTTTAACACCACCAATATCAGTACCGCTGAAACAAACAGTGATGCGGCCAGCATCTATGTGCTCGGCTTCCCAAGTGACCGCATGGATCAGTTGCAATTTGGTAATGCTTATCCCGTAAACACCAGGCCTGATGGGAGCGCAAATGTTACAAGGCGTATTTCAGGGTTTACCAATTTCAGTTATAGTTACGATCAACGCTTCTCCACAGATGTGGGGATAAGTGCGGATGGCTCTTCCCAATTTGGTATTAATAAACGTTTTGCTCCATTCTGGAGTGTTGGTGCGGGTTGGAATCTGAATAAAGAAAAGTTCCTCGCCGCCACCACCAAATGGCTGGATATACTCCGTATACGCGCCACCATTGGAACCACCGGTAGTAACAGTTTTCCGCCTTATATGGGCATCACTACCTATAGCTACTATACAGACCAGAGCTATCGTGGCCAGGTAGGCTCCACCCTGATGGGCTACGGAAACCCCAATCTGCAATGGCAGCAAACCCTCAAAAAAAACCTGGGGGCCGACCTCGCCCTATGGCGTAGCCGTTTGGTTGTGCGCTTTGATATTTACCAGGAAAATACCCAAAGCCTGATACTCGATATTAATACGCCTCCATCTGCCGGTGTAACCAGCTACAAAGAAAATGTAGGGGAACTGGAAAACAAAGGCTATGAATTCAATACTACTTTCTTCGCTATAAAACAGGATGCAAAAGGCATTTACTGGAGCTTTTTTGTAAATGGCATTCATAACAATACCTATATCAAACATATTTCCAATTCATTAAAAAAACTGAACGACAACAACGATAAAAACGATAACGGACAACAAAAAACGCCTCAGCTCAGATTTCAGGAAGGTCAAAGCCCCAATGCCATATGGGCAGTTCCTTCCAAAGGGATAGATCCGTCTACCGGCCGCGAATTATACGTCAAAAAAGATGGTACCCTCACCTATGACTGGAGTCCACAGGACAAAGTGGTGGTAGGCGATGTTATCCCTTCTCTGCAGGGAAACTTCGGAAGCAATGCTACCTGGAAAGGGATGTCGCTGGGCGTGTATTTCAATTACCAGTACAGGGGACAGCTATATAACCAAACACTGGCTGATCGTGTAGAAAACGCAGACCTGGCATACCAGGTAGACGAACGCGTACTGCTTGGAAGATGGAAACAACCTGGTGACCAGACTTTCTTCAAAGGACTAAGCAGCGAAACCGGTAGAGTTATTACTACTCCTACCTACGCCACTTCCCGTTTTGTACAGACAAATAATTTCGTCAACCTGCAAAGCATATCTTTTGCTTATGTTATACCGGAGAAGTATACACGTAAATGGAAGCTGCAGAATACACGTATCGGACTTATTGCAAATGATATTGCCCGCTGGTCAACTATCACGGTTGAACGTGGACTGGATTATCCTTTCGCCCGGAACTTCACCATGAATATCAGTACCTCTTTTTAATTAACTGAAATGTATCATCGATGAAAAATACATATATTTTATACGCTCTCCTGACCATCCTTCTTATTACACAGGGAGGCTGCAAAAAATGGCTGGACGTAAGCCCGAAAACGCAGGTACGGGAAACGGAGATGCTGAAAGATGAACAAGGCTTTAAAGACGCCATCACCGGGCTGTATATGAAGATGACAGATGCTTCTATATATGGTCAGACATTGACCATGGGATTCACAGACATCCTGGCTCAGCGCTACAATACGGCCACTACTACCAGCCCATACTATAACATATCATCTTACAATTATACCAGCGCAACTCCCAAAGCCATCATCGCTTCCATATGGACCAATATGTATGGCGCCATCGCAAATGCTAATAATATTCTGAAAGTAATAGACAGCAAAAAAGAGGTCTTCTCCGGCACCAATTATGCAAGAGTAAAAGGAGAAGCGCTGGGATTAAGAGCGTTGATGCATTTTGACCTGTTGCGCATGTTCGGTGCAGCACCTGTAGTAGCAACACAAAAAAAATCTATTCCCTACATCACCACCTTTAGTGTACAGGTATCTCCGTTGCTCTCTGTACAAAATGTAATAGATAGCTGTATGAGTGATTTACGCGCGGCCGAAGCATTGTTATCTACAGACAAAACTATCCGGGAAGCCTATGACCAGGATGCCTTTCAGTCATATACCAGGAATCATATGAACTACTGGGCAGTAAAAGGACTCGAAGCCCGCATATTACTATACAACAATGACAAAGTGAATGCCATGGCGGCAGCGCTGGAGGTCATTAATAATCATGAGCAAAACTTCCCATTTACAGACAAGGCCAATGCAGCGGCAACATCGAACAGAGACCGCTCCTATGCCCGGGAACAGTTATTTGCCCTCAGTGTATATAAAATAAAAACATATGCGGATGCTTATTTTGTTTCTGATGGCACAGGCGCTCCGGCTCTGTCTATCACCAGCAAAACTTTCAACACCCTTTATGAAACTGCTCAGGGAGGTAGTTCTGATATCCGGTTCAATTACCAGTTTACCACTATTGGCGGCGCCGTGGCTACTTCCAAATATTCATTGGATAATATCTTCGCCAACTTCCTCATGAATAATATGCCGGTAATCAGGTTGTCTGAAATGTATTATATCGCAGCAGAAGCAGCAACGTCGCCGCAAACAGGTGTTACCTATTTAAATGAAGTGCGCACCCATCGGGGCCTGATGGCTCTTCCGGCAAACATTTCAGCGGATATACTGCAAGCGGAAATACTAAAAGAATATAAAAAAGAATTTTATGCAGAAGGGCAGTTGTTCTATTACTACAAAAGGCTAAATGCTGCCAAAATAGGGGGTAGTTCAATGATTACTAATGACGCTATTTATATTTTCCCCTTACCGGACAATGAAATTGAATTCGGCAACCACTAATTATTAAATCATTACTGATGAAACAACTGCTCAAATATATCGGTGGATTACTACTGGCCATATGTAGTTTATCTGCCTGCAAAAAAAGTAATCCACTTTCGTTTAGTGCGGCAGATATGGTATATATCTACAAAGCACCATATTCGCTCAATACTGATTCAATCGTATATTCTTTTGCAATACGGCCGGATAGTTTAATGCAGGATACCATAAAAATCCCGGTTCGCATTATTGGCATGGCTGCATCCAAAGATAGAGCGGTAACTATCAGGGTGGTAGCAGATAGTACTACTGCCACAGCAGGTACCGACTACAAATTGCTGCCCTGCAATATTCCGGCTGGTGCTTATTCGGCCACTCAGCCGGTAGTAATATATCGCACCGCCGGCATAAAAACCAAATCAATAAATATACTGCTGGAAGTAGTGGCTTCCCCGGATTTTCTGCCAGGAGTACCGAATTCCAAAGGAAGTACAACAGTGGCAGGAGGTACCACACATTACCGGATAAGGATCAACGACTATCTCACCAAGCCAGATAACTGGGATACCTGGCTGACCTACTTCTTTGGTACTTACAGTGCAGTAAAATTTAAGTTTATTATCAACGCTACCGGTCTGAGTGTCATTCCCTCTGATCTTCCATATGGCATATATTCCGTTTACAGTACTTTATGCAAACAACAACTGGAAATATATGAAGCGGCCCATGGTCCGTTGATAGATGAAAACGGAGACCCCGTTTCTTTTGATTAATTCAATTCATTATTGCTCTTCAAAATCAGTATATGCGCACAATAATAATTCCAGCCATCCTGCTAACCGTATGCTGGGGGATGCTAACAGGTTGTTACAAAGACAAAGGAAATTATCAGTATCATGATCTGAATAATATAAGCACCGATTTATCAGACACCACCATCTCCGTATTTCAACTGGATACCTTGCGTATCCATCCGGATGTAAAACAATCTATTCCGGACAAGGAGGGGTTATCTTATGAATGGGTAATGTACGCGAAGATAGGAGCTCCGCTTACAAGACGCACCCTGGGCAACAGCCGCAATCTGGACGCACAGATTATTGAAGGCCCCGGCCCCTACATACTGAACCTGTTTATCACAGATAAAAGCACGGGGGTTACCACCACTATTGAGCAACATATAAAAGTAATGAGTGCCCTGAATGAAGGATGGTTGATATTGGAAGATAGTACCACGCAGGCAGATATCTCCATCATTACACCGGCGGATGTTGCTTTCCATCACATCTATTCACGCGTCAACCCCAGCATACCACTTCCACCGGGTACGCACCATTTATATGTATTCGACAGACGGAATAGTCAGATCATCTACATACTTTCACCCACTGGCGGTACACAAGTAGACTATTCCACTTTTATGGTCATTGGAAGCTTTAAAGATTGGTTCTTTATAACGCCCGCTGCCAGACCCCAGCTATACCTGCCTTTTATGGGCGGTGAAGTGTTGCTCAACGATGGCCACCCATTTGGCATGTCGCTCTTTGTGCCACCACCTTATAAGCTCAGTCTTGCCCCTTCCGGTAACTACTACATGGCGCCGTTTGATCTGACGTCACCATATGGACCGGTATTCTACGATACTATTTCACAACGATTTGTAGCCCAGGATTCCTACACTTTTGATCTGATACCATTTTCCAATGGCGAGGCTACAGATGCGTTCAATATGAATAAAGTAAATAAACATCTGCAGTATGCGGAAAACGGGCCCGGATTTGATCAGAGTTACGCTTTCTTCAAAAACAATAACAATGACTCGATGTTCGTATATACCTTCACCAACAACGGTCCTTACAGTACCCCAGGCACAGCAGCTCCCATAGGCATCGCTCCGGGAATAAAAGATGCCGGCGTTTTCCAGATGTCGAAACTACTTCCGCACCTGTACTATGTCAGTAACAACAAAATATACTTGTATGATATTCCGGCGGCAACAGCAAGGATAATATACACCTTTCCGGCAGGAACGGTGATACGTAGCATGAAAACAAGTAAAGATAACGGTCAGCTTGTAGTAGCTACACATGAAAATACAGAAGGCAAGGTATATTACTTCACCATAGGTGCCACCGGTGATTTTGAAGGAAATACCTACCACAAAGTATTCGGAGGTTTTGGTATTATTAATGACATCACTTATAAAAAAGCACCCTGATAGCCAGATCCCAATAATCAACCTGCCCGAAAATTACCCGGGCAGTAAAAGACACCACTTAAAAATGCTGCCCGGAATATATATTCCGGGCAGCTTCTATTATAAAGGCACCTATCCCGATAAATCGGCTGCCATCCTACCATATAAAATGAACGGTATTTTGCGGTAACCACAGTTCAATTCCTAACCGGGGAAAGTGAATAAAGTATCACCATAGGGTAAAATATTGGCATCTGAATGTAAGTGACGATGATTGTAATCCGGAAAAACATGACAAACTGAGTCAACCGTTTATCCTGAAATTTTACCGTCCGGGCCGGGCATTAACACTTCATTTAAAATGTAAAACAGAACATTGGCAGCCGAAATAAAAATTTTCAGGAAAATTGCGTGTCATCCATACAAAAAGATGGAAATATGCAAATACTTTTTATAAATTTAAAGGTTTAATAGCCGTTTTTAACTTTTACACAAATATCCACGTTTATGGCAAATGTAATTCAGCCACAGAAATTGTTCGTAGCCAGCTGCATGGCGCTGCTGGTAACATCATTGTCCTTTGGCATCCGCGCCGGTATTTTGGGCGGTCTTGGCGTTGAGTTCCACCTGGATACAAAGCAACTGAGCATCATTGCTGGTACTGCTTTCTGGGGCTTTCCGCTGGCAGTGGTAATAGGCGGTTTTATAGTAGATGTAATAGGTATGAAACGATTGCTGCTCGCAGCTTTCATCCTGCATCTGCTGGGAATTGTGCTGACGGTATTTGCGTCCGGTTTCTGGTCCCTGTTTATTTCCACCTTGTTTATCGGTATGGCCAACGGTACCGTAGAAGCGGCCTGTAACCCGCTGGTAGCCACCATTTTTCCTGACAACAAAACTACCAAATTAAACCACTTTCACCTGTGGTTCCCCGGTGGTATCGTAGTAGGTACCCTGCTGGTATTCTTATTATCTAAGCTGGGCCTCAGCTGGCAGCTGCAGGTAGCCACCATGATCATCCCTACCCTTATCTATGGTTATCTCTTTTTGAAACTTGATTTCCCTGTTACAGAGAGGGTAGCATCCGGCGTTTCTTCCTCCCAGATGTACAAATCAGTTTTAAGTCCCCTGTTCATTGTGATGTTTATCCTGATGTTTGGCACCGCCATCACAGAGCTCTTCACCGGCCAGTGGATTGAAGTATTGTTAAAAAATGTGACGGAAAATTCTATCCTCATTCTCGCATTAACAGCAGGAGTGCAAACATTGGGCAGAGGTGTAGCTGGTCCGGTGGTACATAAAATATCTCCTACCGGCGTTTTACTTTTTTCCGCGATCTTTTCCGCTTTGGGCTTATATTTACTTTCCCATGTATCTGGTAATATGATCTTTGTAGCCGCCGTTATTTTTGGTATGGGCGTTACTTATTTCTGGCCTACCATGCTGGGTTTTGTATCAGAAAACATTCCTCAGTCAGGTGCGTTAGGCATGAACCTCATGGGTGGTGCCGGTATGTTTGCCGTATCAGTATACATGTATTTCATGGGTGGTTTTTATGATCGCATCATTGTAAAACAACTCCCTGCCGGTGCTTCCCTGGATGCCTACCGTTCTGCGGCAGCAGGCAGTGCAGAAGCCACCGCCTTCAGTCAGGCCACCGCAGTAGCCGGACCTGAAATCATCAATGCCACACTGATCATACCTGTAATGCTGATCGTAGCTTTTGCAGGACTTTTCTTTTTTATGCGCAACCGCAAAAAAGTAGAAAAAGCACAGGTTCAAATAGTATAACTTATAAAAGATAATTGTAAATATGACACGGAAACTAAGAATGGGAATGATAGGAGGCGGTAAAGATGCCTTCATTGGTGCAATTCATCGTATTGCGGCCAATATGGACGGACTGATTGAGCTGGTGGCAGGTGCCCTCAGCATCAATAACGACATTGCAGTGGAATCCGGTAAAATGCTGTTCCTCGACCCGGAACGCACTTACCTCGATTTCAAAACCATGCTGGAAAACGAAGCGAAAATGCCGGCAGATAAACGTATGGACTTTGTGACCATCGTTACGCCTAACTTCGCCCACTTTGAACCAGCTATGATGGCGCTCGATCTTGGTTTCAACGTAGTTATAGAAAAACCCATCACTTTTTCTCTCGATGAGGCCAAACAATTACAGGCAAAAGTAGAAGCCACCGGCTTAACACTGTTGCTCACACATACCTACACCGGCTATCCAATGGTAAAACAAGCCAGACAGATGGTAAAAGATGGTGCACTCGGCAAGATCCGCAAAGTATGGGTAGAATACCCACAAGGCTGGCTCAGCAAACTGAGTGAAAGAGAAGGTAATGCACAGGCAGCCTGGAGAACAGATCCTAAAAAATCAGGCAAAAGCGGCTGTATGGGCGATATCGGTACCCATGCTGCTAACCTGGCAGAATATATCAGCGGCGCCAAAATTGAAAAATTATGCGCCGACCTGAACATCATGGTACCGGGTCGTGCACTGGACGATGACGGCGCTGTATTGCTCCGCTTCGACAATGGCGCTGCCGGTGTGCTGATGGCATCACAGGTAGCTGCTGGTGAAGAAAATGCACTGAAAATCCGTGTATACGGAGAAAAAGGCGGTCTCGAATGGGCACAGCACGAACCCAATACCCTCCTCGTAAAATGGCTGGATAAACCTACTGAAATCTACCGCGCAGGTGGTGGCTATTCTTTCCAGTCCAGCTACATGACACATAATACCCGCACACCAGGCGGCCATCCGGAAGGATACCTGGAAGCATTCGGTAACCTGTATCGCAACTTCGCACAAACTTTATCTGCTAAAATTGATGGCGTACAACCATCTCCGGAATCCCTGGATTTCCCGGGCACAGCAGAAGGTGTTCGCGGTATGGCTTTCATCGATAACGTAGTACGTTCTTCTCAGAGCGATGCTAAATGGACAAACTTCGAGATATAGTATTTCATCACTAGAACGAGCGTATGAAAACGATAAAAGGACCCGGTATTTTTCTGGCGCAATTCATGGGAGATGAAGCGCCTTTCAATAGTCTGAAATCTATCTGTGAATGGGCGGCCTCCATTGGTTTTAAAGGAGTGCAGATCCCCAGCTGGGATGCCCGCCTGATAGACCTGCAAAAAGCAGCGGAAAGTAAAACCTATGCAGATGAAATCAAAGGCATTGTAAATGCCGCAGGACTGGAAATAACAGAACTAAGTACACATCTGCAGGGGCAACTGGTGGCTGTAAATCCGGCATTCTCTGAAATGTTTGACGGATTTGCGCCTGCACAATATCACAATAACATTAACGCACGTACGGAGTGGGCAGTAAACCAGTTGAAATATGCGGCTAAAGCCAGCCGTAACCTGGGCCTTAATGTCCACGCTACTTTCAGTGGTGCACTGTTGTGGGCGCCTGCCATGTATCCATGGCCGCAACGCCCGGCAGGACTGGTAGAAACAGGTTTTGCTGAACTGGCAAAACGCTGGCTCCCCATCCTCAATGAATTTGATGCCAACGGCGTAGACGTTTGTTATGAAATTCATCCGGGAGAAGACCTTCATGATGGTATCACCTTTGAACGTTTCCTGGAAGCTACCGGCAACCACACCCGTGCAAACCTCCTGTATGATCCGAGCCATCTGCTGTTGCAATGCCTCGACTACCTGGAGTATATCGACATCTATCATGAAAGGATCAAAGCATTCCACGTAAAAGATGCGGAATTCAATCCTACCGGCCGCTCCGGCGTTTACGGCGGATACCAGTCGTGGATAGATCGTCCGGGCCGTTTCCGCTCTCTGGGCGATGGACAGGTAGACTTTAAATCCATCTTCAGCAAAATGGCGCAATACGATTTTGCCGGCTGGGCCGTTATGGAGTGGGAATGTTGTATCAAACATCCGGAAGATGGCGCTAAAGAAGGCGCACCATTTATTAAGGATCATATTATCCGTGTCACCGAAAAAGCATTCGATGACTTCGCAGGTGCCGGCACAGATGATGCTTTCAACAAAAGAATATTAGGTATTTAATTAATTATCCACCGATCGTTATAGTAAACAATAACCAAATAAAAAATCAACAAATGAGAAAGAGATATCTGGCGCCGCTCGTACTAAGTGTTTTATTCTTTGCAGCATGCGGAGGAGGTGAAAAAAAACAAGAAAATGCTGATAGTGCAAGCACTCATGAAACCGCGCCAGCAGCAGATAATTCCATGGTGTCGCCAAGTGCCAGCAAACCAGTGAGCAAAGGCGAAACCCTGATGGCACAAAGCGATTGCAAAACCTGCCATAAAGAAGAAATGAAAGTGGTAGGACCCGCACTGAAAGACATTGCAGGTAAATATCCAAACACACCGGAAAACATAGATAAACTGGCCGACAAAGTAATCAAAGGCGGTTCTGGTAACTGGGGTGAAGTAGCGATGTTACCACATCCACAGATTTCAAAAGAAGATGCCAAAGAAATGGTAACATATATCCTTTCTATTGGCAAATAATTGTTGTTTTAACATAAACTCAATCATCTGTAATGAAAAAAATAATCCTGGGGGCATTCATGGCAAGCGCTATACTCGGCGCTTCCGCAGTGAAAGCCCAGCAATTAAATACCCTGTCAGCTAAGGAAAAGAAACAAGGATGGGTATTGCTGTTCGATGGTACTTCTACCAAAGGCTGGCATACCTATCTGAAGTCTACCGCCAGCCCTGCATGGGGCGTGGCAGATGGTGCAATTGCACTGGATCAGGCAGCAAAAAAGAATGGCGCACCCGGTGGTGACCTCGTTACAGACGCAGAATATGAAAACTATGAACTGAGCTACGAATGGAAAATTTCTCCAGGTGGCAACAGCGGTCTTATCTTCAGCGTTCACGAAGATCCTTCCTTAAGCC
This sequence comes from Chitinophaga sp. 01L420, assembly GCF_056399985.1. Lineage (NCBI taxonomy): Bacteria > Pseudomonadati > Bacteroidota > Chitinophagia > Chitinophagales > Chitinophagaceae > Chitinophaga > Chitinophaga sp. 01L420. The sequence goes on from NZ_JBFTSK010000001.1 coordinate 72,868, forward strand.
AAACCTACCTGTCAGGTCCTGAAATGCAGGTAATCGATGATGCCGGCCATCCGGATGGCAAAAACCCAAAACACAATGCGGGTGAATTGTACGACCTGATCAAAGCTACTAACAGACCCGTTAAACCTGTTGGACAATGGAATTCCGCCAAAATATCCAAGAAAGATGGTCACCTGACCCTCTGGCTCAATGGCGTAAAAACTGCAGAAACTACTATGGGTACTCCTGAATGGGATGCACTGGTAGCCAAAAGCAAATTCCATGACTGGAAAGATTTCGGCAAATATGCCAAAGGTCATATTGCCCTCCAGGACCATGGTGATGATGTATGGTATCGCAATATCAAAATAAGAGTTCTCTAATCAGGAATTACGAATTTCAAATTACGAATTACGGATTTACAGGTAGATCTAAGCGAAAGATGACCTTCGCGTTTACAATCTACCTGTAAATCCGTAATTCGTAATTTGAAATTCGTAATTCCCACTAAAATCCCACGAAAAATAAGATGAAAGCACTAACCGCGTTTATTACACTCTTGCTCCTCGCCGGCACTATTTCTGTGCAGGCAAAGAATAAACACAAGGCCAAAAGGGTATTGGTTTTTTCTAAAACAAAAGGCTTCCGCCACGATTGCATTCCTGCTGCCAAAACAGCGATCATGCAACTGGGAAAAGACAATGGATTTGAAGTAGATACTACTGAAGATGCCAGCGCATTTACCCCTAAGAACCTGAAAAAATATGCGGCCGTTATTTTCAGCTGCACCACCGGCGATGTACTCGACAGCGCACAACAGGTAGCTTTTGAAAACTACATCCACCAAGGCGGCGCCTGGATGGGTATCCATGCAGCAACAGATACGGAATACGATTGGCCATGGTATAACAAACTCGCCGGTGCCTGGTTTCTGAGTCACCCGAATCAGCAAACAGCCACCCTGAAAGTAGTGGATCATAATCATCCTGCTACCAAAGACCTGCCAGATGAATGGATCCGTAAAGATGAATGGTACAATTTCAAAAACCTCAACCCCGATGTACACGTGCTGATCAAAATTGATGAAAGCAGCTACACCGGCGGCAAAAACGGCGACAACCACCCTATGTGCTGGTATCACGATTTTGAAGGAGGACGTGCCTTCTACACTGAAATGGGACATATCAAAGAATCATACCAGGATCCTGTATACCTGAAACATTTGCTGGGCGGCATCGAATATGCTATCGGCAACTGGAAACCCAAAAACTAATCCGCTATAATGAAACATACCATCAAGCTTATTTTGCTGCTGGCCCTTGTGGGCATGGCGGCCTGTAAAAAATCACGTCCGGGCAAACCGAGAGTACTCGTGTTTACCAAAACGGCCGGCTTTCACCACGCCTCCATCCCTGCAGGCATTGCTGCTGTGCAAAAGCTCGGCACCGAAAACGGCTTTGACGTAGATACCACCACCGATGCTACCAAATTCAATGAAGATACTCTCCAGAACTACTCTGCGGTAATCTTCCTCAGCACCACCGGTGATGTACTCAACAACTACCAGGAAGCAGACTTCGAAAGATATATTCAGGCAGGCGGCGGTTACGTAGGTATACACGCTGCGGCCGATACAGAATACGAATGGGGCTGGTATAACCACCTCGCCGGCGCATGGTTCCAAAGCCATCCTCCGGGCGTTCACAAAGCTATAGTTGACGTAATTGTAAAATCATTTCCCGCTACGGAAGGTCTCCCCGAAAAATGGGAACATACCGATGAGTGGTATAACTACAAAAATGTGGATACCACCACCACCGTCCTGTTGAAATTAGATGAGAAATCATACCAGGGTGGTACCATGGGCGGTAATCACCCAATCAGCTGGTATCATGACTATGATGGTGGCCGTGCGTTCTACACAGGACTCGGACATACCGAAGAATCTTATACAGACAGCTTATTCCTGAAACATCTCTCCGGCGGTATCAAATATGCAATCGGTAAAAACCAGGTACTGGATTACAGCCTGGCTAAAACCCTGCGTGTACCGGAGGAAGATCGTTTCACTAAAAACGTACTGGTATCCGGTGAGTTCTTTGAACCAACGGAAATGGCGATACTCCCTAACCTGGATATCCTGGTGGCACAACGCCGCGGAGAACTGATGCTTTACAACGCAGCAGAAAAGAAACTCTCTCAGGCAGGTTTCCTGAATGTATATCACCATACCAATGTACCGAATGTAAATGCAGAAGAAGGTTTCCTCGGCCTCGCCGCTGACCCCGACTTTAAAACTAACCACTTCATCTACGCGATGTATTCCCCCGCGGATACTTCCGTGAACCGTTTGTCACGTTTCAAATTTGAAAACAACAAACTGGATATGTCTTCCGAAAAAGTAATCCTGCAGTTCTACTCCCAACGTGATATCTGCTGCCATACCGGTGGCTCTATTGCATTCGGACCAGGTGGACTGCTGTATTTATCTACCGGCGACAATACCACTCCGTTTGATGAACCCGGACAGAAATATGTAAGTAAAGGTTATGGCCCTACAGATGACCGCCCGGGTCACCTGCAGTACGACGACCGCCGCGGTTCTGCCAACACCAACGATCTGCGCGGAAAAATCCTGCGCATCAAAGTACAGGCAGACGGATCTTATACCATTCCTGATGGTAACCTGTTCCCTAAAGATACCAAAGGCGCCCGTCCTGAAATTTTTGCCATGGGTACACGTAATCCATATCGTATGTCTGTAGATCAGAAAACAGGCTATGTATACTGGGGAGAAGTAGGGCCCGATGCAAATAACGATGACTCTACCCGCGGACCAAGAGGATATGATGAAATAAACCAGGCGAAAAAACCGGGTAACTTCGGTTATCCGATGTTCATTGCCAACAATAAACCATACCGCAAATACAATTACGAAACTGGCGAAAGCGGTCCTTACTTCGATCCGCTGAAACCTATCAATGATTCCCGTAACAATACCGGCCTGAAAGAACTGCCTCCGGCAACGTCTGCATTCATCTGGTACCCTTACGCCAAATCAGAAGAGTTCCCGATTGTAGGTAGCGGCGGCCGTAACGCCGAAGCAGGCCCGGTTTATTACAGCGAATTCTATCCAAAAGAAACCCGCTTCCCCGATTACTATAACGACAAACTGTTTATCTACGACTGGATCCGCGGTTGGGTGATGGCTGTAACCATGGATAAGAACGGCGACTTCTCCAAAATGGAAAGATTCATGCCTAATACCAAACTGAATGCACCGATCGATATGGAAATGGGTCCGGACGGTCGTTTGTACATCCTGGAATATGGCAATGGATGGTTCAGCAAAAACGTAGATGCAGGCCTCTCCCGGATCGATTTTAACGGTGGTAACCGTGCGCCGAAGGCTAACATCCACTCGGACCGTTTAACCGGCGGATTGCCCTTTAAAGTGAAAGTAAGCGCAGAAGGTTCTGTTGACCCTGATGGCGACAAAATCACCTACCTCTGGAATTTTGGTAACGGTACCAAAAAAGAAACCACAGAACCCACCATTGAATATACCTACACCACACCAGGTGAATACCAGGTATTTGTGGAAGTAGCGGATGACAAAGGCGCTAAAACGAAAAGTAAATCCATAGATGTTTATGCAGGTAATGAAACGCCTGATGTGAAAATTGCCATCACCGGCAACCAGATGTTCTACTTCCCGGGCAAACCCGTACAGTATACCGTAAACATCAATGATAAAGAAGATGGTAATTCAGCTGACGGTAAACTCGATGCCAACAATATTTTCGTAAAGGCAGATTATATCCAGGGCCGTGATAAAGCAGCAGCTCCACAGGGCCACCAGGTGATTACCGGCGCTATTGCAGGTAAAAACATCATGGAAGTATCTGACTGTAAAACCTGTCACAAACCGGATGAAAAATCAATCGGACCTTCTTTCAAACAGGTAACAGAAAAGTATAAAAACGATCCTGCTGCTCCTGAAATGCTGGCTAAAAAGATCATCAGCGGTGGTGGTGGCGTATGGGGCGAAACAGCCATGGCTGCTCACCCGGGCCTTTCTGTAGGAGAAGCCAAACAACTGGTAGAATATATTTATTCTATTGGCGGCAACGCTCCCAAAATAGCCTCCCTGCCCGTTTCCGGCACCATTAACCCTACTATGGGTGGTGAAGCAAAAGATAACGGGGTATTGTATATGCTCGCCAGCTATACCGATAAAGGTGGTCCCGGCATTAAGCCAATCACCGGTACAGCACAGACCGAACTGATCAGCCCAGTACTCGCAGCAGCAGACTACAACAAAGCAGACGGCGTATCTACCTTCTCTGTAGACGGTATGAAATTCCTCATTCCTTCCAATGCAGAAGGCTGGGTAGTATATAGCAAACTGGATCTTACAGATGTGAAAGGAATAGAACTGGCCTATATGGTACAGGAAACACCACAACAGGGTTATGTAGTGGAAGCCTTCCTGGACGATGCCAATGGTACCCGCTTAGGCGAAGTGACCATTGGACCAGGCGCCTTGCCTAAAACCGCCAACAAGGTGAACTTCAACTTCACCCCGGTAGCAGATGGTAAGAAACATAGTCTTTATTTCCGCTTCAAAGCAACGGATGCTACACAAAAAGTACAGTTAGGTATACTGTCATTTACGCTTCATACGTAATCATATTTTGTCGATAAAAAAGGAAAGGGTGTCTCTATAGAGACACCCTTTCCTTTTTTATTTTAATTCGCGTCCCACCACACACGGTCGCTCACCGTCACTTTCTGGTCTGGTTGCGGGTTAGTGAGCACCTCGTTGGCCGGGTAAGGCCATCTGCGCGGAATGCTTTTAACTATTTCATCCTGGTAAGGCTTCAGTTGTGGATAACCGGTGCGTCTCCAGTCGTTGTATGTTTCGGGAGATAGGAAACCTCCTACATACTTCTCAGTGATGATCTGCGCCAGTGCATTCGTGGCGGTCAATGCCGGCCTGGAAGCAATGTAAGTTTGCTGTGCCACAACAGGAACACCCAGCATCGTCATATGTGCAGTAATAGCAGCGGTGTATACCGGCGCAGCTGCCGCAGCGCCCTGCTTAATAAAGGTAGCTTCCGCTTTTATAAATAACGCTTCGCTGTAAGTAGACAAATAAAGACTGGCATCCTTACCGGCATAAAATTTATTTACCAGGGAAAAAGAATCCGGATCAGCAGCAGGCGTATCACCTACTCTTCTGCCTGCATAATTTCCCTTATTCCCTTTGGTTGCAAAGATGGCTAACCGTGGATCTTTTCTCGACACCAGCGAGTCTATAAAAGATTGTGCCATCACCACACCACCAGATGCATCTCCGGTATTCATGTACCAGGGATTTTCTGCCTGACCGGTGCCAGGATAGGATACCAACGCATTATCCTGGTTACTGCCAAATCCCTGTTGCAAAGCAAGCAAGGCGTTATCTGCCTGTTGCGCAGCCGTATGGCCGGGCGCTTTGCTCAAACGCAGGTAATACCGCGCTTTGAGGGTATAAACAAATTTCTTCCACAAGCCCATATCGCCTTTATAAATGTAATCATCATCACCGGGCAGTATTTTGGACGCAGGTTGCGCCATGTAATACAACGAGCTATCCAGCATCTGTTGAATGATAGTATAAATCGCCTCCTGTTTGTCGTAACCTGGTTGCATGACCGTCGGTATTTTGAACGCCTGTGAGTAAGGAATATTTCCCCACAGATCAGCCGCTATAGCCAGATTATAGGCAAACAATGCTTTACCAATCGCCGCATACTCGTGGTGCTTTTGTTGCTCTGCCTCATCAATCATCATATTCAGGTTCTGGAAAACATTGGGGTACAAATAAGAGCTCCAGGTGTTATTCGCATCTACCGGGGTAATGGTATACGACTCTATGCTGGGAGATGCCTGGTTAAGTGATAACTGCTGCATCCAGTAAGCGGTAACAGTTCCGTATAACCCGCCCACAACAGTGGTAGAAGTAGTAACTTCCACTGGTCCCAGTACCTGTGCTTCTTTTACTTTTAACGGATTATTAGGATCGGTATTTATATCCAGGAACTTTTTACAGCCGGCACCCAATAAGGTGCAACCGGCCACCAGGAAGATGATTAGTTTATTTTTCATGTCGTACTCTTTTGATGTTGTTTAAAACGTAACCTTTACTCCGGCAATAATGCTCCTGTTGGAAGGCACGGGAAAGTTGGAAAAACCTTGCCCGTTGCCACTTCCATTCAGGCTTACTTCAGGGTCAGAGCCGGTGTAGCTTTTATGCAGGATGAAATTGGTACCAGTAAGCGTGATAACGGCTGATTTAAAAAATGAATTTTTCAATACACTGGCGCCCAAATTATATCCCAGTGATACCTGCCGCAATTTCAGATAAGATCCATCTTCCACACTGTTTTCATCAGCGGCAGAATAGTAGGATTTATAATAGTTTTCATCTAATACAATTGCTTTGGTATTAGGTGCATTTGTTTTTTCATTGACGCCCTGGAGCACCACGGAAGTACCTCTGTTTTCTGTTGCCTTGGCAGTTCCATAGTAAAAGAGTGATCCGTTATCCAGGTTAATCACATCACCACCATGTTTATGATCCAACACAAAAGAGAACGTAAATCCTTTATACGTCAGATTACTGTTGATACCGCCAGTCCATTTGGGTGTGGAGTTACCAATAGGACCATAGTCCGTACTTACAATAGGATAACCATTGTCTGTCAACACCAGCTGATGCTGCTCATTACGTACATAGTGATCTCCATAAATAACACCATAAGGCTGATTGGCGTAAGCGAAAATACCCGGAGCCGTAAAACCTGCCAGTTGTATATAAGGGACACCATTCGCCAGGCTCAACACCTTATTATCGATTTTCGTATAGTTGACACCGATAGTCCAGTTCACATTTTTTGTCTTCACAGGAGTGAAGCCTAAGGTTACTTCAACGCCCTTATTAAGCATATCGCCGGCATTCAAAGAGGCCGCATTAAACCCGGTAGCAGCGGAGATAGGAGAACCAGGCGTTAACAAATCACTGCTGCGTTTATTGAACCAGGAAATTTCCAATGAACCTCTGTTCTTCAGGAATCTTGTTTCCAGTCCTATTTCAAATTCTTTCAGGGTTTCATTCTTTAATGGGAAACCATAAGTCGTAGTCAACTGATATCCATTTGCACCACGGAAAGGGAAGGCAATATTACCTATATTGGCCTGGTACCAGGGATTACTGAGAGAATAGGGAGCTACGTTATCATTACCTACTACAGAGTAAGACACCCGAATCTTACCAAAATTCAGTATCGGATTATCCTGCATATGCAATGCTTCTGTAAAGATAAAACCTGCACTGGCAGAGCCATAAGGATAAAACTGGTTATCCTTCGACAATACGGAACTACCATCATAACGGCCGGTGAGGGCTATCGTCAGCATACGTTTATATTCCAGGTTGGCTTGCCCGTAAAAGCCTACTTTCCGGCTTCTGTAATAACTATAATTAGAAGATACTTTGGAGAAGTTACCGATGTTATACAGCTTATCTACCGATATCCCTACTCCTTGTACAAAAGAATAATCATTGTAATTACTGAGGATATTATTTCCTACGAGTACACTTGTAAACCAGTCTTTGCCAAACTCTTTCCTGGCTTCCACCATCACATCATTATTGAATTGCTGGTACTTGATATTCCGCTGGTATAACTGACCTATCACGGGTGTAGGACCGGTATTGCCCCAGCCTATAGCACCAGGTGCTTCATGATAATCAGTAGAGTTTACATACATATCTGCGCCGGCCCGTTCCGTGATCGTTAGCCATGGAAGCGGATTGTAGCTCAATGTTACCACCGGGATAATGCGGTTATTTTTATCCTGCAAACCGGTGTTATCCAGGATCCAGTAAGGATTATTACGCGCTACACGGAACAGGCGCTGCGAACCATCTTCATTCACAGAAGGATGCGGGTCCCAGGAAACAGGCCCACCGTATACTGTCCATAATGGATTGACGAAGTTATTACCTTCCAGGTACCGATGATTATTTGACTGAACATAATTGAACTGAGCGCTGAGTTGCAGGTTGTTCAGCAACTTCACACCATAGCGGGTGAAAAAGGCATGCCTGGAATAATCCGTATTGGGAATAGTACCGGTTGTTTTCAGATAAGAATAAGAAACGAGGTAATTAGATTTATCTGAATAGCCACTAACATTCACGTTATTATCCGAGGTATGTCCTGTTTTAAAAAACTCTTTGGCAGGATTATGCTTCGGCACCGCCACACCATTTACTTTCAGGGTATCCATCAGCGGCCCCCAGGAAGAAGAACTGATACCGCCGTTATTACCATCTACATACACACCACCGGTGCCTTGTGCAAATTTATCCTGTAATTCAGGCAATATAGGGGTCTGAAAAGAATAGCTGCTGCTCACGGATACACTTGGTGCGCCTTTGCTTCCCGCACCTGTACCATTTTTAGTAGTAATGATTACCGCACCCCTTGCGGCGGAAGAACCATAAAGTGCTGTAGCTGCGGCACCTTTCAGCACCGTAATGCTTTCAATAATGTTGGGATCTATATCACTCGCCCTGTTGGCCGTACCACCTGAATACTCCGGCCTGTTGGGATTACCGGCTTCATTGTTATCCATTGGAATACCATCTACTACAAACAATGCCTGGTTATTACCTACCAGGGAAGTATTACCGCGGATCACAATCCTGGCAGAACTACCCGGAATACCACTGGAATTAGTGATTTGTACACCGGCTACCTTTCCTGCAATAGCGTTAACAAGGTTATCCTGCTTGGCTTCTATCAGGGTAGCGCCTTTTACTTCCTGCACACTATAAGTGAGCATTCTTTTATCACGCTTAATACCCAGTGCGGTTACTACTACTTCATTAATTTCCTTGGAATTTTCTGTCATAGATATCATCAGCGGAGCAGTGGTGCTCGCCTTTATGGTTACCGTAGTGAATCCTATGGCGGTAATCAACAGGAGGTCGCCATCTTTTGCATCTATTTTAAAGCTCCCATCTGCCGCTGCTGCTACACCAGTGTTGCGGCCTTGTACATGAATAGACGCGCCAGGTATGGCCGCCCCTTCTTTAGTCAACACCTTCCCGGAAACGACCGGTGATTGGGCGTAGGCAAAAGCTACCGCTAACAGCAGCCATGCTGCCATTGCAATTGTTTTTTTCATAAGAGATAAATTGTTGAGATTAAACAGCCGGCATCACGCTTGCAAACGCAGGCCAGCCAGCGTTGTAAGCAACGCGGAAAAATGATTAATGAATAATAGTAAAGATTTTGTGACCGGTATTTAAGATTTTGTGACTGGTGATTTTTATTTGCCTAAAGGCAGTTTCATAACATGTGCTATTGGCCGATTCGTTCTGCATACCAATATGCATCCTCCTTTCAACTGAAATAAGACGTATAAATTACATTTGATATAAAAGTAAAATTAGGTCACATTCACCGATGTGGTCACACCAGAATTAACCAATTTTGTGCAGATATTAACTTCGGGTAAAAAAGTAAACAGGAAGATAATTTCGTCAATACAGGTATTTACAGAAGCCTTATCCCATATATCCAAACAGGAATTAAATGTCCAACAGACACTAATATTAAAGATAACAGGCCCTCATTAAACACAGTAAATCCGGGGTGAAAAAATGGGAGGTGACGTAATAGCGCCTGCTTTCCGGTGGGTTAAAATCCGTTCATATTGCCAATTTATTGCGGAGTTGTTTAGGTCAGCTATGTTTGCCAACACAGCTGACCATATACTCACGAAAGCAAGGTGTAATTTTTAATCAGGAACTGATCTTCAAAACCCATTTTCAGGTAAATACCTACACCCATCTTAGACGCCTGCAAAGTGGCGTAAGTCGCACTTAAATCAATAGATTGGTTTAAGACAAACTCCATGATCTCATTGGCAAAACCTTTCTTTCGCATATCAGGTATTACCCCTACACCGTGAATACCTGCAATGCCATTTGTACAATGCAATATCGCGGTACCTATAGGCTGATCCTGGTAATAAGCCAGGTAAAACCTGACATCATTGTACAGCTTCTTTAATATGGCTGCGCTGATCCTGTATCCGAAAGACTGCGGATATAACATCGCCCATATCTCCGCCTGCGTATCGTTAGTCACCTGCACATAAGACAGATTACGTGCCCCCGCAAACGGCCGGTCCAGTTTTAAAGACATACCTGCCTGCTCAAATGCTTTCACCCCACCCTTGGCAGCAATATACTCATCGGCGTTACTGTTATAGATATCCCAGTATGGAATAGTCATTTTCCCGGCAGGAAGTATTTCCAGCGCAGCATCCAACACCTCCGGCGTTACATCTTCTTTAAACCACAACCGGTTGGGCCAGTCAGAATCTTCGATCCTGCAATAATTAAATGCAGGTGTTTCTACATAAGCATTAAAAGGGATACCTGCTGTTTTCCACAGGGAAGTGAGATTGTCTAAATTCGTTTTTATAATATCGAAGGGTTGTTTCATATTATTTGCTATTAGATAATAGCCGCAAGATATAGCATATCTCATTTCAAATAATAACACCCGCTTACACTAGCTGTTAAACAGCTCCTTTACCCACAAAAAAACAGGCTGCCCCTGGAATACAGCGGCAGCCTGTTCATCATTAAATGATCTTTATTTCTTTGGCTTGGCACCCATATAAAACGTAATGGTCCCACCATTCATGATATCTGCATGTGTAATATACAAACGATTCAACGGTGCACCGTTCAGTAACACCTTCTGCACATACACGTTTTTATCACTTTGATTTTTCACATCTACCACAAATGATTTACCATTTTCCAGTTGCAAAGTAGCCTTGTCTATCGCCGGACTTCCCAGTGAATACTGATCAGAACCCGGGCACACAGGGTAGAAGCCCAGTGTAGTGAAAATGTACCAGGCACTCATTTGTCCGCAGTCATCATTACCACCTAGGCCATCAGGTCCGGGATGGTACATTTTTTTCAGGATCATACGTACACGTTCCTGCGTTTTCCACGGATAGCCGGTCCAGTTATACAGGTAGGCCACGTGGTGTGAAGGCTCGTTACCATGTACGTAATTTCCAATGATACCATCGCGGGTAATATCTTCCGTTTCTGCAAAATATTTATCAGGCAGCTCCATGGTGAACAGGGAATCCAGGTGAGCAGTAAACTGCTTCTTTCCTCCCATCATGGCAATCATTTCATTGGGATCATGTGGTACATACAAACTGTAGTTCCAGGCATTGCCTTCAATAAAGCCCTGGTCGTGCGTTTGCAGCGCATCGAAGCTGGCTTTGAAGGTACCATCATTCAGTTTGGGCCGCATAAATCCGGTATTGCTATCATATACGTTCTTATAATTCACAGAGCGCTTAATGAATTCTTCATAAATATCTGTTCTGCCTAATTTCTTCGCTACCTGTGCAATACACCAGTCGTCATACGCATACTCCAGTACTTTGGAAACAGAAGATCCGTTTTTATCCTCTGGTATATAACCCCGGTCTATATAATACTCCAGGCCGTCATAAGTACGGTGACGGGCAGTGGTAACGCAGGCATCCAGTGCCTTGTTTACATCGAAAGACGCATTGCCTTTCATGACGGCATCAGCAATAACGGATACACTGTGATAGCCGATCATGCACCAGTTTTCATTGGCATAATGCGCCCAAACAGGCAGCATATGCTGGGCACTTTGTTCATAGTGGTTCAGCATAGACTGGATCATATCGGCATTGCGCTGCGGCTGAATCATGTTAAACAGCGGGTGCAGTGCACGATAGGTATCCCACAAAGAAAAAGTAGTATAGTTCGTATAACCGTTAGCGGTATGAATGTTCATATCCAGTCCTCGGTATTGCCCATCCACATCCATATAGGTAGTAGGATTAATGAACGCATGATACATCGCTGTATAGAAGTTTTCCTTTTCTTCTCTGCTGCCGGACTCAATATGTATTTTATTCAGCTCTTTTGTCCACAGTGCCTGTCCATCGCGCTTCACCTGTTCAAAGTCCCAACCCGGAATTTCTGCACGCAGATTTTTCAGGGCGCCTTCGGTGCTGACAGGCGACAATGCCATTTTTATTTTGATCTTCTCGCCGGGTGCTGTTTTAAAATCGAAATAGGCGCGGATCTGTCTGCCGGCCATTTCAGGGAAGTTCTTTGTCTGGTCAAACTTTCTCCAGAAGCCTTTGTACACGTCTTTGGCATTATTTTGCTGTCCGTACGCTACAAACGGTTTGGAGAAGGTCATGGCAAAATATTCTATTCTCGTACGTGCCCAACCGTTAGTTTGGCGGAAACCGGTAATAAGGGTATCATTCTCCACCCTTATAAAGGTCCACACGTTCTTATTGTCATAGTTGTAAATGCCGGACATCATATCCAGGATGATATGTGCCTGATCTGTACCGGGGAAAGTATACTGGTGAAATCCAACACGATTACTGGCAGTGAGTTCCGCCAGGATGTTATCATCTTCCAGCTTTACTTTATAGTAAGCGGGTTCTGCTACCTCTGTACTATGGGAAAAGGAAGAACGATAGCCACTTTCCGGGTGATCTGCTGTCCCGGGGTTCAGCTGTAGTTTACCAACAGTGGGCATAATTAAAAAGTCACCCAGGTCAGAGTGGCCGGTACCACTGAAATGCGTATGACTGAAACCTACAATGGTTTTATCTTCATACTGATAACCCGCACAATACTTATATACGTCGGGGTTATACTTCCCATTCATTTCGTAGGGGATGGTATCTGTTTCTGGGCTGAGTTGCACCATCCCGAAAGGCACCGTAGCCCCGGGATAGGTGTGTCCCATTCTTTGTGTGCCGGTAATCGGCTTCACATATTGGATAACGTTCTCCTGTGCCATTACTGACAGAGAAGAAAAGAGGATAATGGGTAATAGAAATTTTCTCATGCCGGTCGATTTTAGTGTTTAGCTGTAGGTGTTAGCCATCCGCTGCATTTCCTAAAAGCCAACAGCTAACCCCAAAAGCTAAAAGAAGTACATCCCGAAGAGTCGGGACGAAATATTTCAGTGAACAATGAAAAATCGTTTACAGGTCTACTTATTCGCTGTTGGCGAGTAAGAGTATGGAAAAGCAGCAGGACTGGTACCTCTTGATTTCTCAGGAGTGGCACCCATTCTGAATTCCAGGGTGCCGCCTTTTTGCAGGTCCTGGTGACTGATCCAGTTTTTGGAATAAGGCTGTCCGTTTAAAGACGCACTTTGAACGTACAGGTTCGTATCACTGTTGCCTGGTGCGTTGATCACCATTTTCTTACCGTCTTCCAATGTCATTGTCAGTTTGGAAAACAGGGGCGTACCCAGTACATACTGTTGTGTACCCGGGCACACAGGATAGAATCCCATCGCTGAAAATACGTACCAGGCACTGGTTTGACCGTTATCTTCATCGCCACAATATCCATCCGGAGTGGCTTTGTACAAACGGCTCATTACCTGGCGCACCCAGTATTGTGTTTTCCATGGCTGACCTGCATAGTTATATAAATAAATCATGTGTTGAATGGGCTGGTTGCCATGTGCATACTGGCCCATGTTCATGATCTGCATTTCGCGTATTTCGTGGATAACGGTTCCATAGTAGCTTTCATCAAATACAGGTGGCATGTTGAAAACAGAATCCAGCATTTGAGAAAACATTTGTTGTCCACCCATCAGTTTAGCAAGGCCCTGCACATCATGGAATACGGACCAGGTATAGTGCCAGCTGTTTCCTTCAGTGAAAGCATCGCCCCATTTGAATGGATTAAAGGGTACCTGGAATTTACCATCCTTGTTTTTGCCGCGCATCAGTTTTGTTTCCGGATCAAAGAGATTACGGTAGTTCTGGGAGCGTTTCTCAAAGAGGTCTATTTCGCTTTTAGGACGGTTCAGTGCTTTTGCCAGTTGGAAAATGGTGAAGTCGTCATATGCGTATTCTAGTGTACGTGCCGCATTTTCATTTACGTTTACATCGTAAGGCACATACCCCAGGGAGTTATAGTATTTCACACCCAGTCTGCCTACAGAGCTGAGCGGACCTTCGTTTTCTGTATTTTTCAATATCGCTTTGTACAGGTTATTGATATCATACCCACGAATCCCTTTCAGATAGGCATCAGCGATAAGGGAAGCAGAATTGGACCCCACCATACAGTCGCGGTGACCGGGGCTGGCCCACTCAGGTAACCATCCGCTTTCATTGTAAGCGTTGGATAATCCTTCCATGATATGTGAACTCAGCGTAGGGTACATCAGGGTGAAGAAAGGATGTACTGCGCGGAAAGTATCCCAGAATCCGTTGTCAGTAAACATGTAGCCGGGTAATACCTGGCCGTTGAACGGGCTATAGTGTACGATTTCGTTCTTCGCATTGATTTCATAAAACTTGCGTGGGAACAGCATGGTACGATACAGGGAGGAGTAGAAGGTACTTACCTGTTCGCTGGATCCGCCTTCTACAGACAGTCTGCCGAGTTCCTTGTTCCAGATATCTTTTGCTTTTTTGCAGGTGGCATCGAAGCTATCGCCGCCAATTTCGCGCTGCAGGTTTAATTCTGCCTGTTCAAAGCTGATAAAGGAAGAAGCAGTTTTGATCCCTATCTTTTCTCCCTTCTTTGTTTTGAAACCTACCACAGCACCGGTATGATCTGCCTGTAATTCCAACTGACCTTTCACCAGTACGGAGTCGTGCCAGGTGTTAGTGGCGGTAAACGGCTTATCAAAAGTGATGATGAAATAGTTCTTAAAATTGGAAGGAACGCCTCCACTGTTTTTAGTGGTATAGCCAATGATCTTCCGTTGTTCCGGTAATATCTTAATATAAGACCCGTGATCAAATGCATCTACAATGATAAACGCGCTGTCGGTAGCCGGATACGTAAAACGCAGCTGGGCAGCTCTTTCTGTAGGGGTGATTTCTGTAGTTACATCCGGATCAGCGAGGTATACGCTGTAATAATAAGGTCTGGCCACTTCCGATTTATGGGAAAACCAGCTGGCACGTGCATGCTGGTCAAACTTAATGGCTCCCGTCACCGGCATAATGGCAAACTGTCCATAATCATTTATCCACGGAGAGGGTTGGTGTGTTTGTTTGAATCCCCTGATCTTATCAGCGGTATATTGATAAGCCCAGCCATTCCCCATGGTATTGGTTTGCGGCATCCAGAAATTCATTCCCCAGGGCAGGGCAATAGCAGGATAAGTATTACCATTTGATAAGCTCACCTTGGAATCGGAGCCCATCAGGGTGTTTACCCATTCCGCCGGTTCAGCTACTTTATTTACTGTTTGGCTATACGCACCGTGCAGACATAATAAAGCGGCTGCTAACAGTCCAACTTTTTTCATGATTAGATATTATAAACAACAAAAATGATCCTTTCGCTAATTAACAAGCAAAGCTTGCGTAAGTTAACGTGAAATTTTAACAAAATCGATTTAGCATAGGTATAGAAAAAAAAGATTCCACGAATCCTTTTTCCTCGTCACTCGAAAGCCGGTACTAAAAGTATAAATATTTTTCCAGCATTTGCAAGTATTTAACGCTTTTTTCTCAAGACAAGACTGGGAAGGGCAGGTACCCTGGCAGCTACATGGATACCTGCCCGGCGCCATCAGGCCGAGCCCCTCAAAATGAATTTCCCCGGCAATTCTATGGCGGTTTTCTTCAACGGACCGCTGTTTTTGTCCAACTGGTGCATCAGCAGGTCTATGGCTGTTTTGGCAATTCCCTCAATGGGCTGTTCGATCACGGAAATTCCCGGTGGATACAAACGGAAGATGTCATGATCATCAAAACAGAGCACGGAAATATCATCCGGCATCTTCAATCCCATGCGGGCAATGACCTCCAGCCCCAGGATACCCAGATAGTTGGTAGAGAAAAAGATAGCATCCAGCTCAGGATTGGCTTCCATAAAGTCCTGCAGCTCCTTCAGCGAATCTTCCCGCTGCTTGTGATACTGCAGTTGCAGGATGTATTTTTTCCTGACGGGTATCTTATGTTCTTTGAGCGCGGTCACATAGCCGCGTAAACGTTCTTCTATCTGTATCAGCTTTACATCTACCATTACAAAGGCTATTTTGGTAAATCCTTTGCTGATCAGGTGTTTCATGCCCTGTTGTACCCCGTCAAAATTATTTATCAGTACATACGGCGTTTTGATAGACGGGAAGTAGCTATCCATTAGCACTACCGGCTTATGCTGCTGTACCAGGTGCTGTATTTCCTTTTCCATACCGGGAGCAGGGGTGATCAGGTAACCGTCTACCATTTGCCGACCCAGCATGCGGATCAGCTCTCCGCCTTTCTGGGCGTTATTTTCGGTACTACAGTATACTACATTATAGCCCCTCCGCTCTGCTTCGGTTTCAATGGTTTTAGCCAAACTGGCAAAAAAGCTTCCGGAGATGCTTTCTACAATCAGTCCCAGCGTTTTGGATTGCCCGGTGCGAAGATTCACCGCCATACGGTGGGGTTCATAACCCGACTTCTCCGCCACCTGCATAATCCTGGTGGCCACCTCATCGCGGATACGCATTTGTTTCCCCTTTCCGTTCAGTACGAACGAAACAGTGGAAGGCGCCACTCCGGCCATTTTTGCAACATCTTTAAGGGTTAATCTCTTCATGTATAGTGATTGGTTTTGGTATATATATGAAATGGATATTACAGGAACATCTCTCATCACCCGACAGTTATAATATTCGAGGTATTCCTCCATCTGATAGATACACACTGAAACGGAAATTACAAAAATACCCGTAATTACTACCAGGGAAGAAAAAAATGGTTATCTTTCGGTTAACCCGCATGGAATAATATATCTCCCTGGGGCACGTTATAGTAATTCACCGGCTCCTTTTTTGCCAACATTATTACAACTGTAGTAAACACAATAAGTGCGTATGAAGTCTCTTTCACAACTAACAGATCCAGTTTACGTAAAGCCTAACCATGAAACTTCACTTGATCGTCTTTTTAAAAGCTGGATCAGAGATGAACGCGATCTTCCTTTCGTATACCTGACCTTTAAAATCACCCTGACGCTCTGGCCACTGGCTATCATCATGTATATACCAGGTATGAATAACTGGATATGGTGGACTGCTGCCATAGCCTATCAGTTTCTCAACAACCTTACTTTCAAAGGTCCCTTTGGGCTCATGCTGCATTGCACCAGCCACCGGGTATTCTTTATAAAAAAATACCAGTTCTGGAATAATTACCTGCCCTGGTTTATTGGCCCCCTGTTCGGACAAACACCCGAAGGCTACTATTCCCATCATATCGGCATGCACCATCCGGAAAATAATATGCCGGACGATGACAGCTGTACCATGATGTATCAACGCGACTCGCTCCGTAGTTTCCTTTTATACCTGTTTAACTTTGTAACACAGGGCGTGTATGATACCGCCCGTTATCACCTGCAGAGAAAAAGAACAAA
Organism: Chitinophaga sp. 01L420; assembly: GCF_056399985.1. Taxonomy (NCBI): domain Bacteria; kingdom Pseudomonadati; phylum Bacteroidota; class Chitinophagia; order Chitinophagales; family Chitinophagaceae; genus Chitinophaga; species Chitinophaga sp. 01L420. The sequence continues at coordinate 90,398 of NZ_JBFTSK010000001.1, forward strand.
GCTGATGGTGAAACTGGTAAGGGGAGAAGTGCTTTTTATTGCCGCCTGCGTAGGATTATCCTTTATTAATTTCCCTGCCACTTTTGTGGTATTTATATTACCCTTCCTTATTTCCCGTGTTATCATGATGGTGGGCAACTGGGCCCAGCACGCTTTTGTTGATGCAGAAGATCCGGAAAACTCCTATAAAAACAGTATTACCTGTATCAATACAAAATATAACCACAAGTGCTGGAACGATGGCTATCATATCAGTCATCACGTAAAACCCAGCATGCACTGGACAGAACATCCTGTATATTTCACCAAAACACTGGATGAATATATCACCAACGATGCCATCGTATTCGACAGCATTCACTTTCTCCATGTATGGGCTTACCTGATGGGCAAACGCTATGATCTGCTGGCAAAACACTTTGTGAACATCGGAGGACGCTTCCAGACGGATGCGGAAATTATCTCCTTCTTAAAACAACGTACCCGCAAAATTACCACGCTGCCGGAACCGGTGGTCGTAGCAGCCGCTTAATAAAGAATTACGAATTAAAATTACGAATGACGGATTTGTGGATAGATGATAGCAGATGATCAACATTTGCCTTATCTATCCACAAATCCGTCATTCGTAATTTCCACCTTACAATTCTCTTGCAGAAAGACATTTTAATTAAATAAATGTCTCCAAATTAGTAAGAGAACTGTCAGATCCGGTCTATCCAAACGCACAAACCCTTACCCACACTTCATTTCAACGCAAGATCATAAAAGTTATATTATATTATCTTAATGAATATGCTTAATCATAACAATAAGTAACTAAATTTGCGCTCTAACTTTTTTTATTAAAGTAAAAAATATGCGTACTGTTACACTGAAAAGGGTTGTGGTTACCGGCTTGGGAGCATTAACACCTATCGGGAATGATGTAAATACTTTTTGGAACAATATGAAGGCAGGCGTTAGTGGCGCCGGCCCCATCACTAAATTTGACACCACAGAGTTTAAGACAAAATTCGCCTGTGAAGTGAAAGGATTTGAGGTGGAAAAATATATGGAAAAGAAGGAAGCCCGCAAAATGGATTGTTTCACTCAGTACGCTATGGCGGCTGCGCAGGAAGCGGTACAGGATGCTGGTCTTGACAATGCAGAAATTGACAAAACTAAAATAGGTGTGATCTGGGCTTCCGGTAATGGAGGCATGCTCACGTTCGAAGAACAGATCGTTGAATTTACTCAGGCTAACTTTGTACCTAAGTTCAACCCTTTCTTTATACCTAAATTAATATGTGACATTGCAGCTGGTCAGATAGCCATGAAATACGGTTTCATGGGTGTTAACTTCTGTACTGTTTCCGCCTGTGCCTCTTCTACAAGTGCACTGGTAGATGCTTTCAATTACATTCGTCTCGGTAAAGCCAATGCTATTGTAGCAGGTGGTTCTGAAGCTCCGGTTACCCGTGCAGGTATTGCTGGCTTCAATGCCCTCAAAGCATTGTCTACCCGCAACCAGGATCCCACCCACGCATCCCGTCCGTTTGACATTGAACGCGATGGTTTCGTAATGGGCGAAGGTGCTGGTGCCATCATCCTGGAAGAATATGAACACGCTATTGCCAGAGGTGCTACCATCTATGGCGAAATGATTGGCGGCGCTATGACCTGCGATGCTTACCACCTCACTGCTACCCATCCGGAAGGAATGGGCGCGCGCTTAGGTATGGAACAGGCACTGGAAGATGCTGAAATAGCGACTACAGATGTAGACTATATCAACTCCCACACTACTTCTACTCCCGTAGGTGATCTCAGTGAACTGAAAGCAATCGTAACCGCTTTCGGTGACCATGCACCAAAACTCAATATCAGTGCTACCAAATCCATGACAGGTCACCTGCTTGGAGCTGCCGGCGCTATTGAAGCCATTGCCTGCATCAAAGCCACCCAGGAAGATATCATTCCTCCTACCATCAACACCTCCATACTGGGCGAAGGTATCCCTACCAATCTGAACCTGACCCTCGGTACAGCACAGAAACGTGTGGTAAATGTTGCCATGAGCAACACTTTCGGTTTTGGTGGACATAATGCGATCGTAGTATTCAAAAAATATAAAGCTTAATAATAAATGGTAATACCGGGGACTTTGTCTTTCCCCGGATGAAAAGGATTACCTGATTATTTTTTAAGATTTAAAAAAAAGAGGAGCGAAGATTGAAGCACTTAACCTGCTTTGATCTTCGCTAATTTTTTTAGCTAAAAAAGCGGAATAAGGGCTATCCCTTTCATCCGGAGAAAGACAAAATTCGCAATTATGGCGTAGCTTAGTAGTTTAATATTATGGCAAAGAAAAAAGAGAATGTACCCGCTACTTCCGTTGCGCAAGCCCCGGCAGATGAACAAATAGCCATCTTTGGCGCACGGGAGCATAACCTGAAAAACCTGGACCTGGAGTTGCCCAAAAATAAACTGGTAGTCATCACCGGCATCAGCGGCAGTGGGAAATCATCCCTGGCATTTGATACCATTTATGCAGAAGGACAACGCCGTTACATGGAAAGCTTTTCTGCTTATGCCCGTCAGTTTATTGGCGATATGGAAAGGCCCGATGTGGATAAAATCACCGGTCTTTCACCCGTTATTTCTATAGAACAGAAAACTACCAATAAAAACCCGCGATCTACGGTTGGTACCATTACGGAGATCTATGACTTCCTTCGCCTGTTATATGCACGCGCCGGCACAGCCTACTCCTATAATACCAATAAACCCATGACGCGCTTCTCCGAAGAAGAAATACTGGCGCATCTTTTCAAAAACTATAAAAATAAAAAACTGGCCGTCCTCGCCCCACTCGTGCGCGGACGTAAAGGCCATTACCGGGAACTGTTTGAACAGGTACGCAAACAAGGCTACCTCAAAGTGCGCATAGACGGAGAAATACAGGATCTGAAGGAAAGAATGCAGGTGGATCGTTACAAAATCCACGACATTGAACTGGTAATAGACCGTATACAAGTGCAGGAAGATGCCCGCACCCGCATTAGTCAGAGTGTACAAAAAGCACTCACCATGGGTAAAGGACTCCTGTTTATCATGGACCACGATACCAATAAGGTAAGCCAGTACAGTAAACAACTGATGTGTGAAGACACCGGCCTTTCCTACGAAGAGCCCAGCCCCAACACCTTCTCCTTTAACTCACCCTATGGTGCCTGCCCGCGCTGTAAAGGTCTTGGTACCATTTACCAGATCAATATGGACGAAATCATTCCTGATTACAGCATATCCATTACAGACGGTGGCCTCAAACCACTGGGGGAGGCCCGCGACACCTTTACCTTTAAACAGGTACAGCAACTCGCAAAAAAATATAAGTTCTCCTTAACCGCTCCTATTTCCGCTATCCCGCAGAAGGCCCTCAACGTATTGTTGTTTGGCGATGAAAACGGTAAGCTGGAAGTAGACATGGCCTACGATGAAGGCAGCGGCAATACTGAATATGCTACTGAATACGAAGGAGTAGTGAATATGGTACGCCGTTATTTTAACGATACCTCTTCCGATCACGTACGCAGCTGGGCGGAAGGCTTTATGCAACTGAGCACCTGTCCGGAATGTAACGGTGCCCGCCTCAAAAAGGAAAGCCTGTTCTTTAAGATCGATGAAAAAAATATCTCCGAACTTGGTAACATGGACCTCGATAAGCTCCTGGCCTGGTTTGGTAATATCGAAGACCGCCTCGAGAAAAAACAGAATGCCATCGCCAAAGATATCCTGAAAGAAATCCGCGAACGACTGGGATTCCTGCTCAACGTAGGGCTTAATTATCTTACACTGAACCGGCCTACCCGTAGTTTGAGTGGTGGCGAATCCCAACGCATACGACTCGCCACACAGATCGGATCTCAACTGATGGGGATCACCTACATACTGGATGAACCCAGTATAGGACTGCATCAGCGCGATAATATGCAGCTGATAGATGCCCTCCGCAACCTGAAAGAAATGGGTAACACCGTGATTGTAGTGGAGCATGATAAAGATATCATGCTACATGCCGATCACCTGGTAGATATTGGCCCCGGCGCTGGTATCCACGGCGGACAAATCATTGCACAAGGTACGCCCGCAGCCATACTTAAACTCAATACACCTACCGCCGGATACCTGAATGGCAAAACAGCCTCGGAAATACCCGCCCAGCGCCGTAAAGGCAATGGCAACTCCCTGGAACTGAAAGGTGCTACCGGCAATAACCTGAAGAATGTAAACCTGAAACTGCCACTAGGCACTTTCATTTGTGTAACCGGCGTTTCCGGCAGCGGTAAATCTACCCTGATCAACGAAACCCTGTATCCCATTCTTTCCAAACATGCCTACGACTCCAAGATGGTGCCGATGCCTTATAAGAGCATCAAAGGATTGGAGTTTATAGATAAAGTAATAGAAATAGATCAGTCGCCCATTGGTCGTACACCACGCAGCAACCCGGCCACCTACTGTGGCTTTTTCACTGATATCAGAACCCTGTTTGCCTCCGTACCGGAAGCCAAAATCAGGGGATATAATGCCGGCCGCTTTTCGTTCAACGTAAAAACCGGTCGCTGTGATGTTTGTGAAGGCGGTGGTATGCGCGTAATAGAAATGAACTTCCTCCCGGATGTATATGTGCACTGCGAAAAATGTAACGGTCGCCGGTATAACCGCGAAACACTGGAAATACGCTACAAAGGCAAGTCCATTTCTGATGTGCTGGATATGACCGTGGATGAAGCCGTGGAGTTTTTCCAGCCAGTACCATGGATCTACCGTAAAATAAAAACCCTGCAGGACGTAGGACTTGGCTATATCACACTCGGTCAATCGGCGGTAACCCTCTCCGGAGGCGAAGCCCAAAGGGTAAAACTGGCAACAGAACTTTCCAAGAAAGATACCGGCAAAACCATTTACATCCTCGATGAACCTACTACAGGTCTGCATTTCCAGGATATACAACTACTCCTGAAAGTGCTGTATAAACTGGTAGATCGCGGTAATACCGTACTGGTCATAGAACACAACCTGGATGTAATTAAAATGGCAGACTATGTGGTAGACCTGGGGCCGGAAGGTGGCGGAGGTGGCGGTACCATTTTATGTACCGGTACACCGGAACAGGTAAGTACCTGCAAAGAGAGCCATACCGCCCGATTCCTCAAAAAGGAGCTGGGAATTTAATATCTTGCCAACTTGTAAGCAATCAATGAAAAGCATTTACCAGATATTACTCACCTGTTTCATTTTCGCCGGCATCGTTGCCTGCGAAAATGAAACAAAAGTATGCGATCAAACCTTGCGTAACGATCTGCATACCCATTTTAAGCGCGACAGTCTCAATATTTTCCGGGATACCGTTATGCCTAAAGTAACGGCGTACGCACTTGGCAGGGATACCATCTATAGAAGTCAGCCACTATCGGATATGTTCTTTCAGTTGTCTCCGGTAGCCGACAGTGCCCGGTTTTATGTGAAAGTAGATTCTGCGGCCGTAGCAGATACCATCACGTTCCGGTATTCCCGCGTGAAACATTTTATATCTCCCGGCTGTGGATTTGGTACCTACTTTAACCTGGATACTGTAATCACTACCATGCATACCATCGATTCACTTTCGATTAATAATAAGTCCGTAACCAGCAGCAATGACACGCATCTTTTTTTATATTTCTTTGTTAATTAGTATCCTGCTCTCCGCTGCTGCTATGGCCCAAAACAAGCCGGCAGCTGCGAAACCGGATAGCTTACACAAAACAATCAAAGCAGATACCACCCATAAAATGGTGGCAGATACTGCTAAGAAATTAATTGTCCCCCATATAGACAGCTCCTGGTATATTCCCGGCGGCATTCGGGTAGGCCTGGACCTCAGCCGGATCGTTTCCGCCATCTATTATCCATATAGAAAAGAAGTCACCGTAGTAGCAGATGCCCGTATCAACAGCAATCTGTATGCAGCCTTCGAAGGCGGATTTGCCAGCACACCATATAGCGATACCAGTTACACCTATAAAGGCAGCGGCGTATTTGTAACACTGGGCGTAGACTATAACTTCCTGAAAAGACAATACCCCTCCGAGAAAAATATGTTCTATACCGGGATCCGTTATGGATTCTCCCATTTCAGCTATGAGGTACCATCCTACAGCATCAAGAATACCTACTGGGGAGATCATCTCACCGGCAGTCTTCCTAAAACAAATGTAAATGCACATTGGATAGAACTTGTGGTAGGCCTGAAAGCAGAAATTTTCAAGAATTTCTTTATGGGCTGGAATTTACGGGAACGTATCCTGATCAACAATGTAAAAACTGCTGAGATGACCCCACTGGTCATCCCCGGTTTTGGCAACGGCTCCAAAGGAGCAGTGTTTGATGTACAATACACTGTTTCCTATGTCATTCCTTTTTATCGCTTAAAGGAACATACACCTAAGGTGGAAGTGAAGCAGAAAAAAATACCTAAACGATAAAAGGAGTTTGTCTTACTCAGGATGATGCTGATTTTGATAATGATCAGCCTAACCCTGAGTAAGCTACATGCGCATTATAAACGCAACATTTCAATGTGAGGAATTCCATCCTCCAGGTAAGTATCACTGGTTTGTTCAAAACCCAATGAAGTATAAAAACGCTGTAAATATTGCTGAGCGCCTATTTTGATAGGTATTTTGCCATAATGTTGCTGCAGCTCCAGTATAGAACGCTCCATCAGCTCCCTGCCAACCCCTGTCCCCCTGGCCAAAGGAGAAGTAACCACCCTGCCAATAGATGCCTCCGTATACTTAATACCAGGCGCAAAAATACGGGTATAAGCCAGCAGCTGACCACTATCATCTGTGCCCATTAAATGCAATGCTTTCTGATCCGAATTGTCCAGATCCTGATATGCACAATTTTGCTCTATGATAAATACCTCGCTTCTCAAACGCAGGATGGCATAGAGTTCTGCTACCGTAAGTTCCTCAAAGGATTTTATCTTCCAAATCATACCCTCTTATTTGCCATAAATTTACTGGATGCTTTCAATAATACTGCTAATTTTATCCCTGACAGATGAATATTTAGCCCAATCGTCCAAATTATGACAGATAAGCAAACACCGTTCCTCTCCATGGAACATATTACCATAAGGTATCTCGACAAAACATTATTTGATACCCTTAGCTGGCAGATTAATAAAGGGGAACAATGGGCGATTACCGGCCCCAGTGGCTCAGGTAAAACCGCCCTGCTGAATACCCTACTCGGCAAATTCAATATCATTAATGGAAGCATCCATTACCATTTTTATGACGAGTATTGCAGCCGGCATACCATCACCGATCCATGGTTTAACTATCGCAACCTCATAGCCATGGTAGGACATCATCATACCTTCAGGAACCTTTCCAATACCACTACCGACTTCTATTATCAGCAACGCTTCAACAGCATGGATGCCGATAATTCCCCCACCGTGATGGAATACCTGGAAATCACAGCCGTACCTGCACTTGTGCAACCTCTTCGTATTACCCCCCTGTTGGAAAAACGCCTCATCAAATTATCCAATGGCGAAACCCGCCGGGTAATGATTGCACGCGCCCTCCTCCAGCAACCACAACTGCTCATACTGGATAACCCCTATATAGGACTGGATGTACAGGCCCGTAAAGATTTCAGCCATATGATCAATGAAATCATTGCCGGCGGCACCACCGTATTGCTGGCCACCGCTCCCAATGAAATACCTGATCATATTACACATGTGCTGACCTTAGAAAATGCTGTTATAACAGGGAAGTATACACGTAGCGAATTTATGGGGCTCCCCTTGCCAGCTCCGATGGATATTTCCCTGCCGGAAATGGAAACAGAGAAAATAGCGGCGCTGGTGCAAAACAGCCAGAGTAGCCAGTTCGACACCATCGTTCGCATGGAAGATATCCATATTAAATATGGCGAAAACACCATTCTAAACGGCATCAACTGGACGGTAAAGCCGAACGACAAGTGGGCGTTGCTGGGGCCTAACGGCGCCGGAAAATCTACTCTACTCAGCCTGGTAAACGGCGACAACCCACAAGCTTATGCCAACAAGCTATGGCTCTTCGACCGCAAACGCGGCACCGGAGAAAGCATCTGGGATATCAAGAAAAAAATAGGCTTCATATCACCCGAACTACATCAGTATTTCACCTCCCGTGACAACTGCCTGCAGGTAGTATGCTCCGGCTTCTCCGATGTAATAGGTAGCACCAAACCGGCTACCCCGGCGCAGCAACAGATCGCCCGCGACTGGATGAGTGTACTCAATATTTCCGCACACGAAAACAACCCGTTCAAACAGGTATCAGAAAGCGCACAACGCCTTACCCTGCTGGCCCGGGCCCTGGTGAAAAATCCCCCCCTGCTGATTTTTGATGAACCCTGCCAGGGACTGGACGCACAACAAAAGCTACATTTCAAAAAAGTAATAGAACAACTCTGTGCACATATGCCTGTTACCCTCATCTTTGTAACACACTATGAAGATGAACTCCCTGATTGCGTGGATAAATTCATACGCCTGAATAAAGGCGAAATGGTATAGCCGATTTTATCTTACTCACGATGACACTGATTCTGAAGATTTCGCCTTTGATTTCAAAATCAAAAAATAGAAATCATTGTAATCAGTGTCATCGTGAGTAAGACAAAATCCCCATAAAACCCCCAATTCAATAAATTTCCCGACATTCGCACCTAATAGTTAATCACCCTAATCACCATTCCTGATGCACCCATCAAAACGGCTTATTGCTGTAGCAGCATTATTTTTTTTCATGGCCGCCCTGTTTGTGATCAGTGGTTGCCGTACCACCCGAAAAGAAATGAACCCGGAATTTGCCAGATATATTGAGGCATATACCGCAGGTATCATTTCCAAACAGAGCGCTGTCCGCGTTCACCTGACCGGACAAACAAATGTAACGCACACCCAGAACGAGCCCCTGGATAAGGAAGTATTCGAATTCTCGCCTTCCATCAAGGGTAAGTCGTACTGGATAGACGCTACCACCATTGAGTTCAGACCAGACGAAAATCTGCAACCCGGTAAAACCTACCAGGCCACTTTTAAACTGGGCAAAATCCTCGATGTTCCCAAAGAACTGAAAGCCTTTGATTTTGAATTCAAGATCATTAAACCATCTTTTTCTATAGAAAATTTCGGACTGAAATCCAGTACCAACAATACCCTGGACCGCATGACCTGCACCGGCGCCATCTACACCGCCGATGTGGAAGATCCGCAGGCCATTGAAAAAATACTGACTGCACAATATGCTGGTAAAGGACTACCCATTACCTGGCAACACAATGCCACCGAACGCACCTCACGGTTTACCATCGCTAATATTGCCCGTTCCAACATCGCCCGCAACCTGGAGCTGAACTGGAATGGCACCTCCCTTAAAGTAGACAATACCGGTAAAAGCACTACCGAAATTCCTGCTATCGGCGACTTTAAAGTATTGGACGTCAAAGCCCTTTCTGATCCGGAACAACACCTGCTGGTACAGTTCTCCGATCCTATCAGTATGGCACAAACACTCGAAGGCCTGATTGGTATCAGCGGACAAAGCGATTTACGTTATACGGTAGATGGTAGTGAAGTAAGCGTATATACCCCTACCAGGCTGGAAGGAAATTATAATGTAATTGTGAATGAAGGCGTGATCAACATCACGGATAAACGCTTAGGCAAAACATTCAGTGCCAACGTAAATTTTGAAAACACCCTGCCATCTGTCAGCATCCCGGGCAAAGGAGTGATCCTGCCGGAAAGTAACAAGCTGGTGATGCCGTTTGAAGCCGTAAACCTCAACGCAGTAGATGTTACCATCATCAAAATTTACGAAAACAATGTACCACAATACCTGCAACGCAACGACCTCGATGGCAACCAGGAGTTACGTCGTGTAGGCAAGCCCGTAGTAGAAAAAACAATTCGTCTCGATGTGGATAAATCGGTGAATCTGCATAAGAAAAATCGCTTCTTCCTCGATCTTGATAAGATGTTACGTACGGAACCGGGCGCTATTTATCGTATCACCATAGGTTTCCGCAAATCATACGCCATGACCGCCTGCTCTGCGGATACCACCAAAGACGGAGATAAAGTATCTTCAGAGGGGGAAGAAGGGGAAGAAGAATATTATGGCGGAGAAAAAATTGACGATGACGACTCCTTCTGGCAGCGCTACGATAGCTACTATCCATACGGATATAACTGGGACCGCCGCAATGATGCCTGCTCTAATTCTTACTATAGCAAAGACAAATGGGCTTCCCGCAATATTATTTCTTCCAACATTGGCCTCATTGCCAAAAGAGGAAATGACAACAGCATGGTAGTAGCGGTAACGGATATACGCGATACCAAACCCATGATAGGCGTGGAACTGGAACTGCTCGACTACCAGAACCAGGTGATCTTTAAAACTAAAAGTGATGGTGAAGGCTTAGCTTCCTTTGACCTGAAACGTAAGCCTTACCTGCTCATTGCCAAAAAAGAAAATGAAAGAGGCTACCTCAAACTGGATGATGGAAGTTCATTGCCATTAAGCCGCTTCGATGTAAAAGGAGAAGAAGTACAAAACGGTATCAAAGGCTTCCTGTATGGCGAACGTGGCGTATGGCGCCCCGGCGATTCTGTTTATCTCACCTTTATACTGGAAGACAAAGGACAGAAACTCCCCGCTGATCACCCGGTAACACTGGAATTATACAATCCAAAAGGACAGTTATACAAGCGTATTAATCAGCATGAAGGATTGAACGGCTTCTACAGCTTTGCTACTGCTACTGCACCGGATGACCCTACCGGCAGCTGGGTAGCCAAAGTAAAAGTAGGCGGCGCCACCTTCCAGAAAAATGTACGCATAGAAACCGTAAAGCCTAACCGCCTTAAAATAAAAATGGATTTCGGCAATAATATATCCTTGTCGAAAGGCAGTTCTACCGGTAACCTCTCGGCCATGTGGCTGTTTGGTGCTACCGCTCAGCATCTCAAAGCAAAAGTAGATGTATCACTCGTACAGGGAACCACCAGTTTCAAAAACTTTGGTGATTACTCCTTTGACGATCCGGTAACACATTTTGATGCAGAAAATAAAACCATTTTTGAAGGTCCGCTGAACGAGAACGGAACAGCGCCTGTAAATGCCGATATACAGTTGGGCAAAGTGGCGCCGGGACAACTGAAAGCTAATTTCGAAGTAAAAGTATTTGAGCCGGGAGGCGATTTCAGTATCGATCATTTCTCCATGCCTTATAATCCCTTTACTTCCTACGCTGGTTTACGTATGCCTGCCGGCGATCGTACCACCGGTATGTTGCTCACAGACAGACCTCATACCATTGACCTGGTAGATGTAGATGGCAACGGCAACCTCACCAAAGGCAGTCGTGAAGTACAGGTAGAAGTATACAAAATAAAATGGAGATGGTGGTGGGATGAAGGGGAAGAAGATGATTACTCCAACTTCACACAGGACAGCTACAATCAACTGCTGAGCAAAGAAACTGTTACCCTGCAGGATGGCAAGGGTAAGTGGAATCTCCAGGTAAATTCACCAGACTGGGGCAGGTACCTCGTAAGGGTGAAAGACCTGCAAAGCGGACATACCGCCGGTAAATCGGTATATATCGACTGGCCAGGCTGGGCAGAAAGAATGCAGAAAGATAACCCTGCGGAAGCATCTATGCTGGTGTTCACTTCTGACAAACAACAATATAAAACCGGTGATGATATTACCCTGACGATCCCCAGCAGTGAAGGCGGACGCGGGCTGGTTAGTATTGAATCCGGCAGTAAAGTATTAAAGACCTACTGGATCACTACCAAACAGGGACAAACAACTTTCAAATTCAAGGCGGAAAAAAACATGACGCCTAATATATACGTGAACGTTAGTTTGCTGCAAAAACATGCGCAAACATTGAACGATCTGCCAATCCGTATGTATGGTACTATTCCGATTTCAGTAGAAGATCCCGGTACCATTCTGAAACCGGTGATCACCATGTCGGATAAGCTGAAGCCTGAAACAGAAGCCAGTATATCCGTGAGCGAAAGCAATGGTAAACCGATGACATACACCATCGCGATTGTAGATGAAGGCTTGCTGGATCTTACCCGCTTTAAAACACCGGATCCACATAGCGCCTTCTATGCCAGAGAAGCACTGGGCGTAAAAACATGGGATCTGTACGACTTTGTAATAGGCGCCTGGGGCGCAGATATGGATCGTATCCTGAGCATTGGTGGTGATGAAGGGCTGGATAAAAATGCTGGTAGCGCCAAAGCCAACCGCTTCAAGCCCGTAGTGAAATATATGGGTCCTTTCTACCTGAAAACAGGACAAAAACAAACACATAAATTCAAGCTGCCGCCATATATCGGCTCTGTAAAAGCAATGGTAGTAGCCGGTCAGGACGGCGCCTATGGCTTTGCAGAAAAAGCAGTAGCAGTCAAGAAACCGTTGATGTTGCTCACTACAGCGCCGCGTGTACTGGGACCATCAGAAACCATACAGGTGCCTGTCACCGTATTTGGCCTGGAACCTAATATCCGTAGTGCCAGCGTTACCATCAGCACCAGTCCTTTGCTGGAAATAGTGGGTGAGCGTACTAAAACAGTCACCTTCACACAGCCGGGAGAACAGCTGGTTTACTTTGATGTAAAAGTAAGACCACAAACAGGTGTTGCTAAAATAAAAGTAGTGGCCAGCAGTGGCGCAGAAAGAGCAGAAGAAAATATAGAACTGAATGTGCGTAATCCAAATCCAGTGATTACCAATATCATTGAAAATACACTGGAAGGTAACAGGAGCTGGGAATCGGCCTTCAGCCCCGTTGGCATGGCAGGTACCAACAGCGGCGTACTGGAAGTATCCACTATTCCATCGCTCAACCTGGGCAAGCGTTTACGCTACCTCATAGAATATCCGCATGGCTGTATTGAACAAACTACTTCGGGCGTATTCCCGCAGCTGGTGTTGAATCAGCTGATGGATGTAAAAGAAGGTCAGCTGGCAGAAATAGACCGTAATGTAAAAGCAGGTATCAATCGCCTGAAGAGCTTCCAGACTTCTGACGGTGGTTTCAGCTACTGGCCGGGAGAAGGTAACTCTGATGAGTGGGGGACCAACTACGGCGGCCATTTCCTCATAGAGGCGCAGGCTAAAGGTTATACATTGCCTCCGGGACTGTTGGATCAGTGGAAAAAATACCAGCGCAATAAAGCCGGTACCTGGGCGCCGAGCACATTGAACTTCTACGGTGGAGACCTTACACAGGCTTATCGTTTGTACCTGCTGGCACTGGCTAAGTCGCCGGAGTTAGGTGCGATGAACCGTTTAAAGGAATTCAAATACTTATCTGCTCCTGCCAAATGGAGACTGGCAGCGGCCTACAAGCTGTCCGGACAACCGGAAGTGGCAAATTCGCTGGTACAGAATCTGCCTACAGACGTAAAACCATACACGCAATTAGGAGGTACCTTTGGTTCCGATCTGCGCGATAAGGCGATGATACTGGAAACGATTACCATCCTGGGCCAACGCAACCGTGCCGGCGAAATGGTAAAACAAATTGCAGCGCAGTTGTCTCAAAACGATCAGTGGTACAGCACACAAACCACCGCCTATTCCCTGATTGCCATTGCCAAATACTGTGGAGAAAACAAAGGTGGCAGCAAAATAAGCTTTGCCTATACGTTAAACGGCGTTAAAGGCACTGTAAACGGCCAATCTTTCGTTACGCAGATACCAATTACCTTCAGCGGTAATACGGGCAATATCAGCATCCAGAATAACGGACAGAACTTACTATATGTAAGACTCATTCTCCAGGGACAACCGGATGCCGGTCAGGAACCGGTAGCCAGCAACAACCCCGATGTATTGGGTATGCAGGTAAGCTACAGCACCCGTGATGGTAAACCAATTGACCCGGCTACCCTCAGACAAGGCAGTGACTTCATGGCTACGGTGACCATCAATAACCCGGGTAAACGCGGTTACTACGAACAGATGGCGTTATCTCAGATCTTCCCGTCCGGATGGGAAATCCTCAATACCCGGTTAATGGATAATGATAGCGCTTTCCATTCTTCCCCATCTACGTATATGGATATCCGTGATGACAGGGTTTATACTTATTTCAACATTGAAGAAAACAAACGGCGTACTTATAACGTACTGCTGAACGCCGCTTACCTGGGCAGGTACTATCTGCCGGCTACCTCCTGCGAAGCGATGTATGATAATACCATTCATGCTTTCCAGCCAGGTAAATGGGTGGAAGTAGTGAAGTAGCTTTTAGCTGTTAGCCATTAGCTGTTAGCAAAAATGCAGCGAGGGACATAGTATGTTCTCCGCTGCATTTTTGCTAACAGCTAATGGCTAATGGCTAAAAGCTTCTCCGATATACCTTACGGTCCTTGCTAACTGCGATACATAACTCATCTCATTATCGTACCAGCTCACCACTCTCACAATCTGTTGTTCTCCGGCTGATAATACTTTTGTTTGTGTAGCATCAAAGAGAGAACCATAGTTGATACCAATCACATCACTACTCACTATTTCATCGGTGTTATATCCGAAGCTCTCATTGGCGGCGGCTTTCATGGCGGCATTCACTTCATCCACTGTTACCTTTTTGTTAAGGGTAACTGTTAATTCGGTGAGTGATCCGGCTATCACCGGTACCCGTTGTGAAGTACCATCCAGTTTACCTTTTAAACCGGGCAATACCAAACCGATTGCTTTCGCCGCGCCGGTGCTGGTAGGAATAATACTTTGTGCCGCTGCTCTGGCGCGTCTCAGATCTCCTTTAGCATGAGGGGCATCCTGAATATTCTGATCGTTCGTATAGGCGTGTATGGTAGTCATCAACCCATTTACAATACCAAATGTATCGTCCAGCACCTGTGCCATAGGAGCCAGGCAGTTGGTGGTACAGGAAGCACAGCTGATAATAGTTTCTGTACCATCGAGGGTAGCGTGGTTAACATTATACACAATGGTTTTAATATCACCTGTAGCAGGTGCAGAGATGACTACTTTTTTGGCGCCTGCTTCAATATGAGCCGCCGCCGTATTTTTATCAGTAAAGAAACCGGTACTTTCCAGTACTACATCTACTGCATGTTGTCCCCAGGGGATTTCAGCAGGATTTCTTTTTGCATAAATCTTTATTTCTTTTCCGTTTACCTGTATCGCATCTGCAGTTGCGGTTACTGTTGCCTCAAATCGACCCTGAGCAGTGTCATACTTCAGCAGGTGTGCTAATACAGCAGGACTTGTTAAATCGTTGATCGCCACTATTTCAATGCCTTCCTGATTGTATATTTCACGAAAAAACAATCTTCCAATTCTTCCAAAGCCGTTAATGGCAATTTTAGTGTCAGACATACCTCAATATTTTAGGTGATTATAATTTTCTTAAAAAATCATGCATCAATGCAGCTACTTCTTCATGATATTCTTCCAGTACAAAATGGCCACCATCCAGTAGATGGACTTCTGCATTTTCTACATCTCTTTTATATGCTTCTGCACCAGGCCAGGTGAAGATCTTGTCGTTTTTACCCCACACTACCAGTACAGGCGGCTGCTGTGTGCGCAAATACTGCTGCCATTCCGGGTATTTCGGGAAATTGGTACCGTAGTTCTGAAACAGTGCGATCTGTATTTCTTCTACACCAGGTCTGGCCATATAAAAATGCGCCAGCTCATAGCTGTCCGGGCTCACGCGTTCCGGGTTAGCTGCGCCAAACACATGTTCTTCCTTAATCCTTGGCAGCGTTAATTTATCTGCGATCGCTGCCAGCAAAGCTTTTTCATCATGTTGCAGTGTTCCTATGATCTGTACATCCGGTCCTAGCCCTTCATTATACACATTGGCATTTTGTATCACCAGGGCTTCTACCAGCTCTGGTCTTTTAGTGATAATGCGGAAACCAATAGGACCGCCATAATCCTGCAAATACCAGGTGAATTTTGTTAAGCCAAGGGCATCAATAAACTGCTCCATCACCACTGCCAGGTTATCGAAAGTATAGTCGAATGCTGTTAATGCAGGGATGCTGCTCTGGCCAAATCCAGGATAGTCGGGAGCTATCACGTGGTACCTGTCCGCCAGGTCATGAATAAGATCCCTGTACATATGAGAGGTGGAAGGAAAGCCGTGTAAAAGCAATATCACCGGTGCATCTGCGGGCCCTGCTTCCCGGTAAAAAATGTCGAGGTTGTTAACAGTAACTGTTTTGTATAAAACGCTGGTAGTAGTAAGTGTTTTCATTTGTGTTAAATTTTGTACTATTTGGTACAATAATAAGTAAAAAAAAGTGTTAGCGGATATATGATGTAGTTATTGCGGGTAGTTTGGTTTGTGTATCATCTGTATTAGTTTTCTGGCATAAAGATATATATTTTACCAATTGGTACAAAATATATCTTAAAAAATTTAAAAACAGAAGAAGAATCATCCCGGTGCTTTCATGATCGACCTATTAGTAAGCGGAACATACAATTGGGCAGCGTTATTACTGATTTCCTACCGGACGGGCATTTTTCCGGTATTCCAGCGGACTCACTCCGCTATGTTTCCTGAACTGTCGCCCTAAATGGCTTTCATCGGTAAAGCCCAGTTCTCCCGCAATCTGGCTGACGGTAAGCGTGCTGAAAGCCAGGCGTTGCTGCACCATATTTATTTTATACTGCGTAATATAATGCTGTAAACTTTCGCCCGTAAGTTTCCTGAAATACTCGCCTACATAATTTGCAGAGAGATTGAAGTGACCAGCGAGATAATCCACTCTTAATTTTTCCGCATCACTGATATGTTGCCTGATATGCAACAGCATCCGGTTAATCAGTGGCTCTGTTTCCTGACCGGTAGCAGTGGTGCCGGCATTTGTATTGTCGGACGCATTGCGGGCCAGGATATTCAGCAACAGGGTCACAAAATGCTGCAGGTTCTCTTCATGATAAGCCTGCTTCTGCTGATACTCCTGCACCACATTATTAATCAGCGAGCTAATCATCTGACAATCACCTGCATCTTTTACTAACAGCCGCTGAAAACGGTTATGGTGAGAAAAGATATGTTCCAGTTGCTTGAGCCATTGAACAATCCTTGCGCGGTCAGGTGCATTTTTATACTGTCCAAGGAAAACCTCCGAGAAACGGATAGAGCAGAAGCGCGTAGGAGTAGTGGCATTAAATCCGCGGCAATCCAGCGGTGTAAAGAGAAAGATGCTTCCCTTTTCGTAAGGAAAATCATTCAGGTTGGTTGTGCGCACACCGCTCCCTTCCAGGATTTGTACAATCTCGAAGAAATGATAAATCAACGGACGCTCTTTCCAGCATTCCATATCTGATACATGTACCTCAAACGGACGGTGCAACTCTTTACGCTCCATAATTGATTGCCTTTACAAATGATGTATACGGACTGCATCCATCATGCGGTGCACAAGACAGGTATCCCACCTTATGCCCGGTAACCTGTAAAATTACAAAAGAAACCTCTCTTTATCACTGTTCTGCCGTGACTGCCCCGCGTAATTTTGTCATCAGAAAATCACAATAGATCATGAATACGAGAGAAAAGTTATTGTCGCCGCTTGTTACCCCTTTATTCACCTTTAAAAACCGGGTAGTGATGGCTCCTATGAGCAGACGCCGCTCGGACCAGGGTATTCCCAGCCCTTCAGCACCATTATATTACGGACAAAGAGCGGGCGCCGGTTTAATCATAGCCGAAAACAGTGCCGTTGCGGCTAACGGTCTCGGCTATCTGAATGCACCAGGCATTTATAATGCAGCGCAAAAAGCTGCCTGGAAAAAAGTAGTAGACGAAGTACACGCCAGGGGCGGAAAAATATTTGTGCAACTGGTCCACACCGGCCGGATAGGACATCCGCTGAACCAGGAAGGAGGCGCACCACTGGTAGGTGCATCTTCCCTGAAAGCGGAAGAAAACATCCGCACGCCCGGAAATGAGCATCACCCGATGCCGGAACCGGAAGTATTAAGCACTGCCGGCGTAAAAGCGATGGTAGACGCACATATCCAGGCCGCTATTGCCGCCATAGCTATCGGTTTTGATGGAGTGGAAATACATGGTGCACATGGCTTTCTTCCGGAACAGTTCCTGCATCCCCTCACCAACCTGAGAACAGATGAATACGGTGGTAGCATCGCTAACCGCAGCCGATTCCTGCTGGAAATCATGGAAGGTGTGACAGCCGCTATCGGCAAGGAACGCACCGGCATCAGATTATCTCCTTTCGCGGTACTCAATGATTTACCGGCCTATGTAGAGGAAGCGGCTACCCATCAGTATATCACCGATGCCTTACAGCAATTAGGTATATTGTATATCCACCTGTCCAGCCAACCGCTGAATGGATTGCCAAGTATATCTACGGCTTATATCCGGGAGGTACGCCAACGCTTCCATAACCTGTTAATAGTGGCAGGCGGACAAACAGCCGATTCCGGCGAAACCTTGTTACAAGCGGATCTGGCGGACCTTATTGCCTACGGTAAACCTTTTATAGGGAATCCTGACCTGGTGGAAAGATTCCGTCACAATACACCATTAACCGAAGCCGATGCCAATATCTTTTATGAAGGAGGCGATACCGGGTATATCGATTTTCCCATCATTCACCGTCATCCGGAAGCCTCGTCCCCTGAAGTTCCTCAATGGCTTTTCTAAGCGTTTTTTGTGTGGTTACAGATTTGCTGAGGGTGATCGCTTTATGATAATAGCCGATGGCTTTATCAGTATCTGTATCGGTCCATAGGTAAGCCAGTAGCGCGTAGTAATAATCATGTTCCATCAGCTGCAGTTTTTCTGCCTCTTTTATCCCCTGTTCGCTCCCATAAACTTTTGCAAAAGCAAATGTTCTGTTCAGCGCAGTCATAGGAGAGTATTCTATCTGGACAAGTTGATTATATAGTTGTAAAATATGCTCCCATTTACGTTCATCCGTGGGAGTAGTATGCCAATAGGCAATGCCTGCCTCCAGATGGTATTTTGATATATCATTCCCGGTGCAGGCATTGACCAGGTAATAATTTCCTTTCTCAATCAATTCTTTACTCCACAAACTTTTATCCTGCTGCTCATACAAAATAGCTTCTCCCGAATCATTCTCCCTTGCGTCGAGACGGGAACTCTGAAAGCACATCAAAGCCAGTAGTGCATTGGCTGCTGTAGTATTGACCAATGTGCTTTCTGTTAAAATAAGTGTAAGCCGCATCGCTTCTGAACAAAGGTCTTTGCGGATGGAGTGATTATTGGAAGTAGAAAAATATCCTTCATTAAACAACAGGTATAAAGTTCTCAAAACAGTATCCAGTCTTGACGCCATTGTAGTAGCTTCCAACACCTTAACCTGAAAATTATCATCGCGGAGATTGGCCCTTGCCCTCAACAGCCTTTTCTTGATCGTTTCTTTTTTAGTAAGAAATGCATCTGCTATTTCTTCTACACTAAAACCACAAAGAATCTGAAGGGCTAAACAGATCTGCGATTCTTTTGAGTTGCTGGGATTACACACCGCAAAAATCATTGCCAGCTGGCTATCTGTAATAGTTTGCGGAGTAAATTCAAAATCGGGTTCCGCTTCAATATCCGTTGTTGTAATGGCGCCCTTGATATGTGTTTCAAAAATAGAAATCCGCTTGAGATAGTCTTTGGTTTTGTTTTTTGCAACCGTATAAAGCCAGGCAGTTGGGTTTTCAGGAATACCATTTACGCCCCATGCCTCCGCAGCTTTTAAAAATGTTTCGCTGGCAATGTCTTCAGCGATCTCCATATGTTTCAGGCCAAAATGACGGCATAATACAGCCGTCATCTTGGTATACTCCAATCTGAATAAGTGAGGCAAAAGCTCCTGGTATGTGGCGGCCTTTTCTGCCATCCGCTTAACTTTTCTCTCCTGGTGCTAATATGGCCCGTACTTCCACATTTCCGCCCATTTTTAACACCGGGTTGCCTTTGGCTAATTCAACGGCTTCTTCAATAGACCCCGCCTTTACAATCATGTACCCACTGATAAACTCCTTGATTTCTGTATAAGGACCATCTGTTACCACATCGTTGGGTTTCACCGTTTTAGCACTGCTGGCAGACAGGCGGTTTCCTTTGTCGGCCAGCTTATTCTGGGCAGCAATACTTCCCAGCCAGTTCATCCTTTCCTGTAGTTGTTCTGGTGATGGATTGTCGTGAGAATCCTTGCTGTTTCTGAAAATTAATATGAACTCTTTCATGATAATAAGTTTGTTGATTCATCCTTACAACGATTGAACTTTTCCGATGGGGACAAATAACTTTTTGCCAATGGGCATCACTTATAAAGTTAACCCTATCTTTGAACACACAAAATTATTACCCGGATTCCCCGATGAAGCTATATACACTCAAACAATGGTGCCTTAAAAAGAAATGGTGGCTGACAGCAGCAGGCATTCTCCTCATCGCATATTATTGTTGTTTACCCAAACAGCTTTTCACGGCTGCCACTTCCTATGTGCTGGAAGACAGCAACGGTGATTTGCTCAATGCCAGTATAGCTCCGGATGGACAGTGGCGCTTTCCCTACAACGCACATGTACCGCAGAAATTTGAGCAATGTATTGTTGCTTATGAAGACAAGCGATTTTATTATCACTGGGGCCTGGATCCTATTGCGATCGCCAGGGCTATTAACCAAAATATACGGGGCAAGAAAGTAGTGAGTGGTGGCAGCACATTAACCATGCAGGTGATACGCCTGTCGCGCAATCAACCCCGCAATATCTGGCAAAAAATGGTGGAAGGAGTATTAGCCACCCGGCTGGAGTTTGCTGCATCCAAAAAGAAGATCATTGCTTTATATGCTGCCAATGCGCCTTTCGGCGGCAACGTAGTAGGACTGGAGGCGGCAGCCTGGCGTTACTATGGCCGTAAAGCAGATTTGTTATCATGGGGAGAAATGGCTGCCCTGGCCGTTCTTCCAAATAGTCCTGCGCTCGTGCACCCGGGTCGCAACAGGGTAACGTTGTTGAATAAACGTAATCAGCTGCTGACGAAATTATATCATCAACATACCATCGATAGCATTACCTGCCAGCTGGCCAAACTGGAACCCTTGCCAAATCAACCTTTGCCGCTGCCCCAGGAAGCACCGCATTTACTAGACCTTTTCCGTAAAGAACACCTGCAACAAAAATCAGATGCTCCTACCCGCATTCAAAGCACAGTGGTGGCCGACCTGCAACACAACGCCACTGCCATTGCAGAACGATATCATAACGCTTACAAAGCCAATGGCATTAACAATGCCGCTGTCCTGGTGCTGGATGTAGAAACCGGTAACACCCTCGCTTATGTTGGCAATATCTATAATCCTTCCGACCCGGAGCTGGAAAGCCACGTAGATATTGTGCAGGCAAGAAGGAGTCCCGGCAGCACCCTGAAACCGGTGCTGTATGCCGCCATGCTGAATGATGGTCTGATACTCCCTAATACCCTGATTCCCGATATCCCCACACAAATTGCCGGGTACTCCCCGCAAAATTTCGATCTGGGTTATGACGGTGCTGTGCCGGCATCCCGTGCGCTGGCAAGGTCATTGAATATACCAGCCGTACGCATGTTGCAACAGTACCGCTACGAACGGTTCCATTCCTTATTACAGAAAATGGGGATTACTACACTCAATAAACCGGCAGACCATTACGGCCTGTCATTGATCCTGGGTGGGGGAGAAACTACACTGTGGGAAATGTGTGGTATGTATGCCAGCATGGCCCGCACGTTGCTGCACATGGAACAATACAAAGGGAAATACGATATGGATGATATCCATCCACCTAACTATCGGCAGAATATTCAACGTCCTTCGAAATATGGGCTGAGCAAAGATGGGCTGTTGGATGCAGGATCTATCTGGTATGCCTTTCAGGCGATGACAGAAGTGATGCGGCCAGGGGAAGAATTACTATGGCAGCAATTCTCTTCCTCACAGCGTGTTGCCTGGAAAACAGGTACCAGCTTTGGCTTTCGCGATGGATGGGCTATTGGCGTTACACCGCAATACGTGGTAGGTGTATGGGTGGGTAATGCCGATGGGGAAGGTCGCCCCGGACTGATTGGCGTGTCTACCGCAGCGCCCATATTGTTTGATGTATTCCGCTTATTGCATACCAGCGGATGGTTTAACACCCCTTATGCCCAAATGAAAAAGATAGAAGTCTGCCGTAAAAGCGGCTTCCGTGCCAGTGAATTATGTGAAGAAAGAGATTCTATATATGTGCCGGCAGCAGGTATGCGGGCAGGTATCTGTCCATATCACCAGTTAATCCACCTCGACAGAACAGGCCAGTGGCGCGTTACAGAAAGCTGTGAGTCGCCGCAATTTATGCAGCATAAATCCTGGTTTGTATTACCGCCTTCTCAGGAATATTATTATCGCAGTAAAAATTATTATCAGCAGCTACCGCCGTACAAACCGGAGTGCCTGGCATCACTCGGGCAGGATAAAGCACCCATGGAACTGATTTATCCACGACCAGGTGCGAGAATATTTGTACCCGTAGAAATTGATGGAAAACCCGGTCAAACGATCTTTACGGCCACACACCGTAACAGCTCCGCTAAAATATTCTGGCACCTGGACAATAACTTTATTGGCACCACCGCTGAGTTTCATCAGATGGCATTACACCCTGCAGCAGGAAAACATACGATTACGTTAGTAGATGAGAATGGGGAAAGAGTAGAACAAACATTTGAAATTTTAGATAAGGAGCGGGAGTAAATTAGAAATTACGAATTACGGATTTGTGGGTAGATAGTATTGAACAACATCCGCGTTTACGATCTACCCACAAATCCGTAATTCGTAATTTCTAATTCGTAATTCTCTAATAATTATATTTCTCCTTCCACAAATTCTTCAGATACTTCCGCAACTCTTCTTCCCGCGGGTTATTCCCTGGTTCATAGAACTTCGTTCCTTTAATTGCATCAGGCAGAAACTCCTGCACTACAAAATTATTCTCGTAGCTGTGTGCGTATGCATATCCATCTCCATATCCCATCTGCTTCATCATTTTCGTAGGGGCGTTCCTGATATGCATCGGCACAGGCAGATCACCGGTTTTGGCAACGATCGATTGTGCTGCGCTGATGGCCGTAACAGCAGCATTGCTTTTAGCAGAAGCCGCGAGATAAGTAACACATTGCGAGAGGATGATTCTTGATTCCGGGTAACCTATCAGGTTGACAGCCTGAAAACAACTGGTAGCCAGCAACTGCGCATTGGGATTGGCATTGCCGATATCTTCTGATGCCAGGATTACTAACCGGCGTGCAATGAATTTCACATCTTCTCCGCCATCAATCATTCTGGCGAGATAGTATAATGCTGCATTCGGATCACTGCCACGAATAGATTTAATAAAAGCGGAAATGATATCATAATGTTGTTCCCCGCTTTTATCGTAAATGGCTACCCGCTGCTGCGCAATATCCATTACTTTCTTATCTGTAATCACGATCGGATCTTCCTGGAGAGTGGTCATTACCAGTTCAAACAGGTTAAGCAGTTTGCGGGCATCTCCCCCTGAAATATTAAACAGGGCGGTGGTTTCTTTTAATTCAATGTTTTTGCTGCGCAACCATTCATCGCGTTCCATAGCCTGTTGCAACAATGTCATTAACTGATCGTTGCCCAGTGGCTTGAGTACATATACCTGGCTGCGTGATAATACCGCCGCATTTACTTCGAAGGAAGGGTTTTCGGTGGTAGCACCAATGAGGGTGATGATACCTTTTTCTACGGCACCTAACAAGGCATCCTGCTGGGATTTATTAAAACGGTGAATTTCATCAATAAACAACACCGCATGCTGCTGTCTTCTTGCCATCTCAATCACTTCCCTCACTTCTTTCACACCAGCCGAAATGGCGCTGAGAGTGTAAAAAGGTACCTGTAGTGTATGCGCAATGATATTGGCAATCGTAGTTTTACCAACACCCGGAGGACCCCACAAAATCATCGAAGGGATCATGCCTTGCGCGATCGCTTTTCTTAAAATACTGTCCTTGCCGGTAAGATGTTCCTGCCCCACCAGTTCATCCAACGTTACCGGTCTTAACCGCTCCGCTAATGGTTGCATACTACACTTATTGTTTTATTGGTGATTGCCCGGGTTAACGAGCGGGATATTTTTGTCGGTGCCAGGATGATTGATCTGGTTCATTTTAAATGCCATAATTTCCTTGATGGACCTGGCACGGGTAATGGCCAGGGTAGCCTTTTCTCCTGTAAAAAGGGTGGTTACAGCAGCTTCAAACAACTCCAGCCAGCGGTCAAAATATTCCGGCTGCAGCGGCACCAGCTTATTCAGTTTAAAATGAGGATCCATGGCGTTCCGGCCATAGTTGCTACCATCCAGTAACAGGCTTTCCCAGAAATCATACATAATGGGCAGATGATGCGGCCAGTCAACTTTTGCCACATCATTAAAAATAAAACCGATCAGTTCATCGGCTTTCACTTTCTCATAAAAACTATCAATCAATGATTGTATGTCGTCTCTGTTGGCTATTTCCCGCTTTTCCATACCCGATATTTTTTATTCTGCTTCTGGCTCCTCTTCTGCTATATCAATGTGCTGTTGCTTTTCCTGCCATTGACGCAGGTAGCGGAAAGACAAAATCGCATTCAACAACAGGGTAATGCCCATAAAAAGGCAAATTCCCCCTAAAATCTGTACACTTTGACGTGTAATGGCCTTTTGTTCTTCCGGAGATGGTAACATCGCCTTCAGGTCCTTGATAATATTGTCCGGTAAACTGATCAATGCCAGTCCCGCCACTACTATTAAAGAAGAAAAGAACAATTCTATCACCCCCATGATACGGATCCCACCTGGTGTATTTTCTTTCAGGGGCAATTCCGGTATCAACAGACTGCGCTGCAGATATAAGGATAAAACGCTATGAATGAAACAGGCGCCCCACAGCAACAACCCCAGTAAAGAGGGAGTATTAATCCCCTGGTACAGCATTACGGAAAGACCCGTAAATGCAGAAAAACCAGATATCATCAATGCTAGTGCTGTTGTGATTCTGTACAATTTAAACCTGAAATCCATCTATATCTTAATTTACGTAACACAAACCTACCTAATTATTTAGAGATTATCGGAATTGATCCGCTGCACCACCACGGCGGAGATTGCCGTTCATAAAAAACCTTTGCCGCAACATGACCCGTTTTCCATAACTTTAAATACTAAACCTGTTTTATATATGAACAAAACCAATGCGGTAAAACTACCGTTGCTGGCTGCCATGATTACTTTTGCAGCCTGCAATTCCAACAGTTCCTCGCACCAGGGAGAAACAGCAGACTCCGTGAAGGTGCCGGCATTTAACCTGGCCGATATAGACACCACTGCCAAAGCCTGCGATGATTTTGACAATTACGTAAATGGAAACTGGAAAAAGAATAATCCTATACCATCTACCGAAAGTGGCTGGGGAGCATTCAATATCCTCGATAAAGAAAACAAGGAAGTACGCCTCAAAGGAATTATTGCTGACATCACCAGCAAAACAGACCTGAAAAAAGGTACAGAAGAACAACAGATCGCAGATTATTACTCGTCTTTTCTTGATACCGCTACCATTGAGCAACGCGGCATCACACCCCTCCAGCCTTACCTGGATAAAATTAATGGCATCAAATCACTGGCTGACTGGGCCAGCGTAACCGGCGAACTGCAGAAAATCGGCGTATCCTCCTTTACCGGATTCGGTGCGGATGCAGATGCGAAAGACAGTAAAATGAATGTACTATACGAGGGACAAAGTGGTTTAAGCCTCGGCGAAAAGAGCTATTACGAAAGACAGGATTCTGCTACCAAAAATGTACGCAACGAATTCTTGTCGCACGTAGACAAAATGTTTAAGCTGGCAGGCTTCACAGAAGCTAATCCTGGTAAAACAGTGCTCGATTTCGAAACCAAACTGGCGAATATACAACTCTCCAATGTAGAGCTCCGCGATCCGGTTAAAACCTACAACAGATCCGCTTATGCTGACCTGAAAAAACTGGCCCCGGATTTCGACTGGGATAACTTCGCTGCCAAACAGGACATTAAAACAGATACTATTGTTCTTCAGAACAAAGAATATCTGACCAAAGCAGCCAGTCTGCTGAAGACCATCCCGATAGAAACACTGAAAACATACACCAAATGGCAGTTGCTCACCCAATTTGCCGGTTATTTACCTGCGTCTTTTGATACAGAAAATTTTCATTTCTTTGGTACGGTTATGACCGGTAAGAAAGCACAGAAAACCCGCGCCGAACGCGCTATCCGTTCTACAGATGGCAAAATGGGTATGCCATTGGGCAAACTGTTCGCCAAGAAATACTTCCCTGAAAGCAGCAAACAGAAAGTATCTGAAATGATCGAAAACGTGCGCAAAGTATATGGCGAAAGAATCGACAAACTCACCTGGATGGGCGATTCTACCAAACTGATGGCACACAAAAAATTATCTTCCTTTACTTATAAGATCGGGTATCCTGACAAATGGAAAGATTACTCTTCTATCAATATTGAAAAAGGAAAACTGCTGGAAAACGTAGTAGCAGCAAGTCTGTATGAGCACAATGAAAATATTAAAAAAATAGGTAAACCAGTAGACAGAAGCGAATGGGGTATGACTCCTCAAACGGTAAATGCCTACTACAATCCTTTAAACAACGAAGTAGTATTCCCTGCAGGTATTCTCCAGCCTCCTTTCTACAATCCTAATGCAGACGATGCGATCAACTATGGCGGCATCATTGCTGTAATAGGTCACGAGTTTACCCATGGTTTCGATGATCAGGGTTCTCAGTTTGATGCAGAAGGCAACCTGAAAAACTGGTGGACAGAAGCTGATCGCAAAAACTTCGATAAGCTCACCAAACGTTACATCGATTACTTCAGCACACTGGAAGCTTTACCTGGCTTCAAAATAAATGGTGCTTTGACCATTGGTGAAAACGTAGCCGATCTGGGTGGTTTAACCCTGGCGTATCATGCACTGGTGAAATCTTTTGAAGGTAAGGGCGAACCTAAACCTATCGATGGATTTACCTGGCAGCAACGTTTCTTCCTGGGATGGGCACAGGTATGGCATGGTAATATTACCGATGCTGCTCTGCGCAATCAGATCCAGACAAATCCACACTCACCGGCAAGATTCCGCATCAACGGACCATTACCTCACCTGGCTGAATTCCAGGCAGCATGGGGTTGTGCTCCCGGCAATAAAATGGTTTTACCCGAAGCTGACCGTGTAGTGATCTGGTAAAGAGAATTACGAATTACAAATTACGAATTACGGAGTTGTGAGTAGATTTTCGCGAATGATGATCATCGCGTTTACAATCTACCCACAACTCCGTAATTCGTAATTTGTAATTCGTAATTCTCTTTTATCAATACCTTCGTAAAAAAATAGTATGAAATATATATTCTTCATCGGTAGCGCATTATTCCTGTTTGCCTGTGCCCAACAAAACAAACCTGCTGAAAACAATGCAATGCCGGCAACGCCTGCCGCGGCAACAGAGAAGCCGGTAGCAGATGCCAATGGCAAATTACCCGACCCGGTATGTGAGATGCCTTATGATACCAGTTATAAAGAATGGGCAGTGTATAAAGGAGATACCCTGCATTTTTGTTCCGTTACCTGCAAAGGCGTATTCGAAAAAGCACCGGAAAAATACATGGCTAAACTGGGAAAATAATCCCGTAACTAATAAAAACCGTCCGGGTAGAAACCCGGGCGGTATTGGGTTCAGTTTATGAATCTATTGTATAAAATACAACTATTGCAAAATTTGTGAAAGTGACATGGTGAAGAAATATGATAAGTATGTTTCCGTAAGCAGTGAATATATGGGCGAACAGTTAACAAAACTGTATTAATTATACAGTTACAAAATAGGTTTCCTATACTTTGCTACTTCTTTAATTTTTCAATACTTCTTTAATTCCATTGACAAAAGTATTGGCATGACATTACCACATTGTTAAGAGAATATTACCAGCATGTTAATTGGTGATTTTATTTATCAGGGGGCTAACGGCTACAAACATACGAAAAGGAGAAAACGGATACGGGCTAAAGAACAGACCCGGAGAAATACATCTCCCGGAATATTATAAAAAACAGGAAGCAGTTACCACATATTCTGCTGGGGCGACTGCCGGTTATTATTCATCAGCATATCCAGGGAAATATCCAGTTGATAGTTGCGGTCTTCCTTCTTATCACCTGCAGGGCTGGCTATCTGGAATAAGTGCTGACTCTTGTTCATAAAAGGTTTGTTGTCCTTATTACACAATTCCAGCGAAAAATTAAACCGTTCTTCCACTTCTTCCTCAAATTCACGCAAACTCAGCGTTTCATCTATAGGGAACTCTATCAGGATCTCCTCTTCAAATCCGGCTTCTTTCAGGGTGTCAAAAGCATTGGCCAGCGAGTTACGCACATACACTGCCACATTGCAAAAGAGCAAACGCTGGATTTGCATTTGCAATAGGGAGATCGTCATTAAAGGATGCAACTTCAATACTTTCATCTAGCTGTTTTTCTGCTTTTTTAAATATATACTATCGTCACACTTAATTATTTCTCTGGCAAACTTAGGAGTCTACTTTTAATTTAATATTAAGCGCTTGTTATGATTTTGTGAAAATAATATTTAAATATAAATATATAATAAAATAATAAATGTAATAGATATCCGCTGCTTAGGTATTGCTGAAAACAACACCTGAGCAGTGGCATTAACGATGCTACGGTAAAAGTAATCGGGGCAGCAGCAATCCGGCAGCATTCCGCTGCACAGGCATCAGCTTCCGGGGAAAGTAATGATACGGGTGGCGTCCCAGTCATTAGCAGCATCATCCTCATCTTCCGCCAGTACAATTTTGGATTTGGTAACAGGGTGCTGGTACAGGCTCCATTGCTGGTTTATATATTCGAGAGATGTAAGGCTTTCTACCCAATCACCTGAATTCAGGTAAGTCACCGTTTTATCGCCCACCTGCATTTCTTTGATCAGCGGCTGGTGGATATGCCCACAGCATACTACATCAAAATCCTTATCCGCTGCGATTTCAGCAACTGTTTGTTCAAAATCTGAAATAAACTTAACAGCCGTTTTCACGCCCTGCTTCACTTTTTTGGAAAAAGACATCTTTTCCCGCCCCAAACTTTCCAGCACATTATTCACCAGGCGATTCAGGATAATCAACAGGTCGTACCCTTTGCCTCCCAGTTTCGCCAGCCACTTGGAGTTTTTCATGGTCACGTCATATACGTCGCCATGAAAGAACCAATGCCTTTTCCCATCTACCTCCAGCACAAGCTTGTTGTCGATCGTAAAGTTACCCAGTTCAAAACCGGCGTATTTACGCAGTGCCTCATCATGGTTTCCTGTCAGGTAATACACCTCGGTTCCTTTGCCAATCATCTTCAGGATTTTCCGGATTACCTTGGTATGGGCTTTTGGGAAATAACGTTTGCTAAATTGCCAGATATCGATAATATCCCCATTCAGTACCAGAATCCGCGGCTCAATACTATCCAGGTACTGGATCAGTTCTTTGGCGTGGCACCCGTAAATTCCCAGATGTACATCTGAGATGACGGCAATATCTAATGGGCGTTTGTCTGACATTTATAGGCGGTATGTACAGGTTGTAGGCAGCCTGTTTATGAGTATAATTTTCTATGCAAAGGAAAAATCGCTATATTACTTTTATATTAATACAGTGTTAAGGAATTATTAATTCGCTTTTTTTGCTGGTAGGGATAGATCGAGAAAGCTAATTTTGCGGCAAATTATAAACTCAAACGTATGGGAGGCTTCAATTCTTTTGTTAAACTATTCATGCCGAAAGACCGGGTATTTTATTCTTTGTTTGAAGATGTAGCTTCCAATCTTGTAGAAATGGCCACTGTGCTCAATGAGCTGGTTGCCACTACTGATCTGGCTGTGAGAAAAGATAAAGTGCATCTGATAGAGCGCCTGGAGCACAAAAATGACGATTACACCCACCGCATATTTGTAGAACTCGGACAAAACTTCATCACCCCATTTGATCGGGAAGATATTCACTACCTGGCCGCCACACTGGATGATGTAGCTGATTACATCCATGGTTCCGCCAAAAGAATGGACCTCTACAAAGTACATTACATCAATGACAGCATCCGTAAGCTGGCTGAATTAATCCACCTGGGTGTACTGGAACTTGCCAAAGCTATCCCCGAACTGCGCAATATGCAGAATATGCGCATCATTACTGATGCCTGCGTAAAGATCAACAGCCTGGAAAACCATGCTGATGACATCTATGACATGGCCATCGCCGATTTGTTCGACACCGAGCAAAATGCGGCAGAACTGATTAAAATGCGTGAAATCTACCAGGCCCTGGAAATCGCTACAGACAAGTGCGAAGACTGCGCCAATGTAATAGAAACCATTATTATCAAGTACTCCTGATAAGGGAAATACAGTTCTGAACGCATAATTCTCCCTAAGTCATGACTTTATTAGTAGTAATTATCATACTGGCCTTCATCTTTGACTATATCAATGGTTTCCATGATGCCGCCAATTCTATCGCCACAATTGTGTCGACAAAGGTGCTGACGCCATTTCAGGCAGTACTCTGGGCCGCAGTTTTCAACTTTGCGGCTTTTTTTATTGCCAAATATATCATCGGCGAGTTCAAAGTAGCCAATTCTGTAGCCAGCTCCGTATTTGAACAGTTCATTACGCTGAAAGTAATCCTTTGCGGCCTGGTGGCTGCCATTACCTGGAACCTCTTTACCTGGTGGCTGGGCATCCCTTCCAGCTCCTCCCATACACTGATCGGTGGTTTCATTGGTGCAGCAGTAACTGCCTCCCATGGCAATATTGATGTAATCAATTTTCATAAAGTATTGCCTACCGTATATTTCATCGTACTGGCACCGCTGATAGGTATGGTCGTAGCTTTTATTATTACCCTGATCATTGTAAATATCTGCCGCAAGGCAAATCCCTACCGCGCAGAAAGCTGGTTCAAACGCCTGCAGCTGGCATCTTCCGCTGCATTGAGCCTTGGACACGGTAGTAACGATGCACAAAAAGTAATGGGTATCATCTCTGCTGCCATGGTATCTGCCGGTTATATCGGCAGTATCAAAGAAATGCCGGACTGGGTACCACTGGCCTGCTTTACCTGTATCGCACTCGGTACAATGAGTGGTGGTTGGAAAATCGTTAAAACCATGGGTACACGCATCACCAAAGTAACACCATTGGAAGGTGTGGCCGCGGAAACATCCGGTGCTATTACCCTGTTCCTCACAGAACACCTGGGTATTCCCGCCAGTACCACCCACGTTATCACCGGTGCTATCATGGGGGTAGGTGCTACTAAAAGATTGTCTGCTGTTCGTTGGGGAGTAACCGTTTCCCTCCTCTGGGCATGGGTTTTAACTATTCCCATCAGTGGATTACTGGCTGCTTTCACCTATTTCATCGTAAATTTCTTTATTTAACAGATGATGATTAAAATATTTGAAAAGCTCTCCGGTCTTTACGGAGAGCTTTTTTTTATAAAAAAAACATGCTATTTGAAACAGAGCCGCTATTTTTGTGCGGTTTTCTACTGATTTAGAAAGCTACCAGTTAGTGACCATCAAAAATTGATCTTGCAAATGAAAGGAATTATCCTGGCCGGCGGTTCCGGCACCCGGTTGCACCCCATTACGTATGCTATCAGCAAACAAATAATGCCGGTGTATGACAAACCAATGATCTATTACCCGCTGTCTACTTTGATGCTGGCGGGAATAAAGGATATCCTGATCATTTCCACACCACATGACCTACCCGCTTTTCAACGTCTTTTTGGTAACGGGCAGCAATTGGGGCTGAATCTCAGCTACGCAGAACAGCCAAACCCCAATGGGCTGGCGCAGGCATTTGTGATAGGAGAAGAATTTATCGGTAAGGACAGCGTAGCACTCGTATTGGGAGACAATATTTTCTATGGCGCTGGCCTCGGGACCCAACTGGCCCAAAATGCCAATCCTGATGGTGGTATCGTATATGCCTACCAGGTATCAGACCCCGAAAGATATGGCGTGGTGGAATTCGGAGATGATATGAAAGTATTATCCATTGAAGAAAAACCAGAACAACCGAAGTCAAACTATGCCGTACCAGGCCTCTATTTCTACGACAACAGCGTAGTGGAAATTGCTAAAAACCTGGAACCCAGCCCCCGTGGTGAATACGAAATTACAGACGTCAATAAAGAATATTTACAACGCGGAAAATTAAAAGTTTCTATCTTACCCCGCGGTACAGCGTGGCTGGATACCGGTACCTTTGACTCACTGATGCAGGCATCACAGTTTGTACAGGTGATAGAACAAAGACAAGGAATAAAAATTGCCTGTATCGAAGAAATTGCCTTCCGTAAAGGATTTATCAATGGTGACCAATTGAAAGAACTGGCAAAACCTTTGCTTAAAAGCGGCTACGGGGCATACCTCGAAACAGTACTCAAACAAAAAATGTTCTGAAATAACTAATAAAGTAAATCTGAAATATCATGAAGGTTCTTGTTACGGGTGGGTGTGGCTATATCGGCGCACATACTATTGTAGATCTGATCAATAATGGATTTGATGTAGTGTCTGTAGACAGTAACATCAGGAGCAGCACCCAATTATTAGATGGTATTGAAAAAATTACCGGGAAAAAGGTACGCAATTACAAAGTAGATCTTTGTAACCTGGAAGATACCAACGCAGTATTTCATGAAAACAGAGATATTGTTGGTGTGATCCATTTTGCAGCACTGAAAGCAGTGGGAGAATCTGTTACAGAACCCCTGATGTATTTTCAGAATAACCTGACTTCTCTCATCAATGTACTCAAATGTGTAAAAGAGTATAACGTACCTAACCTGGTATTCTCTTCTTCCTGCTCTGTTTATGGTAATACCAAAGACTTACCGGTAGTGGAAACAACGCCACTCGGTGAAGCACAGTCACCATACGCCCGCACCAAGCAAATTGGTGAACAGATCATTGAAGACTATAGCCGGGTAAATGATACCCAGTCTATACTGCTCCGGTATTTCAACCCTGTAGGTGCCCATCCTTCCGCACTCATAGGCGAACTACCACTGGGCAAACCGGATAACCTGGTACCTGTAATCACCCAAACAGCCATCGGGAAAATCCCTAAAATGACCGTTTTTGGTACCGATTACGATACCCGCGATGGCTCCTGCGTACGCGACTATATTCATGTAATGGATATCGCCAATGCACACACGAAAGCACTGCAATACCTGATTGAACACCGCAATGAAAGCAACTGCGAAATTTTCAACCTGGGTACCGGCAACGGCGTAACCGTACTGGAAGCGATCAAAGCATTTGAAAAAATATCCGGTATTAAACTGAATTATACTACCGGCCCACGCAGAGAAGGCGATGTCATCTCTATTTATGCCAATAACAACAAAGCCAAAGAAAAGCTCCACTGGTCACCCGAAATAGGTATAGAAGACAGTATGCGCACCGCCTGGCAATGGGAAGTAAGCCTTCGCAATAAAGTGCTGAGTAACTAGGATCATCACTTTTTAATGTTTACTTTTATACTTCAATTTTAAAAAGACCATAATGGTAAAAGATATTCAACCACTAAATGAAAAAGAAACCCGTGGCGGGTTTGGTGAAGGTATATTGGAAGTAGGTCGTAAAAACCCTAATGTAGTTGCCCTGACAGCCGACTTGCTCGGTTCCATGAAACTGAACGCATTTATTAAAGAATTTCCTGATCGTTTTGTACAGGTAGGTATCGCTGAAGCCAATATGATAGGTATTGCAGCTGGTTTAACCATTGGCGGCAAAATCCCTTATACCACCACTTTTGCCAACTTTTCTACCGGTAGGGTATATGACCAGATCCGTCAGTCAGTAGCCTATTCCAATAAAAATGTAAAAATATGTGCTTCCCACGCAGGTCTTACCCTGGGTGAAGATGGCGCTACTCACCAGATCCTGGAAGATATCGGCATGATGAAAATGTTGCCTGGAATGACCGTAATCGTGCCTTGCGATTTCAATCAAACCAAAGCAGCTACTATCGCTATCGCTGATTATGAAGGTCCGGTATATCTTCGTTTCGGCCGTCCGAAATGGCCTAACTTCACTGCAGAAGACCAGAAATTCGAAGTAGGTAAAGCGCAGATCCTGCACGAAGGAACAGATATTACCCTGTTCGCCTGCGGCCACCTGGTGTGGATCGCTATCGAAGCAGGTAAAGTGCTGGAAGAAAAAGGATACAGCGTTGAAATCATCAACATCCACACGATTAAACCACTGGACGAAGCAGCTGTTATTGCATCCCTCACTAAAACCGGTTGTGCGGTAACTGCTGAAGAACATAACGTACTCGGTGGTCTTGGTGATAGCATTGCACAGGTAGCCTCCCGCCATATCCCCGTTCCTATTGAATATGTAGGTACCAACGACACTTTCGGCGAAAGTGGTAAACCACTGGACCTGCTGAAAAAATATGGCCTGGATGCAGATCATATCGTGGCAGCTGCTGAAAAAGCAATAGCGAGAAAAAAGAAAGCATAACGCGATTTTATATTTGATTAAAAGATTAGCGAAGATGGAAGCGGATACCCGCTACTGTCTTCGCTAATCTTTTTTCTATATTAAACTTTCCGTGAAAGTATTGGTCTCATGAGTGGGTTTATTTATATTCATCTAAATATAACCTGTCAAGAACCATTTAACCTATGGCCGTTTCACAGGACGATAAAACGTTATTAGCATTATACCGCATATCTGATACAAAGGAGAAAGGGTTTACCCTGATCATCCAGAAGTATCAGGAAAGGCTTTACTGGCACATTCGCAGAATGGTATTGGATCACGATGATGCCAATGACGTACTGCAGAATGTATTCATAAAAGTGTGGAAAAACCTGGAAAACTTCCGGGAGGATGCACAATTATACACCTGGCTATATAAAATAGCCACCAATGAAAGTCTGACTTTCCTGGAACAACAAAAACGTAAAACATCCATTTCCCTGTCAGAAGTCGAAAGCGGTTTGAGCAATAAACTCAGGGCAGATCCCCAGTTTGACCCGAATAAACTGGAATGGAAGCTACAGAGAGCGATACTCAGTTTACCCGATAAACAAAGGATTGTCTTTAACCTGCGCTATTATGACGAAATGCCTTACGAAGAAATGAGTAAAGTGCTGGAAACGTCCGAAGGCGCGCTGAAAGCCTCTTATCACCATGCCGTAAAAAAGATCGAAGAATACATACGGAAAGGAGCTGACATGTAATTTTACAAATATTTATTTTAAGCGATTTTTAAAGAAATTTACCAAAAGATTAAAATGGCATTAAACTATTAAATCCCTTCACTGTCTAAAAAACAGTATATGAACAAGCAGACCTACATAGCGAACGAATTAATGCAGATAGCACCAGATGTCAACTGGCCCGCTGAAGCACCTTTTACGGTGCCCGCAGGCTATTTTGAACAACTGCCTGCTGCTATCATGCTGCAAATTCAGCTGGAAACCCTGCGTTCCGGCATGCCTGCTGTTCAACAAAACCCAACCATTCCTGCCGGTTATTTTGATGGGCTGCCACAGACCATCATGCAACGCATCAAAGCCGAAGAGACCAGCACGGTGTCATCAGAACTGGCATCCCTTTCCCCCTTCCTGGCTGCGATACCAAGGCAGATCCCATTTACGGTGCCCGAAGGCTATTTTGAATCCCTGCAGGTCAATCACCCGCTGCCTGCCACCCCATTGCGGGTAGTACACCGGAACAAGGCAAGTACCTGGATAAAATGGACAGTAGCCGCCTGCTTAACCGCTTTAATGGGTAGCAGCGCCATCCTGTTTATGGTTTCCGATGATAATACCCATGGCAAAATAATAGAAAAACAACTGGAAGACCTTAACGACCAAGATATCGTTGAATACCTGCAAACCCACACCGATCCCTTTGATAATGATGCTATTTTTGCATCCTCCGTTTCTGTGGAATCAACCCCGGTGCAAAACCAGCTAAACGAAGCCGTTCCGCTGGAAGCCATCGAAAAATACCTGCAACAAACAGATTTATCAAAGGAAGTGTTACCTGAAAAGAAATGATGAAACGTTTTAGCTTTATATGGATTGCAATGTTAGTGCTACTATCCACCATGGGTGTCAGTAGCGCACAAC
Organism: Chitinophaga sp. 01L420; assembly: GCF_056399985.1. NCBI lineage: Bacteria > Pseudomonadati > Bacteroidota > Chitinophagia > Chitinophagales > Chitinophagaceae > Chitinophaga > Chitinophaga sp. 01L420. Next base: position 126,838 of record NZ_JBFTSK010000001.1, read on the forward strand.
AACCCCCATCCGACGATCCCGCTGAAAAAATAAGAGCGATTCAGATAGAATACCTATCCAAAAAACTCGATCTCACCACGGAAGAAGCACAAAAATTCTTACCCGTATATAATAACTATACCCGCGAAGTAGAACAACTGATTGCGGAACGCCATCAGAAAAGAGACCAGGAAAAATTATCCTCCGACAACGCCGATGACGCTGCCCGCAGAAATATGGACAAGGAACTCACCTACGAAAAAAGAATGCTGGACATCCGATCCCGCTACAATACAGAGTTTCAACGGGTATTGCCCGGCCGGAAAGCAGGCATGGTTTTCAAAACGGAAAGAGAGTTCCGGACCATCATGATCAATCACGTGAACAGACAACGAATGAACAGAATGGGGCAGGGCGGAGGCCCAAGGAGAAGATTTTAGAATTACGAATTTCAAATGACGGGCTTCAAATTCGTAATTCGTAATTCGTAATTTGAAATTCGTAATTCCTACTTGTAGTGCGCCCTCACTTCACATACCAGCCCCTTTTCATTTAACACCATCAGCTCCGCACTGAGCATATCATTCACACTCTTATAATAAAGCACCACCGAATTTACGCCTTCCAGGATATGATACAACTCAAAATGTAAGCTGGGATAAGCTGCCAATCCCTTACTGAAGTAAGCACGTAGATTTTCCTTCCCCCTGATACAGCCTGCTGGATCATTATTAATCTTTTTGATAAGAGGAGAATAAAAAAGGATGTCCGCATCATAGTGCGATAAAATTTCTTCCAGGTCGTGTGAATTCCATGCCTGAAGCCAGGCTTCGCCAAAGTTGGTCAGATTTTGCATGACTGTTTTTTCCTGCAATGTAGCGCTTTAGCCCATCGGACTATTTGCTGAAAAGATCATTTTCCATATTGCGCCATTGCAGTGGCGTTACCTTAAAGCTGCGCCGGAACTGACGGTAAAAGTGGGTGATGTCTTCAAAACCAGTACTATAAGCTATTTCAGGAATCGGCTGCTGCGTGGTACGTAATAGAAACCCCGCCATCTGCAACCGTTTTTCCCATATCCACCCCATAGGAGCGCAATGATATATTTCCCGGAAACGACGTTTCAATGTAGCGGTACTCATATGTCCCATGGCCGCCATTTCCTCCATCAACCGCACTTCCGGCAACGCTGTACATAACTTTTCCATTACCTCCGGCAACGGGTATTTCACCGCTTTGGCCAGCATAGCACTTATCGATTCATTTTTATTAATCAGGTATAAGGCCCGGGAAATAATTTCGTAATGGTCAGGAGCCGGATGCTCCGCTGAAAAATGAGGTAATAGCGATTGTGTAAAATGATGCCACTGCGGATCTGCAGGTAAGGTAGTGAGCGCTTTGGAATGAGTCTCCAGACGCCTTTTTTTATTTGTCAGCTCTGCGAGTATTACCTCGTCCGGTATCACCAGGTTAATGCTGCTGTACTGTTGCCGGGGAGGCAATATTTCAGAACAAAGCAATGTACCTGCCGGAATCAGCAAGGCATCACCGGCATGTAGCACATGCACCTGTTTGCCATCATACATTCTTTTCTCTCCTGCTACAATCAGGTTCAATACCGTATGCGGTATGTATAGCTCATGAGTGGCCTGTTCACGATAATGACTATACGAAGCCCAGCTTTGGCCTTGCTGCTGCCATGTTTTAATTTCATGCTGCCCGGTGAGCGCCAGACTATCAAACAAGGTATACATGGGAATAGCTTTTAGCGGTTAGCAGTTAGCAGTTAGCTTTTAGCTTTTAGACTATAGCGGAGGGATTTTAGCGGATAAATTTTAGCGAATGGTCTTTTGTCTGTTAAGCCCATCCGCTAAAGCTATCAGAACTTCGCAAAAGGTTCTTTGGTGTCATGATAAAAAAGGAAAGTCCAGCCTTCCTGCTTACCACGTTCCAGGAATTCCTGCCGGAGCTCCATACTGCGCTTGCCATCGTAATCATATTTGGCCGCAAAACGACTTTTCATCTGGGATATCTGCGGTGCCACATCTCCTCCAAAAAACACTTTATCTTCTCCGTCATCTATCAAAAATACCTGGTGATAAGGACAGTGGCCACCGGTAACTTCATAGTGTATATAATCATCTATAGTGCCATCGCCAGTAGTAAACACCACATTATCGCGTTGCTGTAATAATATAATATCTTCAGCGAGATACGATTTACCAGAGTGCTCCAATGCATACAACATCTCCTCATTATTCACATAATAGGTAGCACTGGGAAAAGTAAGGGTGCGCTCCTTCGTAATGGGATCTTCTGAAGATACACCACCGGAATGATCCTTATGTAAATGACTCATCAATACTTTGGTAATCTCCATGGGATTAATGCCATGATCTATCAGGTGCTGATGAATTTGTAATACCCCATCCGGATTACGAAATCCCAGACCAGTATCGAATAAAATATAATCGCGGTCGGTGATCACGAGGAACGGCTGTATTTCTACCAGCAATGAACCATGCGGGCGATCCTGCATGCTATCTGTTCCCAGCTTAAAGGGAAGGAATTTCTTGGTCCCGTCTACGGTAAATGACCCTTCTGATAATGGAATAATACGTGCCATTTTGCAAAGATACTAGCTTTTGGCTTTTAGCCTTAAGCAAAAATGCAGCGAAAATGTTGCCATCTCCACTGCATTTTTGCTTAAGGCTAAAAGCTAACTGCTAAAAGCTATCTCAATACCATCTGCCTGTCTGCGTCCAGGCGAAGTAATATAAATATCAACATGGTAAACGTCATGAGGGATGATCCACCATAACTTACTAACGGCAAAGGAATCCCGATTACCGGCGCCAGACCGATAGTCATAGCAATGTTAATGGCCAGATGAAAGAAGATGATACTCGCGACCCCATAGGCATAGACTCGCGTAAATGTCGATCGCTGTCGCTCCGCCACAAAAATGATCCGGAAAAGCAGCGCCACATAAATAGCCAGGAATATCACACTTCCGAAGAAGCCGAAGTCTTCTCCTATAGTACAAAAGATAAAGTCAGTACTCTGTTCAGGTACGAAGTCGTAGCGGGTTTGCGTACCTTTCAGGTACCCTTTGCCCCAGAATCCACCAGAGCCGATCGCAATCATACTCTGCCGGGTATTATAAGTCGCTTTGGGATCATTCTCTTTACCCAGCATTACTTCAATACGGCGTACCTGGTAGTCCTTCAGTACTTTGGTAAATGCAAAAGGAACAATAAACATCACAAACAGGCTACAGAAGGCGTACACGCTGAGGATCACTGCGAGCCTCGATCGCTTTCGCTTTATTTCACGCCGGCTGAAATAGATGACCAGCGCGGTGATGACCGTAAATATGGAGAAGAGTACCGTTCGGTCCACTAACAGGGCCGACAATACAAGTACGATACCCGAAAATGCAATCACCAGTAACACACCAGGTAACCCTTCCCGGTACATCACGAGGAAGAAGGAAAAGTATACCAGCGCCAATCCTGTTTCATCCTGTAAGATGATAATACCTGCAGGTATGAGGGCGAGCGCCGCCGCAATAAGCCGCGATCGTAGTTTGGTAAAATCGGTTTCCTGCGATGACAGGTATTTGGCCAGTGCAAGGTTAGTACATAGCTTGGTCAGCTCCGCCGGCTGAAACTGGAATCCACCGATCACCAGCCAGGAATGCGACCCTTTTACATCTTTACCTATTCCCAATACCAGTAACAACAGTAGTAGCCCCCCCGCATACGCCAGGTTAGCAGTGGCCGTAAAAAACTTACTGTCCGTAAGCCAGATAATAGCCGCCAGTACCAACGATATCCCCAGCCAGATCAACTGACGGGAATAGTTTTTACCAGGATGAATAATATCCTGCCATACATTGTCATCCCCCCGGTATTCCGCAGCAAAAATGGACATAATGCCGATGATCACCAATGCGAGGTACAGGCCAACTATTGGCCAGTCTATCCCTTGTGTCAGTTTGGCTTGCGAGCGGTTCATTATAAATTAATCGGTTTATTCGATGATTGGTTAAGGCTTCTTTTTCTTGATGATGGCATTACTATTCAATGAGTCCAGGTGCGATTTCGCCAGCATTGCCGGATCTATTGTTACGGTTTCCATTACGCTCTTCAACAACGGCTGACGTTTAGTAGAGATACTATCTTTCAGATATTTTTCCATCATCAAACTGGCAATAGGCGCCGCATACTTTGCACCAAAACCCGAATTTTCCACAACTACGGCAATGGCTATACGGGCATGCTCGGCAGGTGCAAAGGCCACAAACATGGCGTGGTTCTTCAACTTAACCCTGACACCATTCACGATACCATAGTTTTCTGCCGTACCGGTTTTACCACCAATGGTAATCCCTTCAATCTGTGCAATACGTCCGGTACCACTTTCCACCACATCTGTCATACCATGAATTACCGCGCTATAGGCAGAATCGGAGATATGCGCTCCTTCGTGTTTCTGCTTGTACTTATCCAGCAGATGGGTATTGTCGCTATCGATACTGCTTACAAAGTGAGGAATATAGTAGGAACCGCGGTTGGCTACAATACACATGGCGTTGGCCATTTGCAGGGGTGTTAACAACAATTCACCCTGTCCAATCCCGAGAAATACGGAGGTACAGGAATTCCAGCTGCCTTTGTAGCGCGCGTCATAGTACTTTTTATCCGGTACCAGTCCGCGCCCTTCACTGGGAATATCAACGCCTATTTTATGTCCAAAGCCAAAGTTATTCATGTAATCCGCCCACTTCTGCATACCACCTACTTTAATTCCTCCGAATTTGCCGGCATCCACGCTTAAGCGATATACATGCGAGAAATAGGAGTTACAGGAGTGCGATAGTGCCAGTCGCAGGTTGGCGGCGTGTCCCGCATCATGGTGCTCACACTTGATAGGTCGTGAACAGCCATAATAGGCCCCTCCGCAGGGATAACCAAAGCTGGGAGTAATAACCCCTTCATCCAGTCCTACCAGGGCTATCATCGGCTTAAAAGTAGAGCCGGGAGGATAGGTCGCCTGGATGGCACGGTTAAAGAGTGGTTTAGTGGTATCTGTATAAAGTTTGCTGAAGTTGGCGCTTCTGTATGGACCTGTAAGCAGGTTAGGGTCAAAGCTTGGACCACTCACCATAGCCAGAATACCACCTGTTTGCGGATCTATGGCCACGATACTACCCGATTTACCCTTCATTAATTTTTCACCCAATACTTGCAATTCTATATCCAGGGAGAGCCGGAGGTTTTTACCTGCTATCGCAGCACTGTCAAATTCCCCGTTTTCGTAAGCACCCTGTGGTCTGTTGAGATTATCTTTAATCAGGTATTGTATACCGCGTTGTCCCATTAGCACGGACTCATAGGTTTTCTCCAAACCTGTGAAGCCGAGGTAATCACCGGAGTTGTAAGAGCTATAGTTCGCAGTGTCTTTTAACATGGCCGGAGAGATTTCCGCAATATACCCGAGAATGTTGGCCGCAGTGGCATAAGGGTAGGAGCGGATTTGCCTCGGCACCAGTTCAAAGCCGGGAGAAAACAGGTACATGCTTTCCTGCAGCTGACCGAATACTTCCGGCGCAAGCAGGGGAGCAAAAACGGATTGTCTTACCCGCCCGTTTTTAATGATGGCGGTCAAAATACGTTTTCTGAATTCGTCTTTATCTATTTTTAAGATATTACAGAGATAGGCAGTATCAATACTCTTTACGCTGGCAGGAGTTACTACGAGGTCATACAACACGTCATTGCCGAGGATACTACGGTTTTGCCGGTCGTAAATAATACCACGACTGGGATATATAACCTTACGCAGCACGGCGTTGGCATCCGCCAGCTTGGCGTATTTCTTCTCGACTATTTGCAGAAAGAATAACCTGGTGATGATCAGAATTACCATCCCAAGTATAATCATCTGTATTACTCTCTTCCTGGGCTGATTAAATACTGACATGCTATTAAGGACGGATATATTTAAGTTACAAACCTACGTTAAAAAGCAGAAACTATTTCTTCGAGAAGAACAGCAATTCATACAGTACAATCAGGAAAAGACTGGCCAGTGTTGAAAAGACGATCTTCATTAAGAGGTATAGCACATTGCCTGTACCAAATACTTCCAGTGAAAAAAAGACAGCATGGTGCAGGAATACCAGGATCGCGGCATAGATGAGAAATTGCGATACGCCCATGCTGGTCATGGACGGCGTTTTCTGGGTAGTTTCAAAACCACCCTGTGGCGATAGGATATTGATAATAAACGGACGCAGATAAGCGATGAATACGCAGGCAGCAGCGTGCATACCAGGAGTATTCATAAACATATCCAACGAAAGCCCCATCAGCAAACCCATGAGCATCAGCGCAGGGCGTGGCAGGTTAAAGGGCAATGCCAGTATAAAAAGCATGTATAGATATGGGCTCACCAGCTGATGCAGCAATATTTCATTGAGCACAAACACCTGTATCAGCAACAGGAGCACAAAGCGGATTATATTTCTTAACAGTATACTCATTTAATCAACTTATACGTTGAATCTTCCAATCGTTGTTGTTCATCTCTCAGCAGGTTTTCTATCACATACACATATTGCAGGTTAAAGAAATTGGTGGCCAATTTCAACCGGATAGTAAAAGAGGTGCTGGCTTTATCTCCTACGGCAATGTTTTCCACATAACCAATAGGAATATTTTCAGGAAACAGGGCAGAGAAACCACTGGTTACTACCGTATCACCTTTGTGGATCTTTGCACTTTTGGGTACATCTTTCAACAGGGCATAGCCGGCATCTTCACCATCCCAGTGTACAGATCCCATTTCCTTCCCTTGTCCCAGACGGGCGCTGATGGATACGGAATTGGATTTGGACAACATGGACAATACCACAGAATAGTTATCACTCACACTTCTTACCACACCTACTACGCCACTACTGCTGATAACGCCCATGTTAGGACGGATACCCTGCAGGCTGCCGCGGTGAATGGTAATGTAGTTAACAGGTTTATTGATAGAGTTATTGATCACTTTTGCGGAGAAGTATTCATAGCGGCGAATCTGTGTGCCAATAACTTTATGGGCGGTATCATCGCTGTACTGACGAACCGTATCGATTTTCACCCCGTTGGTGGTAATCATACTGTCGTAGCTGGTTCGCAGGGCATTATGCAGTCGCATGTTTTCGTTCACCAGGCTATCGTTGGTCGACTTCAGGTGAAAGTAGTACTGCACATTATTATACTTGTCATATAACTTACCGCTGACATCGTTAGCGGAACTGAGGTAGGCTGTTCGCTGAAAATTATTATGCTGGAACACCAATACCAGACAAATCACTTCCAGCAGCAGAAATAAGAAGAAGTTAAAGTATCGCCTAAAGAAAATGATTAAATTTCGCACAAGCGCGCACTGGTTTTGAGATTTAGAGATTTACGGACTTTTCAACGTTGTTTGACCAACATCTCCAAATCCGTAAATATCAAAATAGTTTTATTGCATCAGGAACGGATACTTACCAACATGCTTTAACGCAATACCAGTACCTCTTACCACCGCGCGCAACGGATCGTCCGCTACATGCACCGGCAGTTTGATTTTTTGGGTAAGACGTTTATCCAGTCCGCGCAGTAAAGCACCGCCGCCGGTCAGGTATAAACCTCTGCGATAAATATCTGATGCCAGCTCAGGAGGCGTTGTTTCCAGCGCTTTCAGGATGGCTTCTTCGATCTTAAAGATAGATTTGTCAAGGGCTTCCGCAATCTCCTGGTAAGATACCATGATTTGCTTGGGGATACCTGTTACCAGATCTCGTCCATTAACAGGAATATCATCTGGTGGGTTGTCCAGTTCTTTCAGGGCAGATCCGATATGTATTTTGATCTGTTCTGCCGTTCTTTCACCGATCAGCAAGCTATGATAGCGGCGCAGGGCTTCCATGATATCAGCAGTGAACTCGTCACCGGCAATACGGATACTCTGGTCACAAACAATACCTGCCAGGGCGATCACAGAAATACCGGTGGTACCACCGCCTATGTCAATGATCATATTACCTACCGGTTCTTCCACATCGATACCAATACCCAGTGCAGCTGCCATCGGCTCATGCAACAGGTATACTTCCTTCGCGCCTGCCTGTTCAGCAGAGTCACGCACAGCTCTCTTTTCCACTTCCGTAATACTGGAAGGAATGCAGATCACCATCCGCCAGCTTGGAGCAAATAATGGTTTCTTCGGATAAACCATTTTTATGAGTTCCCTGAGCATTCCCTCAGCGGCATTAAAATCCGCTATCACGCCATCTTTCAGGGGACGTATAGTACGAAGATATTCGTGTGTTTTTTCGTGCATCATCATGGCCTTCTTTCCAACTGCCACAATTTTGCCACTAGCCCGTTCTATCGCTACAATGGAAGGCTCGTCCACTACCACCTGGTCATTATGAATTATCAGCGTGTTCGCTGTACCAAGATCAATCGCGATTTCCTGCGTTAAAAAATTAAAAAATCCCATTGTTGATACGGTCAAAAATTAGAATGCAAAAATGAATAATTCCAACGAATATACGATGCAAAAAATGGATATTCTTGCAATAATACAGCTAAATATTAAAAAAAGTTATTTGTTGTGCAAACGGCATAGTAACTGCTCTCTTTATGCTCCGACCAGATGAACGGGATATCCCCGTTTTAATTGTTCCTACTGCCTAAAATTACGCCTTTACAAGTCCCGCTTTTCAATTGTCCTGGACCAGCCCTCCTTACTGGATTGTTATAGCTTTTAGCCATTAGCTGCCAGCAGTTAGGGATTTAAGCGAATCCTTAACCGCTAAGGTCCCTAACTGCTAACGGCTAAAAGCTAACTGCTAATCCGCTATACAAATTCGAATCCGATATCACGGCGATAGCCCTTACCATCAAAGGTAATCAACTCTGCTGTTTGCACAGAATGAGCCAATGCCATCGACAGGTTAGCAGCCAGTGAAGTAACAGACAATACACGACCGCCGTTGGTCAGCACCTCGTCGCCTTCCTGCCGGGTGCCGGCATGAAAAACAATCTGGTCGGCCGTTGGAGCCGGAATACCACTTATCACCTTATTCTTTTCATATGCTTCAGGGTATCCTTTTGATACCAGCATTACCGTAGCTGCAGCACGCTCATCAGCGTAAATAGTCTGCTCATTCAGTTGGCCGGATGCTACCGCATTGAACAATTCCAGTAGATCATTTTTCAAACGGGGCATTACTACTTCCGTTTCCGGATCGCCCATACGACAGTTATACTCAATCACGAAAGGCTCCCCTCCTACATTAATCAGGCCAAAAAAGACAAAGCCATTGTACACAATTCCCTCCTTAGACAAGCCTGCTATGGTAGGTCTGATCACCTGATCCTCTACCTTTTTCATGAAGATAGTATCCGCAAATGGTACCGGAGATACCGCTCCCATACCACCCGTATTCAGCCCCTGATCACCTTCCCCTATACGTTTGTAATCTTTTGCTTCAGGTAATATTTTATAGGAATGCCCATCGGTAATGGCGAAGACAGACAGTTCTATACCAGACAGGAACGCTTCTATCACCACTGTTTTGCTGGCCTCACCGAATTTGGCAGACTTAATCATTTGCTGAAATTCTTCTGCCGCCTCCTCGTAAGAAGAAGTGATGATCACCCCTTTACCAGCAGCCAATCCATCTGCTTTTAATACGATTGGTAAGGAGTGCTGCTGAATGTAAGCGAGCCCCTCTTCATAGTTATCAACGTTAAACTCACGGTAACCAGCGGTAGGGATGTTATTCCGCTCCATGAAAAGCTTGGCGTATGCCTTACTTCCTTCCAGCTGTGCACCTTCCTGTGAAGGACCCATTACCGGGATATGCTGCAGGGCAGCATCCTTTTTGAAGAAATCATAGATCCCGTTCACCAGGGCCTCTTCAGAACCGGGCATCACCAGATCAATAGCATTGTCCAGGCAAAAGGACTTTATCTTTTCAAACTCACTCACTCCCATGTTTATGTTCTTACCACATTGGGCGGTACCGGCGTTACCCGGAGCAATAAACAGTTGACCGCAAAGCGGGCTTTGTGACATTTTAAGGGCCAGTGCGTGTTCCCGACCACCACTTCCAAGTAATAGTATGTTCATATGAATTGCCTAATAAATGCAGATGCGAAAGAAAGTGCAAAGAAAGATCAAAAAAGCGCAAAAAATGAGCATTTATACCATTTTTTTACGCAGATAACCGAATTTATTTAACTTGCCATATTTAAAGGTTCTCGAAATCTAAACAACTATTGCTAAAACTAACCAATTTATGATGCAAACTGCTGTTGCACAAGAGTCCCCTATTGCCTCGCAGAAGGGCCACCCTAAGGGCCTCTCGGTATTATTTGCCACGGAAATGTGGGAACGGTTTAACTTTTATGGTATGCGGGCGTTGTTAACGCTCTTCCTGGTAAATGCACTGGCTTTCTCTGAAGCAGATTCCTCTATCATCTATGGCGGATTCCTGGGATTATGTTACCTGACCCCTATGCTGGGTGGTTACATCTCCGACCGCTACCTCGGTAACAGAAACTGTATTATATTAGGTGGTTTCGTAATGGGTTTTGGACAACTGCTCATGGTATTAAGTGGTATCCTCTACGCCAATAACGTTGAAACAGCCAAAATGATCGTATGGCTGGCTCTTTTTGTAATCATTATCGGTAATGGCTTCTTCAAACCCAACATTTCTTCTATGGTGGGTCAGCTGTATCCAAAAAATGACAGCCGCCTCGATTCTGCCTTTACCATCTTTTACATGGGAATCAATATGGGCGCCTTCCTGGGTATGTCCATTTGCCCAATCCTCGGCGATGTGAAAATAGAAGCCACTGGTGTAAGAATAGTAAGCGCCTTCAAATGGGGATTCCTCGCTGCCAGTATCGCCATGTTCCTTGGCACCATCCTCTTTTACTTCCTGAAAGATAAATATGTAGTAACGCCTGCCGGTAAAGCTATCGGCGGCAAACCCGACTTCTCCAAATCTACCGGTACTACCGCTACCGGTGAAGCCGACAAAGCCAACTTCACTACTCCCGCCATCTTCGGCGTACTTGTGTTAATGGTGGTACTCTTCTTCGGTATTCACTACCTGTCCATCGACCCCAATCCCATCAAGTCATGGATATATCCATTTATATATGCCGCTGGTATCAGCCTTGCTGTATTAATCCTTACCGATAAATCTATTACCAAAGTAGAAAGACAAAGAATAACTGTAATCTACTTTGTCGCATTCTTTGTAATCTTCTTCTGGGCTTGTTTTGAGCAGGCAGGATCCTCCCTCACATTCATTGCCGACTATCAAACAGACCGCCGCATCTTTGGATGGGACATGCCGCCAAGCCTTGTACAAAATGCCAACTCTATCTTCATCATCGTATTTGCATTGCCTTTCAGCTGGTTATGGCTCAAATTACAACAACGCAAACTGGAACCGATTTCTCCGATAAAACAATCACTGGGACTGGCATTGCTGTCATTGGGCTTTTTCATCATTGCCATTCAAATGAAAAGTCTGGGTGCCGGTGAAAAACTGGGTGTAAGCTGGTTGATCCTGATGTACCTGTTCCATACCCTCGGTGAATTGTGCTTATCCCCGATAGGCTTATCACTGGTGGCTAAACTGGCTCCTCACCGTTTCTCTTCTTTGCTGATGGGTGTATGGTTCCTGGCCAATGCCGCCGGTTACGCACTGGCTGGTACCCTCGGCGCATTGCTCCCGCCTACCATGGACAAATACGAGCTGGCTACCAAAAACGGTATCGACCTGAAAGGCATACTGGATGGTACTATTAGCGCCACAGCACAACAAATTGATAAATTACACGAACTCAAACTGGCTGCACATTACCCTACTTTCGCAGGTTTCACTATTCACAACCTCTATGAATTTTTCATGGTGTTTGTGATCCTGCCAGGTGCTGCTGCCGTTCTATTGTTCCTGTCTAACAGCTTCCTGAAAAAATGGATGCACGGCGTTAGATAAGCACAATACCATATAACTGAAAGAGGGAAGCGGATTTAAATCCACTTCCCTCTTTTTTATGCGAACCGTTTATATTAATACTGTGGTATAACTATATGACTATTTAGTATCATTGCACGACTAATGCGGTATTTTCACTATATTAAATAGTACAACATTCTACCTGTAAATTATAAATACATTTATGTCTGACAACAATTTCAAGCCTTTTGTTCCACCTGGCGTACAAATGAAGGAATTTACACTCAAGTCCATTCTATTGGGTTGTATCTTCGGTATTATCTTCGGCGCAGCTACCGTATACCTCGCGCTGAAAGCGGGTCTCACCGTTTCCGCTTCTATTCCTATCGCCGTTATTGCTATTACTTTAGGGAGAAAATTTTTCAACACCACTATTCTTGAAAACAATATTATCCAGACCACCGGCTCTGCAGGGGAATCCATTGCTGCCGGCGTAGTATTTACCCTACCGGGCTTCTTATTCCTGAGTGACGGTGGTGGCACCCAGTTCTTCAACTACTTTACCATCCTTATCCTGGCCATCTTTGGAGGTATCCTGGGTACGCTGATGATGATTCCACTACGAAAATCACTGATTGTAAAAGAGCATAAAACCTTACCCTATCCCGAAGGTACCGCCTGTGGCGATGTACTCATAGCAGGAGAGAAGGGCGGCGACTTTGCCAAAACAGCTTTCTATGGACTCGGTTTTGCCTTTGCTTATGCCATCTTTCAAAAGATCCTGCATGTGATTGCGGAAACGCCGGAATACATGACCAAGCAGGCCAGTAAGTTTTTCCCTTCTGCCAAAATCAGCGCTGACATTACACCTGAGTATATGGGAGTAGGGTATATTATCGGACCTCGTATTGCCGGAGTACTGGTAGCTGGTGGTGTGCTGTCGTGGCTGGCGCTCATTCCGCTGCTGGCTTCCCTGCTGCCCGCAGATACCATTGCTACCCAGCTGGTGAAAATAGGCTACCTGGCCAACCTGCAAACACCAGGCGGACAAGGTAACTGGAATCCGCTCACCCATACCTTTACAGACTATTCTGCAGCAGTATATTATGCGTATGTAAGACAAATTGGTGCGGGTGCAGTAGCAGCCGGTGGTTTCATCACCTTGCTGAAAACAATACCTACCATTATATCTTCTTTCAAAGGAAGTTTAGGTGCTATAAAAGATGGCTCTGAAAACGCCGGTACAAAAGGAAGTGTACCCAGAACAGAAAAAGACCTTAGCCTGAAAGTGGTACTGTTTGGTAGTCTTGCCCTCATTCTGCTGATGGCTTTTCTGCCACAGCTACCAGGCGATTCTATCGGCAAAAAATTACTGGTAGGTTTACTGGTAGTGGTATTTGGCGCCTTCTTCGTAACGGTATCCAGTCGTATTGTAGGCCTGATCGGCTCTTCCAACAATCCTATTTCAGGTATGACCATCGCCACACTGATGGGGACCTGCCTGGTATTTATTGCAGTAGGCTGGACGGGTAAAGTATATGAGCCTATGGCCCTGGTAGTGGGAGGTATGATTTGTATCGCAGCCGCCAATGCCGGTGGTACTTCACAGGATTTGAAATCCGGATACATTGTAGGCGCAACGCCTATGTATCAGCAGATAGCATTGTTTATCGGCGCTATCGTATCTTCTATCGTTATTGGTTTAACAGTAAAGTTTTTAGATAAGCCTACGGCAGACATGATAAAGCATGGTGTAATAGATCATGCGATTGGCAGCTCGTACTATCCTGCACCACAAGGTACGCTCATGGCTACACTGGCCAAAGGAATCCTGTCATTTAACCTCGACTGGCAATTTGTGCTGGTAGGCGTATTCCTGTCTATTACCATGGAACTGTGTGGCGTAAACTCTCTTTCTTTTGCGGTAGGTGCTTATCTGCCGTTGTCTACTACACTTCCGATCTTCACCGGTGGCGCTATCCGTGGCCTGGTAGACTACAAACGAAAGAAAGACAACAAAAAGGTTTCTCCGGAAGAAGAAGAACTGGGTAAAGGTAATCTCTTTGCTACAGGACTGGTAGCCGGTGGGGCAGTGGCGGGCGTTATCATCGCCATCCTGGCTGGTTTCGACAAGTCTGCGGAGGTACTCGCCAAATTAAATAACCAGGAAGTACTCACCAATATCCTGGGTCCGGGAGGTTATTATATAATAGGTTGCGCCTTTTTTGCGTTTATGGGCTGGTACCTGTACCGCACCGCACGCAAAGCATAATTAGCCAACTTTTCAAGATAAAGGCGATGCCGGTAACTGGGTGTAACAATCCATTACCGGCATCCGTTTTTGTATTTAAATGTTTAATTTAGTCGCGGAATAATTAAAACTGTTTATAATATAACCTATGCGTATATTAGTTACCGCACTGCTCAGCGCCATTACATTGCTGAGCATTTCCTGCGGAAAGGATAAAGATAAAGACGATAGCCTCAAGCGCAGATTTATATCGATGAAACTAGATAACAAAATCTATCTTTCAGAAGGTCCCAAAGGCACTATTTACGTCCCTAACCTTACAGATGAGAATCCCGATAATGACTATCCCAAGATGGAAATCACTGGCCAAACCTATGGAGGAGACCAGGTATCCTTTACATTAGCAACAGCCGCCCTCCCTTTTAGATCAGGTGTGTATGCGGCCACTAAAAAGGGAAACAGCATGCTGATGATGCTGGCCAGTACTTATACCACCCTCACTTCGGAAGGAAGTACCGATTTTTATATCACTATTACACGTATAGATAACGTTACTGTAGAAGGTACCTTTACCGGTACGCTGAAAGAAACCACCGGCGCCGGCGGACCAAGAGCTGTAAGAGATGGCAATTTCAGGGCTATTATTACGCAGGTAAGCCAGTAGAGCTTTTAGCCATTAGCTGTTAGCTGTTAGCAAAATGCAGCGGAGATCATCCGCTGCATTTGTTATAAATATCCATCTCCGCTGCATTTTGCTAACAGCTAAAAGCTAACGGCTAAAAGCTTCTAAATAAATTCCATATGCGGGTATTGCATCCGGAGAACTTCCCGGTCATCCGCCCCCAGCCACTTGCTTAACAGTGTGGCATACACACTCTTAAAGTCTACCTTATATTGCAGATCACCATCTTTTAAATTCATCAGATCGGGGCCTTCATTAATAAAACCTGGCTGCTTTAAGCCACCACCTACCAAAAACATATTGTTCGCGGTGCCATGATCGGTGCCACCACTGGCATTTTGACTCACCCTACGGCCAAATTCCGAAAACGTCATCACTACTACATCCTGGAAACGGTTGTTCTTTTTAAGGTCGCCGGTAAATACCGTCAGGGCGTCGCTTAACTGGCCAAATAACCGCGCCTGCTGATCCTGCTGATTTACGTGCGTATCAAAACTACCATGCGATACATAGTAAACTTTTGTATTGATATCAGACATCACCAGGTTGGCAATCGTTCTCAGATTTTTACCCAGTTCTGTATTAGGATAAGCTTCGGTCGACTTATACGTTTTGAATTGCTGTTGAATATAAGCAGCGGAAGAAATAGTTTCTCCCATGGTTTTATACAGGTAATCCACGTTGCTGTGATGATCATCGCCGGCAGGATGCTGTTGCAACAGCTCTTTAAAATACTGGTCGTTGCTGGTGCCGAAGAGCCGCGTTGGATCTGTCACTGCAAGCCCTTTATCACTATCTCCTTTCAAAGCAAGACTCAGGGTATCATCTATTTCAAGTGCCTGTGTTGGCTTATCACAGCCTTTGCATTGTGCATCCAGGTAGCGCCCTATCCAACCATCAGACCAGTATTCATCTGACTGACTGGCGGAATGCCAGATATCCATGGAACGGAAATGCGAACGATCAGGATTAGGGTATCCTACATTATTCAGTATGCTCAGTGATCCATCATCATACAATGCTTTCAATCCTTTTAATGCAGGATGTATACCCAGGTCATCATTCAATGCTAATGCCGCTTCTCTCTTGATACCCAGTGATGGCCTGGAGCTGTAATAAATATCATTGCGATAGGGTATGATCGTATTAAGTCCATCATTGCCACCGGACAATTGTATGATCACCAATATCTTGTTGCCAGGAGGAACCAGTGCTCCTCTCTCCAACGCTTTCAGGAATTTAGGCATCATCACTGCAGCCGAAGCCAGCGAGCCTACCTGTAAAAAACGACGCCTGTTAAGAATCAGCATATAATATTTTTAGCTGTTAGTCATTAGCAGTCAGCTTCCGGCGACCTGCGTTTTATCGTTACCTTACTTTTGGCTTTTTAATCTGTTAGCAACCAGCTAAAAGCTAACTGCTAATGGCTAAAAGCTAACACAATTGGTACTCCGGCGTACTCATCACATCAATGGTCACCGTTTTAATATAGTTTTCCCGGCTACTGCTGTCTGCATATTTCTCCAGCATAGACCGGTTAATCTGATTGGTTTGTTGCAGCAATATGCCGGCAATTTCGTTGGCCAGATTTTCCCGGGGCACCTCGCTGAATCCCTGTATATAAGGACTCCAATCGATCGTTGCATTTACCTTTTTGGCAAATTGCCGTTTGAGAAAATCATTGATCTGCAAAGTCATTTTATAATTACTGCCTTCTCCCATTTCCGGTGTTAATTCTTTCGGCATCACATTAAATGCCTGAGAATATAAAATCACCTGTGGCACACGCAGGCGGAACATCAGGCTGGAACTATCTATCCAGTTACGTCCACCAGGCCAGCCAGCCACATTGGGCGGATAAAAAAGGAGTTGTCCCAGTACCCGCTGGAACAATAACATGGTTTCCTCTTTTTCAAAAGTCATGGGAATTGCCCGGCGAATACCCACCAGTAACTCCACGGGCGATTTAATACGATTACCAACGATGCTGCTGTCGTAGAACCAGTCGGCCATAAAGATTTCCCGCATCAACGATTTTATGTTGTACCCGGAGTGATAAAACTTTTCAGATAACGTTGCAATACGCGCTTCATCCGGTGTTTCGCTGACAAAATATTTATAGATTTTTGTAGTAATAAATTTCGCCGTCTGCTTTTGCTCCAACAGTATTTTAAGTACATCATCTCCATTAAAATTCCCTTCTTTCCCCAGCAACGATTTAATACCATCATCATGTTGTTTATCGCGGAATGCAAACGTGCCACCTTCATCAAAACCCCATCCGGTAAATGATCTCGCAGCCTCTTTCACATCCTGTTCGGAATAGTTACCCCTTCCCAGCGTAAACAGCTCCATCACTTCGCGTGCAAAGTTTTCGTTGGGATGTTGTTTACGGTTTTGCTGATTATTCAGGAACTGCAACATCGCGGGGCTTTTGGACACTGCACTCAGCAGATCACCGAAATCTCCCAGCGCATTGTCGCGTATGACCGCCAGCAATTGCTGGTTAAATAATATATTTTGTGTACGACAGGCAAAATGGCCATGCCAGAAAAGACTCATTTTTTCGCGCAGCGGATGCTCACTTTTTATCATCGCAGTTACCCAGGCTACATTCAGATCTTTAATGCCCTGTGTATTCATCTGCTGCACATTTTTTCTTTCTTCGGGTGTCATGGTTTTAAGCTTCCGGTAATCCGGAAGATCACTAACAGCCAATACATCCACCGATACCGGTGGTTTCTTTACAGGGCCAATGAGCACTTTATTCACAATTTCTTTTCGCCTTCTACTTTCCCAGTCTGAGATAACAGGGAGGGTTTCTCCAAAGCCAGCGCGCCAGGCAAGATGTTGTAATTGGGTTTTGTGGACAACTTCGGCCATAAGCAAATGATTTATGATAAGACTGCCAAATGTCTGGCGGGTTTAAAGGATCAGCTATTGTTTATTTCGCTGTTCTGGCAAGCAGAACGTTTCCCTCTCTGCGTATATACGGAATCGTTGTGAGCTATATGGTTTAGTTTCAAAGCATTCCAGCGCCGGCGGGTTAATATTGTCGTTATGGGTTACGGCTAAGCAACATCTCATCAGCGTGTATACTTTATCGTTGTATGAAACGTCCGATCCTTTGATTATTGCTTAACGAAAGCGCCATACCTGGTAGGCGCTTCCTTTTTCAAAAACATTTTCTTCCAGTGGCAGCGTAAGAAAAGCATCTGCTTTCAACAAACTGGCCAGATCGCCGGAACCCTGATATGGCTGCGGAATAGCGATCATCCTGCCATCGGGTTGTGATTCCAGTTTTACCGGCAAATAATATTCCAGTTCCGCGTCAAAAATAACTTTCTCAGATAACTGCGCGTAGCAAGGTTGCTGTAAAGTAGCGCCCATAGCAGATTGTATCCATGGTTGTACATATCTGTAAAAACACATAAATCCTGAAACCGGATTACCCGGCAGGGCAAACACGACAGGCCCCTCGTTGAAACGCCCAAACAGAAAAGGCTTTCCGGGTCTTTGCTGTACTTTATGAAAAACCTGTTGCATACCCAGTTGCTGTAAAACAGCGGGGAGATAATCAAATTTACCCGCACTCACTGCGCCGGAACTAATCCAGATATCTGTTTCTTCCAGTAATGATTGCAGCTGTTCCCGCATTTCTTCGGCTTCATCATTCAGATGTATGTAACGGGCTTTAATACCCATCTGTTCCAATGACGCCAGCATGCTGTATACATTAGACATACGGACCTGGTGAAGCGCCGGGGTAGTGTGTACGGGTACCAGTTCATTACCGGTAGCAATGAGTACCACCCTGGGCTGTTTGCTGACCAGCACATTAGTTTTACCTACCGTAGCCAGTACACCCGCTTCTGCAGGCCCAATTAACATACCCGGAGGGATGAGTACCGCGCCGGTGGCGATGTCAGAGCCTATTCTATGAATATTTTGTCCTTGTTTTACGGCTTTATGTACGGTGAAGCGGCGAAAACCTTCGTGTTCAGAGGGGGTCAGGTGCTCGTAGGGAATGACGGTATCCGTCATTTCCGGGAGAATAGCCCCTGTCATCACTTCTATACAGTTAGCCGTATTGGAAAGCTGTAACTGCGGTGTACCCGCAGCCTGTATATCTTCCACGCCAAAAATATGTTGCCCCCGGGCAAAGCTGTCGTAGTTAACAGCAATACCATCCATGGTGATGCGGTCAAATGGCGGGAAAGGCCTGTCGGCCAATACAGACTCCCGCAAAATACGGCCGGTGGCGGATTCAAAAGGCACCGTTTCGGTACCCAGGTCTCGCACAGTTTGTATGACAGCCTTAAATGCAGCAGCAACAGTCAACATCATTTTGAATTACTTTTGTGGAAGGTGAACTTGTTTAAATTTATGCTTTTATGTCCAATGAATCAAGTGGTGGTTTTTCTCACCTGAACGAAAGCGGTCAGCCGGCAATGGTAGATATCAGTGGCAAACCGGATACTTATCGTATAGCCGTTGCCGAGAGTCGTGTTTTTTTACCGCAGGTAGTGCGGGCACAATTCCATGGGCAGGACATCCAAACCCGCAAGGGTGGCGTATTTCAAACCGCTATCATTGCAGGAATTATGGCCGCCAAAAAAACACCTGAGCTTATTCCGCTTTGTCATACCTTACTACTGGATGGTTGTGATGTAAAAATACAGCTGGAAGAAACAGAAGCCGTTATCCGCTGCACCGTTAAAACCACCGGTAAAACCGGCGTGGAAATGGAAGCCCTCACCGGCGCCAGCGTAGCAGCACTCACCATTTACGATATGTGTAAAGCACTCACCCAGGATATGGTTATCAGAGAAACCAAACTGATCAGCAAAACAGGAGGTAAACATGACTATACAAGATAATACACCTCCTCTGAAAGGACTGGTGCTATGCGGCGGCTTCAGCACCCGCATGCAGGAAGATAAAAGCAGTATTGCCTATCATGGCATGCCCCAATGGCAATACCTGGTAACACTATTGCAATCTTTTTTAGCAGAAGTATATATTTCATGCAGAACAGAACAGCAGGATAATTTTTCT
Source organism: Chitinophaga sp. 01L420 (assembly GCF_056399985.1). Lineage (NCBI taxonomy): Bacteria > Pseudomonadati > Bacteroidota > Chitinophagia > Chitinophagales > Chitinophagaceae > Chitinophaga > Chitinophaga sp. 01L420. Next base: position 146,842 of record NZ_JBFTSK010000001.1, read on the forward strand.
GCATATCCGCACCTGATACCGGATAGCGTTTCCTTCGGCGGACCTTCCGCCGGCCTGCTCAGTGCCCATGCAGGGCAACCGGCAACAGCCTGGCTGGTACTCGCCTGCGACCTGCCACTGCTCAGCAAACAAAGCCTGGAACTACTGATTCAATCAAGAGATGCCACTAAATCAGCTACTTCTTTTATAAGTCCTTTTAATGATTCGCCTGAGCCACTAATCGCCATCTGGGAGCCTGCCGGGTTAGCCGCACTGCAGCAAAATGTGATCGCCGGGAAAAATTGTCCGCGCAAAACCATGCTGAACATGGATATTGCATTGCTGCAAAACCCATATGCTACCGAGCAGTTCAATGCAAATACACCGGAAGAAAAAGCAACAGTGCTTTCAAATTTGGGGTTGTAAACCGGAATCCCTGTTCTCGGAGAACGGATTCAAAAATGCTCAGACAATTTCCCCATCTGCAAAAAACTCCTTTTTCCAGATAGGCACCGTTTCTTTAAGGGTATCTATTACATATTCACAGGCATCAAAGGCAATACCGCGGTGCGCGGAGGCTACCGCTATCACTACAGCTATATCTCCCGGATATTTATCTCCCACTGCATGCAGCATCACCAGCTTCTGTATATCCCACTTTTCCTGCACCTGCACCGCTATTTTCTGCATCTCAGATATTGCCATGGCTTCATAACATTCGTAGTAAAGTTTGAGAACTTCCCTTTGTTTGGTGTGATTCCGTACGGTGCCGGCAAAAATAACCTCCCCACCGCATTCCGGCGCTTGTATGAAGTCCAGTGCTTCCTGCACAGTAATGATTTCTTTAATATTTATTAATACTTCCATCTTATGAATACTAAAAAACAGGTTTTATGGGACTTTTTCTCCCTTTACCCCATCATTTCAAGTCCACATCAAGTCCACCTCAACTCCACATCAAGTCCACCTCATCCCCCACTTACCGGCGGTATTACGGCAATCTCATCCCGGGCGCTAATCAACTGCGCATCTGTGGCATACGCCCTGTTTACCGCTATCATCATCGATTTAAGCTGCTGCAGGGAAGGATACACTTCATAAAGCCATGCCTTCAGCGCCGCCACATCCGTGATATGTGCAGGTTTTTCCAACACCGGTACACCAGCAATATCCTTTGCTGCTCCAAACAGTAATATCCCCATACTCGTTAAATTGTTGGTTAAAACTACAATATAGCCCCGATAATGTAGTAATTTTAATACGGCAGTTAAATCATTTTTCATGAAAATACGGTTAAGAGGCAACAGCATCAGATATCGCCTGGATAAAACGGATATAGAACTACTGGAAACTACCGGCAAAGTGGAATCTATCACCCATATTGGTGCCGGCACCCTCCATTTCTGCGTACGCGGCAAGGAGATCACGGATCCCATCATTAAACTGGAACAGGACGGTGTTCATCTGCTGGTACCCCTTACACGCCTGGCCGACTGGTATGCACCGGAACAGGTAGGATTTGAACTCATTCTGCCCAATACGGACGGATCAGAACTAAAAATCCTGGTAGAAAAAGATTTTAAATGCCTTACAGAGAGAAACGAAGACGAAAGCCAGTCGTTCGATAATCCAATGGCCGGCCAAAACTGCTGATAAAAATGCTCACGGATGCTCATCATCGCACCATCGATTACGTTAGACTGTCGGTAACAGACCGGTGCAATCTCCGATGCACCTACTGCATGCCGGAAAATATGCATTTTGTACACAAAGCAGCATTACTGACCGATCATGAAATCATCTCCCTGTTGCAAATACTCGCAGCAGCAGGTATTTCCAAAGTAAGAATCACCGGCGGAGAACCCTTCCTGCGACCTGGTTTGATGACGCTGCTGGAAAAAATAAAAGTAATACCCGGGATCAAAGAAATTGCGATCACCACCAATGGCGTACTTACACAACCCCATATTCCGGCACTGCATCAACTTGGAATTACCAACATCAACCTCAGCCTGGATACTCTGCAGGCAGCACGTTTCGTACAGATAACACGCCGCAACAGGTTCACTACGGTAATGGATACACTCCAAAGTCTGCTGCAACATAACATGCAGGTAAAAATCAATGCGGTAGTGATGGAAAATGTAAATACAGATGAACTCACCGCGTTCACTGCACTTACCCGCGACAATGCGCTTTCAGTAAGATTCATAGAGGAAATGCCTTTTAACGGACAAGGACATTCATTCTCAGGTATCACCTGGAACTATCATAAAATACTGGATACTATCAGTGAAATATATCCGCTACAGAAAATAAACGATGCCCCTCATTCTACATCGCTCAATTATCACATCCCGGGCCATAAAGGTAATATTGGCGTTATTCCCGCCTACAGTCGTACTTTTTGCGGCACCTGCAACCGGCTTCGTATATCTGCTACCGGTAGTATGAAAACATGCCTGTACGGGAACGATGTATTGAACATAAAAGAAATGTTGCAGCACGATGTACAAGGACTGTTACCTGCTATACAAACCGCCATACATGCACGATTTGCCAATGGATTTGAAGCAGAACAGCAGCACACCGAAAAAAATATGGAGAGCATGTCCGTCATCGGTGGATAAAACCAGCCACTAATAGTTGCCTGTTCCGGTTATTGAAAGTAATCATTTGATGGAATACCCGCTTTACTTTATCAGCATTCTTACGCCTGCATATAAAATCAGTACAGCAGTAGCACCCGCTACCCATCTGGGTTTCAGCACCTTGGCACTTAAGAGTGCCCCTATTTGCCCGCCGGCAATAACAGCCAGCAATAGTGGCCCCGTAAACTTCAGATCAAATACGATCGCATGTTTTGCGGCCTGACCTGCCAAACCAGCAATAGAATTTACCAGGATAAAAAAGCTGCTTAGCCCGGCGATATTCTTTGCCGTATCATATTTGCCCAAACGTAATACCGGCGACAAATAAATGCCGCCGCCAATACCCGTCATCCCGGATAGTAATCCAATGGCGCCGCCAATAATACCGTATATCACCCCATTTCCTTTTTCAGCAGGGATAATGGGCTCCTCCCGCTCAAAAAACAAGCGGTAACACATCACCAGGGCAGCCAGCGTGAGCGCAATACCCAACACCAGGAAAAACGTAGCCTGTTTCATAGGCAGGTAACTACCCAGAAAAGCCAGCGGTACACTCACCAGCGACAGCTGCCACGCCTTTTTCAAAGGCAGATGTCCGCTTTTATAAAAGTGATAAACGCCACCCACCACTACGGCTACATTACATAACAATGCAGTGGATTTCATCAGCTGAAAATCTATGCTCCACAACGCCAGGATAGCCAGATAGCTGGAGCCTCCTCCAAAACCGGCTGCAGAATAGGCGAGTGCTACCAGGAAAAAAAGTAAACAGAGTTCTGTGATCACGGTTAATAAGTTTGCATCCGATCATCTATTACACTAGCCCAGGCGTGAATACCGCCTTCTACATTATATACCCGGTTAAAGCCGAGTTCTGTTAAACGCTGTGCTACCGCCCGGCTACGCATGCCGTGGTGACAAATCACCGCAATCGGCGCTTCCGCCGGCAAGGCGTCTGTTTGCTGCAATACACGTCCCATCGGAATATGCAAGGACCCCGGTATATGACATATTTCCCACTCATCCTCTTCTCTTACATCCAGCAACATAAAGCGGGTACTGCTTCGCAGCCACTCCTGCAGTAGTTGCACAGATAAAGATTGTACACCTTCCATTTCACAAACGGTTTGTTGATAATTATTTTGCAGTGCCGTGATCTGCTGATTGGCAGCTACCGGCGTAATATTAAATATCATCTGGGTATTATGCAAAGTATCGATGGTCATTAACTGGTTACGCAGCGGAGTGCCTATACCTGTAATCACTTTCACTGTTTCGTTGGCCTGGTAACAGCCTATCAGTCCAGGTAGTACACCCAGTACGCCAATATCATTACAGTTGAGCATTTCCCCGCTTTCCGGCGCTTCCGGGAAAATACAGCGATAGGTAGCCCCTTCCTGGTAATTAAATACGCTTACCTGTCCCTCGTATTTGTAGATAGCGCCATACACCAGCGGTTTACCGGTAATCACGCAGGCATCATTGACGAGGTAACGGGTACCAAAATTATCGGAGCAGTCTACCACTACATCGTATGCACGGAATAGTTCCAATGCATTATCAGTAGTCAGCCAGGCATCGTGTATAACATGTGTTACTTCCGGGTTCAGCTGCTGCAGGCGGGAGGCTGCCAGTTGCACTTTTGAGATGCCCTGATCCGCCGTGGTATAAAGTACTTGTCTTTGCAGGTTGGTTACATTTACGGTATCATGTTCTACAATCCCGATGGTACCTACCCCCATGGCGGTAAGGTATTGCAATACCGGTACACCGAGGCCACCAGCACCTATTACGAGCACTTTCGCCTGTTGCAGTAAAGCTTGTTTTTCAGGCCCAAATCCTTCCAACCGGGTCTGACGGTCATATCGATCCATGCTGTTTCATTTAAACCCTAAAATTAATCGTATTCGGGAGAAATTATGGCAGTGGTTTTATCTGCCGGTACATAGTCACCAGGTCGGCATAAACCCCGTTTTTTTGAGCAATGGCCTGTGGCAGGCGCCCACACTCCATAAAGCCGAAGTTGCGGTAGATCTGCATGGCTTTTTCGTTGGGCGAAAAAACATGGAGATAAATCATATGCAGTCCCGGACGTTCTTCTGCCCAGCGTAGCATGGCGGTAATAAGGCGGCGGCCTATGCCCATATTATTCCATTGATTTTCCACAGCAATGCCCATTTCAGCAGTATGTGCCTTTTTATGAAGTCCGCTGTGATTGACGTTGATAGATCCTATAATACGGCCTTTTACAGTGGCTACCAGCAGGAGTTGATTGGGGTTGTCCAGGTAGGATTGAATATAATCTTCCTCAGATGTGACATCCAGCTCCAACGACTCTTTCTGCGTAAAAAGCAGGTAATCCGTTTCCCGGGTCAGGCGCTGAAAGCTGGCTAGCAAAGCGGCGGCATCTTTAATTTCGGGAGGGCGAATGATGAGTTCGTCGCCGTTGGGCAGAAAATGTTTCATGAGAACGGGTGCTTTGAGGAAGAATTACGAATTATGAATTACGAATTACGGATTTGTGTGGAGATAAAAGCGAGTATTAACCTTCTCGTTTATCATCTACCCACAAATCCGTAATTCGTAATTCATAATTCGTAATTCTTCTTATATCATATGGCTGCCGAAATAGCTCTGCAGCACTGTTGGTATATGTATACCTTCAGCGGTCTGGTTATTTTCCAGCAGGCAGGCCAGGATACGCGGCAATGCCAAAGAGCTGCCATTCAGGGAATGTACCAGCTGTGGCTTACCATTATTTTCCTTGAAACGTATTTTCATACGGTTGGTCTGATAGGCTTCAAAGTTACTCACAGAGCTCACTTCCAGCCATTTCTGCTGGGCAGCACTGTACACTTCAAAATCGTAGGTGATCGCAGAAGTAAAGCTCATATCGCCTGCGCATAAACGAAGAATACGATAAGGCAGTTGCAGCTGATTCAACAGGGCTTCCACATGCGCCACCATTTCATCCAGGGCTTCGTAAGATTTGTCCGGATGCACCAGTTGTACTACTTCTACTTTATCAAACTGGTGTACACGATTCAATCCGCGTACATCTTTGCCATAAGATCCTGCTTCGCGGCGGAAGCAAGGTGTATAGGCCGTCATTTTGATAGGCAGATCTGTATCCTTTACGATTTCATCCCGGTAGATATTAGTCACCGGAACTTCTGCTGTAGGAATGAGATAGTAGTTATCTTCTGTGGCATGATACATCTGTCCTTCTTTATCCGGCAGCTGACCGGTACCATAGGCAGATGCTTCATTCACCAGGTAAGGTGGTGCATATTCGGTGTATCCATTGCTGGTATTGTAATCCAGAAAATACTGAATCAGTGCGCGTTGCAAACGGGCGCCCCTGTTTTTGAAAACAGGAAAACCGCTGCCAGTGATTTTATTACCCAACTCAAAGTCAATCAGGTCGTACTGTTTGGCCAGATCCCAGTGAGGAACGGCACCATCATACAGATCAGGAATTTTACCACCTTTACGCACTTCCACATTTTCTTCCGGTGTTTTACCGGCAGGAACGATAGATGCAGGCAAGTTTGGTAATTTCACCAACGTATCATGCAATGCTTTTTCGGTTGCGTTCAGTTCATCATTCACAGGCCCGAGACGCTCTTTCAAAGCCGCTACTGCAGCACGTTGTGCTTCTCCTTCTTCTTTCTTTCCCTGGGCCATCAGTTTACCTATTTCTTTGGATAAACTATTTACCTGCGCCTGTGTATCATCGTATTCAAGGGTTAACTTCTTACGCTTGTCGTCCAGTGCCAGCACTTCTTCCACTACATCCAGCTCCTTAAAGTTCTTAAAAGCCAGACGCTCCAGCACTAATTCCTTATTTTGACGTATAAACGGTACTTGTAACATGTTGTATGATCAAATTTTAGCAAAGATATTAAAATAGCTTTTAGCCATTAGCTTTTAGCTTTTAGTAAATGCAGCGGATATGATGTTTTGTTAATCTCCGCTGCATTTACTAAAAGCTAATGGCTAAAAGCTGATTCAGCTCAGGTATTTCCCTACTATCGGTACCCTTCTACCCACACCAAAGGCTTTGGAAGATACCCGTATAATAGGACAGAATTGATTCCGTTTGTATTCATTGGTGTTGACCATCTTTAAGGCCCGCGAAACCAAAGCGGAGTCAAAGCCCTTTGCTACTATCTCCCGTGGCCCCTGGCGGCGCTCTATGTACTGATACAGGATTTTGTCCAGTACGGCGTAATCCGGTAAGCTGTCGCTGTCTTTCTGATCAGGACGCAACTCCGCAGACGGCGCTTTGTCAATGATATTCACTGGTATAATTTCCTGGTGCCGGTTGATATAACGGGCCAGGGAATACACTTGCATTTTATATACATCTCCCAAAACAGACAATCCTCCGGCCATATCTCCGTATAAGGTACCATAGCCGGTAGATAACTCGCTTTTGTTAGACGTATTCAGGAGAATATATCCAAACTTATTGGATAGTCCCATCAGCAGGTTACCGCGTATGCGGGACTGTGTATTTTCTTCCGCCACGTTAAAAGGCAATCCTTTGAAATATGGCTCCAGCGTGGTCAGGAAGGTTTCGTAAATGTCATTGATACGGATGATATCATAAGGGTTATCCAGGTTTTTGGATAAAGCCACCGCATCATCTACAGAGTGTTCGGTAGAGTAGGGAGATGGCATCAGTATAGCCCTTACGTTATCTTTCCCCAGCGCATCGCAGGCAATAGCCAAAGTAACAGCGCTGTCTATACCGCCTGATGATCCCAGAATGGCTTTGGTGAAGCCCATCTTCCCGAAATAATCACGTATACCCATCACCAATGCGTCATAGATGCGGTCAATATTATGATCAAATACCAGTTCGGTCAGCGGTGTAAATTCAGCAGGCTTCACCGGCGGCAAGTCGCTGCCAGTCAGCTCTTCCAATAACATCCCATCAATCGCCTCCTGGAAGTAAGGCAGTTCTTTTGCAATATTTCCCTGTGCATCATAAATGAGAGAGCCCCCATCAAATACAATCTCCGTCTGAGATCCCACGGCATTGCAGTAATACATAGGGATCTTGTATTTCAATACATTGGCGAGAATAATCTCTTTCCTGTCTTCATCATGATCATAATCAAACGGAGAAGCAGACAGATTAATCATCACATCCGGCTCCTGCGCAATCAGCTGATCCATCGGACAGATACGGTACAGCGGATTATCTCCCAGGTTCCAGATATCTTCACAAATTGTTACCGCCAGCTTTTTGCCTTTGAAAGGAATAATATTCCATTCGTAGGATGGCTCGAAATAACGATATTCATCAAACACATCATAAGTAGGCAACAGTGTTTTATGTACCACCTGTTTCACTTCACCTTCATATAAAAACCAGGCTGCATTAAACAGGTCTTTGCCCTCCCTTTGCGGGTTACGGGCAGGCGCGCCTACCAACACCGCTATATCTGTAGCATGCGCCTTTATCACATCAATGGCGTGATAACTCTGCGCAATAAAATCTTCAAATTCCAGAAAATCACGGGGAGGATATCCACAAACACATAACTCCGTAAAAACCACAAGGTCTGCGCCCTTGGCTTTTGCAGCGTTGATCCCTTCAATGATCTTGGCAATGTTTTTCTCAAAATTGCCAATATGATAATTCTGCTGTGCCAGTATAATATTCATAATAAAAAATAGTCTTGTTCAAAAAATACATCAGCCTTCACCAGCCAATGTCTATCCCTCCGCACTTATCTAACAGCTAAAAGCGAATGGCTAACAGCTAAAAAAATACTCCCAGTCTGAGTGCGAAGCTATTCATATTTATCCTGCCATCATCCCATTTGCCATTGCGGGTTACATCTACAAATCCGTTCTGATAAGTGATGCCGGCAAGACCAGTTAAACTCCCACCCAGTGGGTATTCTATACCTGCGCCCAGCAGCATTCCTATATTAATCCGGTTCATTTCCGGCAATATATTTACCCGGTCAAAGGTTTGATTAACAGATCCGTTCGTTGTTACCACATTAGCACGGCCACTCACCGGGAAATCCAGGTAAGTACCAAATTGTCCCCAGAAGCCGATGCCGCCTTCGTCCGGTGATGTTTTCAACTTCAACGCCACAGGTATTTCTATATAGGTAAGCTTCATATTGTATTCCGCCGGATTGGCTTTATAATCACTCAATCCTTTACCACCATCATACTTCAGCTTACTCCCAGCCAACAGCACCTGGAAGCCGGAAGACAATGCATAAGTGCCTCTTTCATTCAGGTTAAAATCGGCCATCAGTCCAAAGTTCAATCCTGCTTTGGCACTATTGCGGTTTACACCCGACTCCTGTGGTTTAAGTATCGACACCAGCGGATTTACGGTAAATCCCAGTCTTACTTTACTCCTGAAAGTACTATAGCCGTCCTGTCCTATGCTGACCTTCGCGATTCCCATGATAGTCAGCAAAATGATGATCTTCTTCATAGATGATGCTAATTCGTAATTTTTTATAATACAAGGTAAATAATAATTTTACCTTAGATGAGTTTTAAGAGTGATGCAAAGTTACATTAATAAATATACCCTGCTGATAAGTTGCCTGGTTGCCCTGTTGGGCACCGCAGCCTGCAATTCCGGTAAAAAAGGCCCGGACGTAAGTCATATACCCATGACCGTTAGCCTGTCGCGTTTTGACTCCGCCCTTTTTACCATAGATACCAACCATATACAGCCAGGATTGGCGAAGCTGCACGCAGACTACCCTGTATTTCTGCCACTGTATGTCACGGATATCATGAACCTGGGCGCTTATTCCGACAGTAGTGCGGCGGTTCAACAACAACTGCACCTGTTTCTTACCACGCCTGACTTCCGTCAGCTGGAAAAAGCGGTAGCCGCCAAATACGGCAACAGTGAAAAGCTGAAAGAAGAGCTGGCACAGTGTTTCAAGCATATTAAGTACTATATTCCTGCTTTCCATCCGCCTAAGGTAGTCACCTTTATTTCCGGGATAGCCAATTATGGTGCCATTACAGTAGATTCTATACTCGGAATCGGACTGGATATGTATATGGGGGAAGATTTCCCACCTTATGCCCTGATCCCCGATTATCCGGACTATATGATCCACCGGTTTACACCACAATATATTTCGGTTAACTGTATGCAGGTAATACAGCAGCAACTGTATCCTCCTGCCAGGAAAAACGGTAACCTGCTGGAACAAATGATGGAAGCGGGTAAGCAACAGTATTTCCTGGACAAGGTATTACCAGAAACACCGGATACTATCAAGCTGGGATATACGAAAAGCCAGCTGGACTGGTGCCGGGAAAACGAGCAGATGATCTGGCAGTTTTTTGTACAAAATAACCTGGTTTACTCCAGCGACTGGCAGCAGATCACACATTTTATTGGCGATGGCCCTTCTACACAGGGCATGCCCGAGAGTGCACCCGGTAAAATTGCCAATTTTGTTGGATGGCAGATCATAAAAAAATATATGGATGAGCACAAGGAGGTCACCTTGCAGCAATTAATGGAATCAAAAGACGTGACGGAGATTTTCAAAGCCTCAAAATACAGGCCCCGATAAGGAATTACAGGCTAAACGAAGACAGGAATTAATTTAATTTGAATGGAACGACCATCTGGAACTCCGGAATTTTAACTTCCAGTATCTTCTTATCCAGTTGGTTTTCCATTTGATAAGTACCGTACATCTTGCCAATCTCCGTTCGGAGATTAGATCCCGAGACATACTGGTATGTTTCACCGGGGGCCAGCAATGGTTGCACACCTACCACACCTTCTCCCTCCACCTCGCGGTGTGTTCCGTTGGAATCGATAATGTACCAATGCCTGCGGAGCAGTTTAATAGGGAAAGTGTTATTGTTTTCGATGGTAATACGGTAAGCAAACATGAATTCGCTTCCAATAGGATTTGAATAATCCGGCTGGTAGAATGTTTCCACGCTGATGGTGATGCCCTCTGTTACCTTCTTAACCATAAAATCAACCTTTAACGTAAAAATAAGAAAAATAAAACCAGTGGCTGGAAAAAATCTGATATAAGCCCCACTTTAACGATTCTTTAGACTATTTCAATATTATCCAGTATGGCGGGATCGGCTTCAGAAGCCCTTGCTGCCACCTCCAGCGCATTGTTATAATAGCCTTTGCGCAGGTATTCGGACATATATCTCCATAAAAATCCAAAAAAACCAAAATGCTGGTATTGTTTTATATGGCAAGCCTCATGCCGCATCCACGGAATATCCGATAAAAAACGTTCCCGGGACGCTCCGTGTAAGTGGATGGTGCGTCCCAGGACCATGGCTACAGACTGCACCCGCATAAAGCGGGCGGCAATTTTGGCTAACCACGAATTTTCATGTATGCGGCATCTTATTTTTTCCAATCTTTCTTCCCGAATAACGTAAATCTACGGGAAATATTGAATCCCCAGCGGAATTGCCCCTGCAACCAGGAGGTAGTCGTTTCAGGAATGAATTGATTTTCCAGTATAGCAGCGGAGTTGGTAAAGGTTATGCTGAATACGTGGCCGCCGGTTTCAATTTCCAGCCCAAGGCCCAGCGGGTTATAAAAAGTGATGCCTTTGGAGGCTTTGAAGTAGTCCTTACTTTCCTGGGTACGGAAAGGATAATAGTATTCCGCCAGTAGTCCCAACCGTTTGCTGAGTTTCAACCGACCGGCACCGCCCAGGGCAAACATATTGTTCATATCCATATACCCCACGTGGTTGCGGTGTACATAGGTGGGCATCAGACTCAGTGATAATTTGTCAGCAAATTTCTTTGATACAATGGCCTGTGCCACATACATCAGCCGGTCAGATCCGTCAGCAAAATGGGAGGCGGCAGTAATATCCGTACTGGAAGGCATGCCACTGATCACCATATTCCCGAATAATGCCAGTGATACAGGCACATGATTATCGGTGGTTTGCTGTAAGAAACGATACTTTACCAGCCCCTCATACAACTGCTGTAAATCCCCTCCGCCCTTGCTTCTGCTGATACCTACCATCAGGTTATCGCTGATACCATATTCAAAAGCAATCCGGATATCGGTAGAGTTATCGGTGCCAAAGAAGGTTTTGGAACCGCCAAACTCGCCACCAGCATCCCCAAAACGGTGTGCCACCCGGAAATCCAGCTCATGTTTACGGAGCATTTCCGTGGACTGTCCCTGTACAATGCGGGTAGACTTATAGGTATCCCGCACTTTGGTATGCGTAACGCCGGTAGAATCAAAAAGCTTCTCCAGGTTATTTTGTGCCTGCACATACATGCTGATCATGCAGCATAACAATATGGTTGATATAATTTTCATGGAACGATGCTATTATTTACTGTAAGGAGTATAGATGGCATTCACCGTTACGGCTACTACTTCTGCCACATTTTGTATGACCAGCGAAGGAATTTTAATACCGTGGTCGGCTACACGTACATTAAATGTAGAGGTAACCGAGATGTTACTGCCTTGGGTAGTAATGGTTCCTTTGGCCGTGTACGTTTTATCCACGCCATGGATATTCAGTGTACCCGTCACCGTTACCGGATAAGTGCCGTCTTTACTGAATTCCGGGGCGTCATTAATTTTCCCTTTGAATTCAGCGTACGGATATTTATTACTTTCCAGGTAGTTTTCATTGAAGTGTTCCTGCATCAGCTTCTTCTTAAACTGAAAGGTGCTGATAGGCACTTTAAAGAAAATATCTTTTGTTTTTACGTTGATGGCAGATGCACCTTTATCTGTTTTTGCTTCGATATCTTCCAGGGGAGAAGAAGAAAAAAAGGATAAACGGGTGTTCTTGCAGGCATACACGTCCTGCGCAGATGCAGCGGACACAGATAGCCATACACCTATCAAAAGCAGCCAGTATTTCATGTTTATCTTTTTTAAAGTTATTGATCCGGAAGTCCATGCGCGATCCAGCAGGCAATAGAATCTTTCATCCCCTGTGTGAGGGCGGGGTATCCCATCGACTGTGGCATATCTGCCTGTGGGCCGGTAACACGCAACTCGTATGTTGAACGGTGTGTATTGATATAAGCTTTTAACTTTTCTGCTGTAGAAAAATCAGCCACCGTGGGCGAGTTTCCGCCCGGATGACAGTTGCGGTTACTACAGTTTGCCTGCATAGCAGCCAATGCATAAGCTGTTGTAATTTTGGCAACATCGCAGTTAACACCGCCACTCACCGGCGCGGGAGCCTGATCATTTTTACAGGCAGCAAACAGTAGTATGGCCAATAAAAAAAAAGTAATCCTTGTCATAGGTTTTTCAAAATTTGATTGCTGAAAGTGTTATACGGGATAGTATTTAAATTGGTTGCTTCGAAACGAAGATAAAATTCTGCTATATTACATGATTAACCACTTATTTTTGCACTAAATAAGATTGACCGTGAATATTGAACAACTATACAGCATCTATGAGCAGCACCGCTCGGTACAAACGGATACCCGTAAACTGAAAGCCAATGATATTTTCTTTGCGCTGAAAGGTGGGAATTTCAATGGTAACGAATTTGCCGCCAAGGCATTAGAGATGGGCGCTGCATTTGCAGTGGTAGATGAAGCGGCCTATTTTACCGTACCGGAAAAGATGATGCTGGTAGCCGATGCCCTGGAAGCCCTGCAACAGCTGGCATTACGGCACCGCCAACAATTAAATATTCCGGTACTAGCCATTACCGGCACTAACGGTAAAACCACTACGAAAGAACTGGTCAATGCAGCATTGTCTGCCGGCCTAAAAACATACGCCACCGTTGGCAACCTGAATAACCATATCGGCGTACCACTGACTATTTTAAGTATACAACCTGATGTGGAAATCGCAGTCATAGAAATGGGCGCCAACCACCAGCTGGAAATAGCCGGTTATTGCAAAGTAGCATTACCTACACACGGTATGATCACCAACATCGGGAAAGCGCACCTGGAAGGCTTTGGCAGCGAAGAGGGCGTAAAGAAAGCAAAAGGTGAACTCTATGATTTTTTACGCGCCAACAATGGAACTGTGTTTGTATGTAACGATTACGGCTACCTGATAGAAATGGCCACCGGCATTCCACAGATCATCACTTATGGCAGCAGCGAAGCAGACTATGTGGGCGAAGCCATCGCCGACAGCGCATTCCTGGCAGTACAGGTAAGAGGCAACAGCCAGGTAGGATTTATACAAACACAACTCACAGGCGCCTATAACTTTCCCAATGTAATGGCAGCCGTAGCAGTAGCCACTCATTTCGGCGTACCGGAAAAAGATATTGCACCGGCCATTGCGCATTATACCCCTTCCAACAACCGTTCACAGGTAATACAACAAGGTAGTAATACTATCATCATGGATGCCTACAATGCCAACCCATCAAGTATGAGAGCGGCCATTGAAAACTTTGCAGGCATACAGGCAGATAAAAAAGTGCTGATGCTGGGAGCCATGGCGGAACTGGGAGCAGATAGCGTAAAAGAACATGCCGACCTCATTACCTTACTGGAACGCACACACTGGGATGCCGTGGTATTGGTAGGCGGTGATTTTAAAAAGGTAAACCACCCTTACATCTTCCTGGAAAATGCAACGGAAGCGGGAAAATGGCTACAGCAACAACAACTACAACACGCATACATTCTGATCAAAGGCTCCAGGAGCACAGGTATGGAGAAGGTTTTGGCTTAATCGCACATGCGGTTCGGCAGCTTGGTAGCTACAGTTCAAAAAAAATGTTAACGATTTCATAATTGTATTATTTTTAATACCTGAATCTGTCATTTGAACTTTACCAAAATCTGAATCGCATGCACAAAAAACTTTGGTGTTACCTCATTTGTACGCTTTGCTGTGTACTATTGATCCCTAATGCCCTGTTTGCCCAGGAAACCACCGCAGATATTGCGGGTATTATTGGTAGTAAAGAAGGTCCCGTACCAGGAGCCAGCATTGTAGCTATACATGTACCTACCGGCACTAAGTACAATACCGTTTCGCGTAAAGACGGTCGTTTTAATCTACCGAATCTTCGTGTAGGTGGTCCTTACACACTGACCGTCTCTTACATTGGTTTTAAAGATGAAAAGCGGGAAAACATTTCCCTGTCGCTGGGTCAGGAATACAAAGCAGATGTGACCCTGCAACCCAGTACCAGCACGCTTACAGAAGTAGTAGTTACTTCTATCAGTCAAAACAAAGTAATTAACAAAGCACGCACCGGAAGCCAGGAAGTCATTACCCGTTCACAAATGGACCGGCTACCTACTATCAGCCGGTCTATGCAGGACTTCACCAAATTAACACCTTCCGCTAATGGCCTGAATATTGGCGGTAGAAGCAACCAGTTAAACAACATCACCGTTGATGGTGCCAACTTCAACAACTCTTTCGGTTTGCAGGCTACACTTGGCTCTCAGACCTCTTCTCAGCCTATCAGCCTGGAAGCTTTAGAACAGATACAGGTAAACGTATCTCCTTATGATGTAAGACAAGGTGGTTTCTCCGGTGCCGGTATCAACAGTGTTACCAAGAGCGGTACCAACACCTTTAAAGGATCGGTGTATACCTACATACAAACACCAGGCTTACAAGGTAGAAATGTAGGTACCGTCACGGTTCCTAAACCGGATTTTAATTACAACATGCGTGGCTTCTCTGCCGGCGGTGCTATTATTCCCAACAAACTGTTCTTCTTTGTAAGCGCGGAACAGGAAAGAATCAAAGCCCCGGCTACCAGTCTTGTTGCCAACAAACCCGGTGGTGTAGCGGGTGGTAACGTTTCCCAGGCAGTAGCAGATACCCTGGATGCGCTCAAAAAATTCCTGATGAGTCAATACGGATACAATCCAGGCGACTATCAGAATTATACCTATCGTACGCAGAGTGATAAAGTTACTTTTAAAGTAGACTGGAATGTAAATGATCACAACACCTTTACATTTAAATACAGCTACCTGAAATCGTTTAAAGATATCCCTGCCAGCAACAGTGGTGCACCAGGTGGCGGCGCTGTTGGAAGTGGCCGTCAGCCCAGCGCTACAGGTCTTCCTTTCAGCGGTAGCGGCTATACGATCAACAATAATTTCAACATATTCATTGCTGAATTAAATACCCGTATCGGTAATCGCGCTTCCAATAAATTCCAGGTTGGATACTCTGCATTACGCGACTTCAGGGCTGCACTCTCTGAAAGCAATTTCCCGCTGGTGGACATTATGAACGGACAGGGCGCCAGCTATACCGCCTTTGGTTATGAGCCATTCACTTACAACAACAAGCTCAACACCAATGTATTCCAGTTGTCCGACATCTTTACCATGTACAAAGGAAAACATGAAATCACCATCGGTACGCAAAACTATTACAAAACATTCCTGAATGGTTTTGCACCTAACTACAATGGTAACTACCGTTTCAATACCCTGGCTGATTTCTATGCCAGCGCTAAATCTGGTGGCTTGCCTACCGCATCCCGCTACGCGTTATCTTATGCTACGACCAAGGATAAATCCTTCCCGTATGCTAAAATAAACATGCTGGAACTGGGTGCATTTATACAGGATAAATGGAGTGTTACCAACTTCTTTACCTTTACTTATGGCGTACGTATAGACTTGCCCGTTATAGGCAGCACATTTGACAAAAATGATTCGCTGGCTACCTTAACTTTCAGAGATGGAGCAAAAATAGATGTAGGTCAGGCGCCTAAAACCACGCCACTGATTTCACCAAGAATTGGTTTTAACTGGGATATCACGCACGATGGCAAAACGCAGCTGCGTGGAGGTGCCGGCTTATTTGCAGGTCCCCCACCAGCAGTATGGATCAGCAACCAGGCAGGCAATAACGGTGTACAGTTTGGATCGTTCACCGCACAAACCAGCGCCACTACACCCGTTATTAATTATCCATTCAGCCCTGATCCGAATACCTATCGTGATAACTCAGGACAGTTATCCAAATCATACAATATAGCCGTTACCGATAGGAATTTTAAATATCCGCAGGTATTAAAAGTAACACTGGCAGTAGATCGTCAATTGCCATGGGGTATCATTGGTACACTGGAAGCCAATTACTCTAAAGATATCAACGCCGTATATTTCCAGAACGTAAATCTTCCTTCTACAGGATTCCAACTGGACAGCACACCTGATCACCGTCTCCGCTACAGCGGTTCAAAAATTTACGGAGCAGGTACCAGTCTGGGAAATCCTAACATCAGTGATGCTATCCTGATGCGTAACACCAGTAAAGGATACTCTTATTTTGCCACTATTCAGCTGCAAAGAAATGTAAATAATCTTTACCTGAGCGCCGCCTATACCTACAGCAAGGCACGCAGCGTAAACGATGGTGGTTCCATTGCACAGAGCAACTGGCGCGATCGTCCGGTACAGGGAGATCCTAATGAAAATGTATTGGGATATTCCAACTATTACATGCCGCATCGTGTGGTGGCTGCTGCTACTTACAGATTTACCTGGGCTAAACATTTTGCCACTTCCGTTGGTATGATCTACGAAGCAGCGCCTAGTGTGAACGTACTTTACAGCGCTACTTCTTATACTTACAACGGTGATCTGAATAATGATGGTTCCGGCGGTAACAATGACCTGATCTATATTCCGAAAACCAGGAATGATATCAAACTGGTGCCGGTAGGTTATGGTGATAAAGGATTTGATCCAGCTACTGCTGCTGATAAACGCACTGCCACTATTATTTGGAACCAGCTGGATAACTTCATTAAACAGGATAGTTACCTGAGCAGTCACCGCGGTGAGTATGCAGAACGCAATGCGGTAGTATTACCTTTCGCTAAGAGAATGGATGTAAATATTACGCAGGATATTTTTGTATACAGTGGCAAGGAAAAAAACAAGCATACTATCCGTATCAGTTTCGACATTATTAACTTCGGTAACTTCTTAAATAAGAACTGGGGTATTTCCAAAATACCTAATGTACCTTCTTTCCTGAAGTATGAAGGTCAGTTTAAAGATCCTACCGGTGCTACCACCAATGCAGCCGCTTTCTCTTTCCCATACCAGGATGCAGCTAACCAGATTCCGGTTACTAATTCATGGAGAGATAATACGAACGTGATTTCACGTTGGCAGGGTCAGGTGGGAATAAAGTATTTATTTAATTAAAAAAAACAGACATCATAAAATGAGAAAAGTCCGGATTACCCGGACTTTCTCTTTTTACATGACTTTATCTTTTACATAAAAAAAATATAACGACTGTTCATCCTGTGCATAATAAAAATCATTCCTCAAACAATTTCTCCAATATACTATGCGTTAATAGAAATGAAAGCTAGAAATAGCATCTGTACTATCCCTCCCTGAAGATTTCCTGATATTAATGAATTAAATCACTCCTTGTGTAGAGGCAGCTTTAAAAAAAAGACCTGCAAGCTAAAAAACCCGCAGGTGTTCATAACCTATGCCAACTTTAGAGTAATCGTTAAAACTTAAACTGTTAATAATCTATAAAGCTTAAGTCCTGTAATATTTTGAGTATTGTTCTTTTTTGTATTTGAGTGTTTGTAGATATAACGTAATGGAAAATGTATTTGTTCAAAAATTTATAAAATAATTTTGGTCTTAACTTTTTGTGCCCTTTTGGGGGGTGTTTCATAATTACTTACGAAGGGATAATTCCTTTGGATTGCTAAAATGGAAAAAAAGTTAAAAAATTTATTATTATTTATATTTGAAATATATAAGTAAATGTCTACTTGATCTCCTGACAAATCTCTATCAAAACTCCGTTACTGTGCTTTGGATGCAGGAAACAGATCAGTTTATTATCCGCTCCCCTTTTCGGTGTTTCCTGTAATAAAACAAACCCTTCTTCCTGTAATCTTTTCATTTCCGCATAGATATCTGCCACCTCAAAAGCGATATGATGCATACCTTCTCCCTTTTTATCCAGGAATTTAGCAATAGCACTGCCTGGACCGGTTGCTTCCAGCAGTTCTATTTTGGTTTCCCCCTGTTGAAAAAAAGCCGTCATCACCTGTTCACTACTCACTTCTTCCTGTTTATAACAGCTGGTATTCAGCAGCTTTTCAAACAGTGGAACGGAGTCTGACAATGAATTTACCGCGATACCAATATGTTCTACCCTGAGCATGTTTAATAGTTTAACGATGTAGTTGAAATGCAGTATCCGTAAAGCTTTTTCGGAATATGCTTAACCCGGTAAAAATAGAACTTATGTTGTAAATTTGTTTGGTTCGGATTTTAATATAAATAGAAAGATAGATATGTTACAGCTGCCTGTTTACCTGGACAACAACGCCACCACCCCCTGCGACCCAAGGGTGGTAGCTGCCATGTTACCTTACTTCACGGAAGTATATGGTAATGCCGCCAGCCGCAGTCACCCGTTTGGATGGGCGGCAGAGGAGGCAGTAGACTACGCCCGTGAGCAGGTAGCGAAGCTGATTGGTGCTGAACCCAAAGAAATCGTGTTTACCTCCGGGGCTACGGAAGCTGTTAACCTCGCCATCAAAGGCGTATATGAAATGTATGCCGGCAAAGGTCAGCATATTATTACCGCCGTTACCGAACACAAAGCAGTACTGGATACCTGTAAACACCTGGAAAAGCTAGGGGCGCAAATCACCTGGCTACCTGTGAACAGGGAAGGGGAAATAGATCTGGCGGAACTGGAAGCTGCCATTACGCCGCAAACCATCCTTATCAGTATCATGTATGCTAATAATGAAGTAGGGGTGATCCAGCCAATACGTGCCATCAGCGATATAGCCAGAAAGCATGGCGTTCTGTTTATGACCGACGCCACACAGGCCGTTGGGAAAATCCCTGTAGACGTCAATACAGACGGTATAGACCTGCTCACCCTCAGCGCGCATAAAATGTATGGTCCCAAAGGAATAGGGGCGCTATACGTGCGCAGACGGTCACCACGCGTAAAACTCACCGCGCAGATAGATGGCGGCGGACATGAAAGAGGAATGCGTTCCGGCACCCTGAATGTACCCGGTATTGTAGGCCTGGGAAAAGCCTGCGAACTATGCCAGGCAGAAATGGCGGCAGATGCCGCACGGATAATACCTATGAGAGACCGCCTGGAAAAAGCGTTGCTGGAACTGGAACAGTCATACGTAAACGGCTCCGTTTCCCATCGCCTGCCACATACCACCAACCTGTCTTTTAAGTATATAGAAGGAGAAACCCTGATGATGGGCTTTAATAAAAACATTGCCCTCTCTACCGGTTCCGCCTGTACGTCGGCATCACTGGAACCCAGCTATGTGCTGAAAGCACTGGGCCTGAGCGATGACCTCGCACATGCTTCCCTCCGTTTCGGTCTGGGACGTTTTACCACAGATGAACAAATAGATTACGCCATCCAAACCATTACCGATGCGGTCAATAAACTAAGAAGTATGAGTCCAATCTGGGAAATGTATAAAGATGGTGTAGACCTCGATACAATAGCCTAAAAGGTAATAGTGTTTAGCTATATTTGTATCTTTACTAATATCCTAATCCTTACAAACTGTTCATGCTAGCCATCTTTAAGAAAGAGATAAACCAGTTTTTCAGCAGCGTCACCGGCTATGTAGCCATCATCCTGTTTTTGCTGGCAAACGGATTATTACTTTTCGTTTTTCCGGAAACCAGTTTGCTCGACACCGGCTACGCCAACCTGGATCCGCTGTTCAACCTGGCGCCACTCATTTACCTCCTGCTGATCCCCGCCATCACCATGCGTTGTTTTGCGGATGAATTTAAAAGCGGTACCATGGAATTACTCAGTACCAAACCACTCACCGGCTGGCAGATCGTAATGGGTAAATTCTGGGGCAGCATGGTCATTGTGCTTATTTCCCTGGTGCCTACCATTGTATATTACTTCGCCATCCGGCAGTTAAGTGTAGATGCCCAACAACTGGATACCGGCGGCATCATAGGGTCTTATATAGGACTTTTACTGCTGGGCGCAGCATTTACGGCTACCGGCATATGGTCATCTTCCTTAACCAACAATGCGATGATCGCCTTTCTCATTGCGCTTTTTACCTGCTTTATACTTTATAATGGTTTTGATGCCATCAGCAAAATACCCGCTTTCAGCGGCGGGGCAGATTATTACCTGCAAATGGCTGGTATCAAGTTCCATTATACTTCTATCAGCCGTGGCGTGATCGATAGTCGTGACATCGTCTATTTTATCAGTATCATCGGCCTGATGCTCTACCTCACTAAATTATCCCTCCAAAGAAAACTCTGGCAAAACGGGTAAAAGACCTGCCTTACTAAATGATATGGCTACACGAAAAAAATACATACAACGTGCAATAGCAGTAATACTGGTACTCACGGGCATTAATATAGCAGCCGCTTACTTTCATGGCAGATGGGATCTGACAAACGAAAAAAGATATACACTCACCAACAATACGCGGCAAATGCTGCGGAAGCTGGACAGTCCGGTTGATATTGAAGTTTTCCTGAAAGGCGATTATCCCGCCAGCTTCCGGCAGTTGGCACAAGCCACCACCGAATTATTGGAAGAGTTCCGTGAATATGGCAAACAAAACTTACGGTTTACTTTTATCAATCCCGGACAGGGCATGACAGATACTGCCCGTATGAAGTTCCTCGGAGAACTGACGGCACAGGGCATCATGCCTTTTAATATGAAAGTACAGCAGGAGGCCAATGACGGCTTCGCGGAAAAACTCATTTTTCCCGGTGCACTGGTGCATTACAAAGGAAAAACGATGGGGGTAAACCTGTTAAAGAACCAGGGAGGACAGGATCCGCTGCAAACCATGAACAACTCGGAAGCTCTGCTGGAATACCAGTTTGCCAATGCCATCAGCAAATTGCAGGAAAAAGAAAAGCCACTCGTAGGGTATATGCTCGGACATGGTGAATCATTAGGAGCAGAAGTATATGATGCGCTGAGCACCCTGCAAACTAACTACGCACTGGATACACTTACTTTACAGGCCGCTTCTTTTATTTCACCCGAATTTGATGTGGTCCTCTTTGCCAAGCCTGCCGGTGCTTTCAGCGATGCAGACAAACTCAAAATAGATCAATATGTGATGAATGGAGGTAAAGTGCTGTGGTTTATTGATGAGTCCAGCGCTACCATGGACAGCTTACATCAACATAATGAATTTGCGGCTGTTGATCGTGGATTAAACCTGGAGGACCTGCTGTTCCGCTATGGTGTGCGTATTAACCAGGACCTGGTGATGGATCTGCAGAGTGATGTAGTGCCACTGGTGGTGGGCAACGTAGGTAACCGGCCACAGATACAGCCGGTACCGTTTCCCTACTTTCCGATGCTCATGCCTACCAAAGCACATCCTATTGTAAAAAATCTGGATATGGTGCTGAGTCGTTTTGTGAGTTCTATGGACACGATAAAAAATGACGCAGTCCACAAAACCATTTTGCTGACTACTTCTCACAGCAGCCGCACCATGCGCCTTCCGGCAGAAGTGAGCTGGGACGTGGTAAAAACACAACCCAATCCCCGCGAATACCGTCAACAATACTTACCGGCAGCCGTTTTACTGGAAGGTCACTTTATTTCTCTATTTCGTAACCGTCAGGATCCCGCAGTAGTAAATGAACTGCAACGGGCCTCTGGCAAAGCTTTTCGAGATTCCTGCTATTCCATTAACAAGATGATTGTAGTGAGTGACGGTGATTTGATTGCCAACGCTGTGTCCCGTAAAGAAGGCCCATTACAAATGGGTATCAACGAATTTAACCCGGGCTTTGCCTTTGCCAATAAAGAGTTTTTTCTCAACTGCCTGGAATACCTCAGTGGTAACAGTGGCATCATGGAAGCGCGCAATAAAGAACTGACGCTGCGCCTGCTTGATAACGAAAAAATCAGACAGGAAAAAACCAAGTGGCAGGTGATCTGCTTCCTGGTACCTATTGGGCTGGTACTATTGTTCGCAATGGTTTTCCAGTTTGTTCGGCAACGGAAATTCGCAGATTAACACCGCCAACATATTAGCTTTTAGCGTTTCTATACACAATCTTTGGCAGAAACACTAAAAGCTAACTCCTAAATGCTAACAGTCGTTTTCTTATCTTTGCTCCTTCATAAAAAAAAATCGTCACATGACATCCATACAATGGACCTATCTCATATTCTTTATTGTGGTAGTCATTGCATTAATTTTTGATCTTGGTTTATTTAGTAAAAAAAACGAAAAGACTAGTATCAAAACCGCGCTATGGCAAAGCATTTTCTGGGTAGGCCTCTCCGTTTTGTTTTTTGGATTCATGTGGATTGTAGATGGTTCTGAAAAGGCAGTCAGTTTTATGAGTGCTTATCTGATGGAGAAGTCATTATCCATGGATAATATTTTTGTATTCATTCTCATATTTGGTTTTTTTAAGATAAAAGAAGAATACTATGCCCGGGTGTTACTGATCGGTATCATATTAGCGATTGTTTTCAGGGCGATCTTTATCAGTGTGGGCGTAGTACTGATACAGCAGTTCGAATGGATCCTGTATATTTTTGGCGCGTTTCTGCTGTATACCGGTTACAAAATGTTTACCGCCAACAGTGACGATGAATTCAAGCCGGAAGAAAATTTTGCTTACCGGTTCATGAATAAATATATGCGGGTAACAACAGAAGAGCCAAAAGGGCGTTTTGTTATTCGTAAACATAATAAGGCGTATCTCACCACGTTATCATTAGTAGTGGTAATGCTGGCGGTCACTGATATTATATTTGCACTGGATTCTATTCCAGCTGTATTTGCCATATCGAAAGAACCAGTAGTGGTGTATACCTCCAATATATTTGCGGTATTAGGACTCAGGTCCTTATTCTTTTTACTGAGGGGAGCGGTAGATAAATTTGATTATTTACCTCAGGGTATTGCAATTGTGCTTATTTTCATTGGACTGAAAATGCTCATAGAATCTTTCGTTCACATACCCGTATTGGCAAAGTATTATATTCACATACCGGTATATGTATCGTTAATCGTAATTATACTATGCCTTGGAGGTTCCATCCTCTATTCTCTCTATCATGAGAAGAAAAAATTACCGGAAGCAGAAGAGAAGTAAAAAGCAGCTGTAGACAATGTTTTTGCGGCCGCTAAGTGATTATTCAAACCTGATAAACGTGTATAACGCAGCAAGCATCAACAAGACTTTGAAAGGGGAATTGTTGCAAGAGACCGGATTTTCTGAAATTGACCATCTTTTATTGGACAGCAGGAAGCTCAGCTTCCCCGAAACATCTCTGTTCATTTCTTTGGTTAGCCCACGGCGCAATGCGCATCAATACATTGAAGAATTGTACCGCAAGGGGGTGAGTAATTTTATTGTGAGTGAACCTGTGCCACTGGAAAAATATCCAAAAGCCACTTTCATCCTGGTAAAAGATACATTACAAGCCCTGCACGCACTGGTGGCCTTTCACCGTCACCATTTTCATATCCCTGTTATTGGTATTACCGGCAGCAATGGAAAAACCATTGTGAAGGAATGGCTGTACCAGTTACTGGAAAAGGATTACAACATTGTACGCAGTCCTAAAAGTTATAACTCCCAGATCGGTGTACCCTTGTCGGTATGGCAAATGAAGCCGGAACACCAGCTGGCTATCTTTGAAGCGGGCATTTCACAACCCGGAGAAATGGTGAACCTGGAAAAGATCATCCGTCCTACTATCGGCATTTTCACCAACATCGGTGAAGCCCACAGTGAAGGATTTTTAAATATCCGGCAGAAGATCAATGAGAAGCTGGTATTATTTGCCAAAAGCGATATCCTCATTTACTGCAAAGATTATCTTGCCCTGAATGAGTGTGTGCTGGCCTTTCACAACCAGGTAGGTAAAAAGGAAAACCAGGAAGGTGGTCCTGAATTGTTCTCCTGGTCCAGGAAAACAGATGCCGACCTGCGCGTGATCAGCGTAGATAAAAAAGATAACCATACCCGCATAGATGCCCTGTACAAGCAGGAACCACTTCATTTCACCATTCCTTTTGTGGATGAAGGCTCCATTGAAAATGCCATTCACTGCGCCGCACTGATGCTCTACCTGGGCAAGGAAGAAACAGTGATACAACAGCGGATGGATCAGTTGAGCAACATCGCTATGCGACTGGAACTGAAGCAGGGTATTAATAACTGTTCTGTTATCAACGACAGCTACAGCCTGGATCTTGGCTCTTTAACCATTGCCCTGGACTTCCTGCAACAGCAGCAACAGCACGCTACACGCACCGTTATTCTCAGCGATATCCTGCAAAGTGGCAAGAGTGATGCTACCCTTTATGAAGAAGTAGCGGATCTGTTACAGAAAAAAGGCATCAATAAATTGCTCGCCATTGGTAAAAACATTGGTCGTGAAAAGAAAAGCTTTCAGCAGATAGAAGGACTGAAAACACAGTTCTTTACTACTACTGATGAATATATACAACAGTTTAATGCGGATGACTTCCAGAATGAAACCATACTGGTAAAGGGTTCCCGCATATTCCAGTTTGAACGTATCGGCAAACTGCTGGAGCAGAAAGCACATCAGACTATCCTGGAGATTAACCTGACCGCTATATCACATAACGTAAAGCTGTATCAGTCGCTGTTAAAGCCTAATACCAAATTAATGGCCATGGTGAAAGCATTTTCCTATGGTAGCGGTAGTTTTGAGATAGCCAACCTCCTGCAGTTTCATGGCGTTGACTATCTCGCGGTAGCCTATGCGGATGAAGGTGTGGAGTTAAGGAGAGCAGGTATTACCATGCCTATTATGGTGATGAATCCTGAGCCAGCCAGTTTTGACGCCATTCTTCACTGGAACCTGGAACCGGAAATTTATTCCATGCAGATATTACTGCAGTTTATGGAAGAAGTAACCGCAGCAGGAAAAACAGATTTCCCTGTTCATATTAAACTGGACACGGGTATGCACAGACTGGGCTTTGTGAAAAGTGAAATTGCAGAATTGGCGCAGATCCTGACGACCACCCCGTTAATGAAAGTACAATCCATATTCAGCCACCTGGCCGCGAGCGAAGATCCGGAGAAGGATGCGTTCACACAGCAGCAGGGCCGGTTATTTTATGATATGAGCCATGAATTGCAGAAAGCGCTGGGTTATGCGGTGATCCGTCATATTTCCAATAGTGCTGCTATTACCCGCCATCCTGATTTACAGCTGGATATGGTGCGGTTAGGCATCGGCATGTATGGTATCGACAGCAGTAATGGCATGCAGGATCAGCTCCGTAATGTGAGTACCCTGAAAACCACCGTAGCGCAGTTAAAACACCTGGATGCAGGCGATGCTGTGGGTTATGGCGCCACCTGGGTAGCCAAAGGCCCATCTGTTACGGCTACCGTGCGTATCGGCTATGCCGATGGTTATCCAAGAAGATTGGGTAAGGGTGTGGGCAAAATGCTGGTACGGGGCAAACTGGCGCCTGTAGTAGGCGTAGTAGCTATGGATATGCTGATGCTGGATGTAACACATATTCCGGATGTGGAAGAAGGGGATGAAGCGATTGTTTTTGGCCAGGATTTGTCAGTACAGGAGCTCTCCGCCTGGGCTGAAACCATTCCCTATGAAATATTAACAGGAATTTCACAGCGGGTAAAAAGGGTATATTTCCAGGAATAATGATATTGCAGGCTTCGACTTTGAAATAAACTATTATTTTTGATAAAATTCTAATATCAGTTGAAATATCGTCACGTAGTATTTATCGTTATCCTGATCCTCGCCATTGACCAGACCCTGAAGTTCTGGATCAAAACGCATATGTTTATGCAGCAGGAATTTGTGATTTTCCCCAATTGGTTCCGGATCCATTTTATCGAGAACGAAGGAATGGCCTATGGGCTTAAGTTTGGAGGCGACTTTGGCAAGATTCTGCTTACCATGTTCCGCTTAGTAGCGGTAGTGGTAGGGTTCGTGTACATGAAGAAACTTATTAAAGAAAAGTATAGTACCGGCCTGCTGATCTGCGGTTCCCTGATTCTGGCTGGTGCAGCCGGTAACCTGATAGACAGTATGTTTTATGGTTTGATCTTCAACGACAGCGTAGGTTACGAAGTAGCTAAGTTTATGCCTTCCGGCGGTGGCTATGGCAGCTTTTTACACGGTCGGGTAGTGGATATGCTGTATTTCCCCATCTATGAGGGCTATTTACCTAAGTGGTTACCCTTCAAAGGAGGCGATTATTTCGTGTTTTTCCGCCCGGTATTCAACGTAGCAGATGCGGCTATTTCCACTGGTGTAGTGGCTATCCTGTTGTTCCAGAAACGCTTTTTCGGCAAACATATGCAGCCTAAAGAGATAGAACAACCGGTGGCAAAGGATCATGTAGTTTAACTTTTTTATAAATATTTATAGGGAGAAGCGTTCGCCGTTGGCGGACGCTTTCTTTTTTTGAGACAGGCCATAATTCCCAATCATCACCTCTTCAAACGATTTCTTTCCTCTCCCGCTAAAAAAAATTTCCGATGCGGCCCCCAGCCCGGTACGTCCTCATTCCCAATGGGTTAAAGCGCCCGCTGCGGCGCGTTTACAATCATCCCCACTGCAATTTTCCAATAAATACGCCTATTTGCTTTGAAATGAAAAATACCCGGACTATATTTGTCTACTAATTCTATAGACTATATGATAATGACTTTTACAAAACAAGCTGGTATTACCCGATGTTGAGGCACGACAACGGTTTACATCCCCTTATCAATTTTATCTTTCCAGAATCTATAATGTTGACAACACTATGCAAAAGTTCTTACCTATACTGGCAAAATACCTTTTTGCAATATTGGTATTCAGTCCGGTACTAGTACAGGCACAGCTCAATGGCTCCTATGTAATTCAGGGCACTATTACAGATGACCATGGCAACGCCCTTCCCGGCGCATCTGTTCAGATCAAAGGCACTTCTTTTGGCTCACAAACAGACGCCAAAGGCCATTTTGAAGTAACCACCAACGCCAAATTCCCCCTGAAACTTGTATTCAGGCTGATAGGCTATCAACCCCAGGAATTTGATGTAAAAAGCAGCAGCAGCAAACTCGCCATCCAGTTATATACGCAATCACTGCTGGTAAATGAGGTAGTCGTATCTGCCTCCCGTCAGCAGGAAAAGCTGCTCCGCTCCCCGGTAGCCATCGAAAAGCTGGACATCCGGGCCCTGAAGGAAACGCCGTCTTCTACCTTTTATGATGCCCTCGGCAACCTGAAAGGTGTACAAATGACCACTGCAGGTCTGACTTTCAAAGTATTCAATACCCGTGGCTTCAACGTTCCCAACAACTTCCGCTTCATGCAGCTGGTAGATGGGGTGGACAACCAGGCGGCTACACTGGGTGTACCCCTCGGTAACGCCATCGGCCCCACGGAACTGGATATTTCCAGCGTAGAAGTAACGCCCGGCGCATCTTCCGCCCTATACGGTATGAACGCTATTAATGGCATGTCTAACCTCATCACCAAAAACCCCTTCCAATACCAGGGTGTAAGTGTATACCAGAAAGTAGCGGTAAACCATGTAGGTGACAACGGCGGCGCCAAATTACTCACGGAAACGGCCGTACGTTACGCACAGGCCTATTCTTCCTGGTTTGCCTGGAAAGTGAACCTGAGCTACATGCAGGGCACCGACTGGTATGCAGACAACCACAGTGACTTTTCCCCACAATCAAAAGCCAACCCTGATTTTCCGCAACTAAGCGGAGCTAACAATATCGCTAATGATGCATGGAATAAATACGGGGACAACTCCAATCTCCAGGTAATCGACAAAGACGGACGCGCTTACAACGTACACCGTACCGGCTACTGGGAGAAAGATATAGTAGGTGATTTCACCGTAAAAAATAAAAAGGCCGACTTCTCTTTCAACTTCCGCTTACCCCGTAAACTGGAGTTATCTGCATCCTACCGTTATGGTGAAATGGATGGATTTTTCCAACGCGGTAACCGTATCGGCCTGAGAGGCGTGACCGTACAAAATGCAAAACTGGAACTGGTACACCCGGACTTCACCGTAAGATCCTATATCTCCATTGAAAATACCGGAGACTCTTACAACATGAACCCGCTGGCGGATAACCTGGAAAAATCTTTCAAGCCAGATAAAAAATGGCTCGCGGATTATACCTCCGGCTTAAACAATGCGCTGACAGCTGGCTCCGACCTCGTTGCAGCCCATCAGGCGGCCCGCACCTTTGCGGATGCCGGCAGATGGACACCAGGTACTCCTGCCTTCGACGCACAGGTAGCTAAAATTAAAAGCATTAACGACTGGGATATTTACCCTACTTCCAAAGACCCTAACAATACCAGCGGTGGTGCTGCACTCCTGCAAAGGAGCCGTTTCTACCATACGGAAGGTACCTGGAACCTGCGTAAATACATCCACTTCGCCGATGTACTGGTAGGCGCGGATTACCGCACCTACGAAATCATCCCGGATGGTAACAACTTCGTAGATTTTTCCCGTCCCGCTGATAAACGCAACACACCTGGCGGCAAAAATATCTGGTACGGAAAATATGGTGGCTTTGCACAAATCAGCAAAACATTTTTCAACGATGCACTGAAGCTCACCGGCTCCCTGCGCTACGATAAAAATGAGCAGTTCGATGGTAAAATAAACCCTCGTATTGCGGCGGTTTACAGCATTAAAGACAAACATAACTTCCGCGTTTCCTGGCAGAATGGATTCCGTTTCCCTTCCCTGTTTGAAGCTTACTCCTTCGTAAACAACGGCCAGGTAAGACGTGTAGGCGGTCTTGCTTTCATTGAAGAAGGACTCGGTTACTTCAAAAACTCCTTTCTCACCAGCACAGTAGATGCGTTTGGTGTAGCGGTAAATAAAACCATCAATGCAGAACACATCTCCAAAGATGCTGCTGCTGCAAAAAATGCTGGTGTATTGAAAGTTGCTAACCTGGATCCTATCGTTCCGGAACAGATCACTTCATTCGAAGCAGGTTATAAAGCCGTATTGCTGGACAACAGATTGTTTGTGGATCTGGATGGTTATTATAGCTCCTACAAACATTTCATCGGACAAATAGAAGCAGTAGTACCCAAAACCGGTAACGTAAACACACCTGATCAGACAGTGCTGAACCAGATGCTCGACAAGGCACAACAAGACCGCTACCGCGTTTGGACGAACAGTAAATCTACCGTAAACAACTACGGATTTGCCCTGGCGGTTACCTACGATATCTATAAAGGCTACACCGTAAGTGGTAATGCCAACTACAATAAACTGGCCCAGGATAAAACTAAAGACGATGCGTTGATTCCTGGTTTTAATACGCCTGATTGGTTTACCAACGTGAGTCTGGGTAACCGTAACGTAGTGAAGAATATTGGCTTTAACGTGGTATGGCACTGGCAGAATACGTTCTATTGGCAGAACCTCTTTGGTAACGGCGATGTACCTGCATACAACACCGTAGATGCACAGATTACCTATCGCGTACCAAAGATCAATACCTCCTTTAAACTGGGAGCCTCCAACATCCTGAATTCTAAATACTTCCAGTATGTAGGTGGTCCCACTATCGGCGGATTGTACTACTTAACGGTAACGTATGATAATGTTTTCAAGAAGATTAACAAGTAATTATTTCAGCGATGCAGATGAAATATCTGCATCGCTGCTTTTTTTTCACCTCTCAATGTAACTGATATGACTACACGATCAACGGCCGTAGCAGGCACAGTAGCAGCAAAGCAGCAGTCCTCCTACAAATGGTGGCAGATTGCCGGCCTATCGCTGATCGTGGTCATTGTATTGGTGGTGCTGTATCGATACCAGGTGCCCACTGCTGTTCAGGGCAAAGTATACCAGTTCATTGAATCGCTGTTTACAACAGAGTTATTGTTTTATATTATTGTTGGCCTGTGTGCGCAACTGGTAGATGGAGCATTGGGTATGGCTTACGGCGCTACTTCCTCGTCCCTGCTGTTGGGTCTGGGTGTATCTCCTTCTGTGAGCAGCGCCAGCGTACATGTAGCTGAAGTATTTACCACGGGAGCATCGGGGTTTGCTCATTTCAAGCTGGGAAATGTGAACAAAAAACTATTTTTATGCCTGCTGATTCCAGGCATGATTGGCGCCATTACAGGCGCTTATCTCTTATCCGACAAGATAGATGGCGATGTGATAAAACCCTTTATCAGTGCTTATTTACTTGTGTTGGGTATTATCGTGATCCGGAAAGGCATCCAGAAAAACAAGCGGAAAAGCAAAACAAAAAGATTGGGACCACTGGCTTTTATGGGTGGATTTATGGATGCTATTGGTGGCGGAGGCTGGGGCCCGATTGTTACCTCTACCTTATTGAGCAAGGGCCGTACCGTACATTATACCATTGGCTCTGTGAATGCTGCTGAGTTTTTCATCTCCCTTTCCAGTGCAGCAACCTTCCTGATATTTACAGGCATCTCCAGCTGGCAGGTGATTGTAGGCCTGGTGATTGGCGGCGTAATTGCTTCTCCTTTTGCGGCGGTGCTGGTAAGAAAAATTAAACGCAAACCTCTCATGATCATGGTAGGTATCCTCATCATTATCCTGAGTTTACGTACGATCGTTACTACGCTACTTCACCTCATTTAAGAGGTCTTCCCCTTTATCGAAACTACGTATATTGTTTAACGTTACCTCTGCAATCTGTGTTAATGCTTCTTTCGTAAAAAATCCCTGGTGGGCGGTTACCACTACATTGGGGAAAGTGGTTAATCTTGACAGCACATCATCCTGGATAATACTGCCGGAAAAATTCTGAAAAAACAGGTGTTCTTCCTGTTCATATACATCTATTCCCAGTGCCCCAATATGCCCGTTTTTGAGCGCTTCCACTACTGCCTTGGTGTCAATCAATCCGCCACGACTAGTATTAATCAATACTACGCCGGGTTTCATGGTGGCAATGGTATGTGCATTCACAATATGGCGGGTACTTTCCAACAGCGGGCAATGTAGTGATATCACATCTGCCTTTGAAAAAACAGTGGCCATAGATACATATTCCACACCTGCTTCCTGCAAGGCGGGTTGTTCGTAAATGTCATGAGCATATACCTTGCAGCCAAAGCCCTGCATAATGCGGCAAAATACGGCGCCTATATTACCGGTACCTACTACCCCGATAGTTTTGCCAAAGAGATCAAATCCTTCCAGTCCGTTCAGCGTAAAGTTACCATCACGTACACGGTTATACGATTTATATATTTTCCGGTTGAGCGCCAGCAGTAAGGTTACCGCATGTTCTGCCACCGCGTGTGGTGAATAAGCAGGTACACGTACCACTTTAATACCGGCAGCTGCAGCGGCTTTGAGGTCTACATTATTAAAGCCGGCGCAACGCAGGGCAATTAATTTTATACCCTTCTCTTTCAATATGTGGATGACAGTGGCATCTGCTTTATCATTTACAAATATGCAAATCGCCTGTTCTTCCTTTATCAATGCAGTATTATCTTCATTCAGCGGGGCATCCAGGAAACGAAAGCAATGCGATCCCTGCTGATTAGCCTGATTGAAATACTTTATATCGTAAGCCTGGGCACTATAAAAGAGAATATCCATGGAGCTGTTAGGTATTGCCGGTTAGTAAAAATAAAAATGCAGCGGGATAAAAGTAGTTTATATACTTCTAATCCTCGCTGCATTTCACTAAAAGCTAATAGCTTACTTTATTTCTCCTACCATGTGAGCGGGCACTACCCATTCATCAAATTCAGCCGGGGTTACGTAACCCAGTTTCACGGCCATTTCTTTGAGGGTAGTTCCTTCCTTATGGGCTTTCTGCGCAATTTCAGCTGCTTTATAGTAGCCGATTTTGGTGTTCAATGCAGTTACCAGCATGAGGGAATTTTCCACATGTTTTTTGATGTTGGCTTCAATAGGTTCGATACCTTCAGCGCATTTGTCGTTGAAGCTTACGCAACCGTCACCGATCAGGCGGGCAGAATGCAGGAAGTTGAAGATCATCACTGGTTTAAACACGTTCAGTTCGAAGTGTCCGTTAGAACCGCCAATGCTGATGGTCACATCGTTACCCATTACCTGTGCAGCAATCATGGTGAGCGCTTCGCACTGGGTGGGGTTTACTTTGCCTGGCATAATAGAAGAACCCGGCTCATTGTCAGGGATGTGAATTTCGCCGATACCTGCGCGTGGGCCGGAGCTCAGCATGCGGATATCGTTGGCTATCTTCATTAAACTTACCGCTACCATTTTCAGTGCGCCATGTGCTTCTACGATAGCATCATGTGCTGCCAATGCTTCAAATTTATTTTCAGCAGTGATAAAAGGAAGTCCGGTTAACAGTGCAATATTTTTTGCCACGTTTTCAGAGTATCCTTTAGGTGTATTGATGCCAGTACCAACTGCAGTGCCACCCAGTGCCAGTTCACTCAGGTGAGCCAGTGAATTGTTGATCGCTTTTAAGCCATGGTTCAGCTGTGCTACATAGCCGCTAATTTCCTGACCAAGTGTAAGTGGGGTAGCATCCATGAAGTGGGTACGACCTATTTTCACTACATTCTTAAATGCTGCTGCTTTTTTAGCGAGGGTATCGCGCAGCTTTGTAATGCCGGGAATAGTTACTTCCTGCAGCATTTTATAAGCAGCAATGTGCATGGCAGTAGGGAAGGTATCATTGGAAGACTGCGATTTATTCACATCATCATTGGGATGAACGAATTTATCTTTGTCTGTCAGCTGACCACCATGTAATACGTGTGCGCGGTAAGCTACCACTTCGTTCACGTTCATGTTGGACTGCGTACCGGAACCGGTTTGCCAAACTACCAGTGGAAACTGGTCATCCAGTTTACCTTCCAGGATTTCATCGCATACCTGACCAATCAGATCGCTTTTTTCTTTCGGCAGCACACCCGCTTCTACGTTAGTGATGGCAGCCGCTTTCTTCAGATAAGCAAATGCCTTGATAATTTCTTTCGGCATTTTGTTGATATCCTGGGCGATCTTGAAATTTTCAATGGAGCGCTGTGTTTGAGCGCCATAATAGGCATTTACAGGCACTTTCACCTCGCCCATTGTGTCTTTCTCTATTCTGAATTCCATGACTTAAACTTTTAAGGGTACAAAAGTACGGCTTTACGGATAGGGCAGCAAGCTATTCTCCTTTAAAATTCGCTTGTCTTTTCTGGATAAAGGCTGCGGCGCCCTCCTGTAAATCCTTCGTGGCAAAGCAGGCCCCGAATTCCTTCAGTTCAAGTTCAAATCCGTCCTGATTTTTGTCCAGTGCAGCATTGGCGCATTTAATCACGCGGGCAATGGCCAGTGGTGCTTTTGTTTGTATTTTTTGTAAGATGGAAATGGCTTTGGGCAGCAATTCTTCGAGCTTCACCACGTGATTAACGAGGCCCCAGGCCTGCGCTTCTGCTGCAGTAATCATATCACCTGTCATCATCAGTTCCAGCGCTTTGCCTTTGCCAATGAGCTGTGTAAGGCGCTGAGTACCACCGTAGCCAGGAATCAGGCCCAGGTTTACTTCCGGCTGCCCGAATTTTGCATTTTCGCTGGCTATACGGAAATGACAGGCCATTGCCAGTTCACAACCGCCACCCAGGGCGAAACCGTTTATGGCAGCTATGATGGGCTTAGGGCAGCTTTCTATCCGTTGAAAAATCACATGGCCCTTCTTGGCCAGTTCTTCGCCTTGTTTATCTGATAAAGTAAGAAACTCACTGATATCTGCACCCGCTACAAAAGCTTTTTCTCCTGAACCAGTAATAACAGCTCCTTTGATGTCCCTGTTACCATAAATTTCGTCTACCACCAGTGCCAACTCGGCCAGCACCTGCTGGTTGAGCGCATTCATTTTTTCCGGGCGGTTGATCGTAATCGTCAGGATATTATTCTCCAGTTGTGTGCTTAAGGTTTGATACATGGCCGAATTTTTAGTTGCTCAATATTAAGCAATATTCAATAACCTAACGAATCAGCCCGATAGCCGCCTCCAGCTGCTTATCCTGCCCGCCGTCCAGGGCTCCTTATCATATTTCACTGCTATATCCGAAGAGAATCCAATGCTTATCATCGCGGCATTTTAGCATCAGGGAAGATGTATATGCCAGCTGCTCCTCATTTTGGTATTATTGACTGTCGACAAAAAAACCGGAACTAATTAAAAATTAGTTCCGGTTACGAAAAATAACGTTTATCTATCTTAATAGTTTACTTCAAACTCTGCTTTGCCGCTTTTCATTTTCATATAGTGTCTTTTCTTCTTTACTTTAAAATAATTGATACCGCTGAAATTATATCCCAGTGTTACAAAAATCAGGTTTGCTTCCAGGTTTTTATAGGGATAAACGGTGTTGCCCCCTTTATCTTTTGTTTTGAAGTCCTGGTTAAAAAAGTTCTGGGGGTAGTACTGTACTTTCAGTCCGAAACCCGGGTTCACCCTGATTCCGGCGAAAAGAGAAGACATCAGCAGTGGTGTACGATCGCTGAACCATTCGTTGAATTTATGGACCTTGTCTCCGTCTACAAATTGTTTTTCTTTATAATTAATGGCCAGATCAATTTCACCGCCGGCAAAAAAGAAAAAGCTGCCTCCGGTTACATCGCCGATCTTAATACCCAGCGGAACGCCAACAGTATATACCCGTTGTTTCAGCTTCAGGGAATCGGTGGGTTTGGAGATGAACCCTATATTTTTAAGATTGAGGCCTGTGAAAATGCCGAAGTTTTTAGAGAAATCTTTATTGAAATTGCTGCCTACATTAAAAAAGATCGTAAAACGCGGAATATTACGGACATGCTCTCCATTATCCTTCATGGAACCAAAAGACAGCAATGGGCCTTCTCCGCCATGGGTAACGTATACCCCTTCCCGGTGCTTAGGATATTTTCCAAAAATAAGGGTAAAGGCAGTTGTTTTCTCTACGGTTTTCTCTATCGTGGTATCAGTGGCAGCTGTGCTGACTGAATCTTTCTTATCCTGTGCAAACACGCTACAACCAATCAGCAACAGTACCAGGGAAAGCGGGAGTAACTTATAATTCATAATACGGGTTGTGGTTTTTTAGATTTGGTGGATTACTAATCTGAAGACGACCCGGTTAAAGAAATGTTACGGCGATCCCGAAATATTTTTAAAAATTTCTGTGAGCGGCCACCCAGCTGGTGATATACTCGGAAATATCTTTGGTATTGGTACCCGGAGGGAAGAGTTTACCCACCCCCATTTCCTGGAGGGTTGCCATATCTTCATCCGGGATAATGCCCCCACCGGTCAACAGCACGTCATTCAGCCCTTTTTCCTTCATCTGGGCAATAATCTTGGGGAATACGGTCATATGGGCGCCCGAGAGGATACTGATGCCAATGGCATCCACATCTTCCTGCAGGGCGGCATTTACCACCATTTCGGGGGTTTGACGCAGGCCGGTATATATTACTTCCATGCCGGCATCCCGCAGTGCTGCCGCAATTACTTTTGCTCCACGATCATGGCCATCAAGGCCCACTTTGGCTACCAATACACGAACAGGACGATTTAACGGGTTGACCATACCAATTATCATATTAAGGAAGTAAATGTACGAAAAAGCAGAAAGCATAAGCTTTCCGCTTTTTCGTACATTTGCCCTCCAAGATAAAAAGCACTATGAGCGAAGAAAGATCCCTCAACTTTATAGAACAAATTGTTGAAGAAGACATAGCGAACGGCGTAAATGATGGTCGTGTACTGACGCGTTTCCCGCCGGAACCGAATGGCTACCTGCATATCGGGCATGCCAAATCCATTGCACTGAACTTTGGACTGGCCCAGAAATATAACGGTAAAACCAATCTCCGCTTCGATGATACCAACCCTGTAACAGAAGACACCGAATACGTGGATTCTATCAAGGAAGATATCCACTGGCTGGGATTTGAGTGGGAAAAAGAACTGTATGCCTCCGATTATTTCGAGCAATTGTACGCTTTTGCCGTAAAGTTGATAGAAAAAGGACTGGCCTACGTAGAAGACGCCACTGCGGAACAAATAGCCGCTGCCAAAGGTAGCCCTACGGTTCCAGGCACGCCTACTCCAGCCAGAAGCCGCTCTGTAGCGGAAAACCTGGACCTGTTCACCCGTATGCGTAACGGAGAATTCAAAGACGGAGAAAAAACCCTCCGCGCCAAAGTAGACCTGGCCTCCCCTAATATGCATATGCGCGACCCGCTGATGTATCGTATTAAACATGCCCATCACCACCGTACCGGCGACAAATGGTGCATCTACCCGATGTACGACTTCGCCCACGGCCAGAGTGACAGCATTGAAAATATTACCCATTCCATCTGTACACTGGAGTTTATTCCACATCGCCCGCTGTACGATTGGTTTATCAACGAGCTTGAAATATTTCCCAGCCATCAGTACGAGTTTTCCCGTTTAAACCTCACCTATACGGTGATGAGTAAACGAAAACTCAAACAACTGGTGGAGGAGAATTATGTAAGCGGCTGGGACGATCCTCGTATGCCTACTATCAGCGGCTTACGCCGCCGGGGCTATACACCTGCCAGCATCCGCATGTTCAACGAACGTGTAGGCGTACAGAAACGCGACCAGATGATTGAATTGAGTCTGCTGGAATTCTGTATCCGCGAAGAGCTGAATAAAACCGCCAACCGCGTAATGGCAGTGCTGGACCCGGTTAAACTGGTGATCACCAACTATCCGGAAGGACAGGTGGAAGAAATGACTGCAGACAATAACCCGGAAGATGAAAGCGCAGGATCCCGTACCCTGCATTTCAGCAACACCCTGTATATTGAACGCGAAGATTTCATGGAAAATCCTCCAAAGAAATTCTTCCGTCTCGGTCCTGGTAACATGGTGCGCTTAAAGAATGCTTATATCATTAAAGGAGAAAGCTTCGATAAAGATGCCGATGGTAATATCACCACCATCTACGCTACCTATTTACCTGAAAGCAAAAGTGGTGGTGACCAAAGCGGCTTAACAGTTAAGGGAACCATTCACTGGGTAAGTGCAGCACATGCTGCTACTGCTGAAGTACGTATCTACGATCGCTTATTCACTTCTGAAAATCCAGCTGCAGAAGAAGCCGATTTCAAAACGCTGATTAATACGGATTCCTTACAAGTTATCAAAGAAGCGCTTGTAGAACCAGGTCTGCTGCAAGCTAAACCAGGTGAACGTTTCCAGTTCCTGCGTAAAGGATATTTCTCCGTGGATCCAGATAGTACACCAGAAAAAGTGGTATTCAACAGAACAGTGACGCTGAAGGATGCGTGGGCGAAAGAGAGTGCGAAAGGGAAGTAATATTTTTATTCTTTTTTGAAATAAATAACTGGCCGGACTATTACTGTCCGGCCTTTTTATGTGTATATTATTATGTATTTTTGTTGATAATAATAAACCATTCTTTATGGCAAAAGCAAGAGCCAGTATAAACCAGGCAAACTTAGTAAACTTAGATCCTGAGTTGATCAAAGAAGCGATGAAGCTTAATAAAGGAAAGACACAAGAAGAGGTGTTGAATAAGGCATTGAGAGATTATATTCTCGGTGTTAAAAACAGAGAATTGCTGGCGATGAAAGGCAAGATCTATTGGGACGGCGATCTGAATGAAATGCGAGGCGCATGAAAAATCCACTCATCTTTGACACCTCCGTTTGGATTGACTACGCAGGAAAAAAAGAAACGTCACAACCCCTTCTGCTAGCTTATTATTTAAAAAACAGATTTGAGACGCCACTTGTGCCTATCGTTGCACAAGAGTTTTTGCAAGGGATAAAAGAAGATGCCCAGCATAAAAAACTGAAAGAAATTCTCCGCTGGCATACCAAACTGGAACTACCTCACATGATGGCTGCTATGGGAGCCGGAACACTATACAGGGCGCTCCGGAAAAAAGGCGTAACCATTCGTAGTGGTAATGATTGTGTCATTGCTTTCTACGCCATGAGTTTTGACCTGGAAGTAGTGCATAATGACAGCGACTTTAACTTAATCAGCTCTCACACCGGCCTAAAAATCTGGCAAAATAATAAAGGCTAAACGATCCACATCGTTTAGCCTTTATCTATATAATTGCTAACAATTCTACTTAAAAGCTTCCAATCCTTTTGCTATCCTGTTGCGTGTTTCCGCTATACCCAGTGTAGCTACAATATCAAAAACAGGAGGTCCGAATTTACCACCTGTCAGCATGATGCGGAAAGGCAGTTGCACGTCGCCCATTTTCAGGTTCTTTTCAGCAGCCAGGGCTTTGAAAGCAGCTTCCAGATCTGCCGCAGGAGCAGCGGTTAAGCTATCCAGCTGTGAAGACCAGGCAGTGAAGAATGCTTCTTTATCAGCATTCCACTTTGGTTTTACAGCGGCTTCATCATAGCTCGTTGGGCTTTGGAAGAAGAAGAAACCATGGTCCCAGATTTCATTCACGAAGTAACAACGTTCTTTCACCAGGCCAGCCACGGTGGCTACATAGGCCGGATCTGCGCTAACACCTTTTTCTGCCAGCACTGGTTGGAAAAGGGCTGCCAGGCTTTCGTTGTCTTTATGGTGGATATACTGATGGTTAAACCATTTGGCTTTTTCGTAATCGAATTTGGCGCCGGCTTTATGCACCCGCTCCAGGGAGAACTTCTGAATCAGTTCCTCTATAGAGAATATTTCCTGTTCAGTACCGTCATTCCAACCCAGCATCACCAGCATATTGATGAATGCTTCCGGCAGGAAGCCCAGTTCACGGAACCCTTTCGTCACTTCCTGGGTGGCGGGATCTGTCCAGTTCATAGCGTATACGGGGAAGCCTAAACGATCTCCGTCACGTTTGCTGAGTTTACCGTTACCATCAGGTTTCAGGATCAGCGGAAGATGCGCCCATTGCGGCATATCAGCTTCCCAGCCCAGGTATTTCCAGAGCAGGAGATGTACTGGTGCAGATGGCAACCATTCTTCTCCACGGAAAGCATGGGTAATTTTCATCAGGTAATCATCTACTACCACTGCGAGGTGATAGGTAGGCATACCGTCTGCTTTCAGCAATACTTTATCATCTACCTGCGAAGTATGAAAAGTAACTTCACCACGTACCAGATCGGTAAAGGTGAGTTCTTCATCAGCAGGCATATTAATACGGATAACATGCGGTGTATTCTTCACCAGTAATTCCTGTACTTCTGCATCAGACAGGGTGAGGGAATTACGCATTTTTTCTCTTACGAGGTGGTTGTACTGGGGAGAATGATTGTCGGGCCCTTTCAACCTTTCGCGCATACTTTCCAGTTCTTCCGGTGTATCGAAAGCATAATAGGCGTGACCGGATTTTACCAGTTGCTCCGCATACTGGCGATACATTGGCTTACGCTCACTCTGGCGATAAGGACCATACGGACCACCTACCGCGGGACTTTCATCCGGCGTGAGGCCACACCAGCTCAAACATTCGCTGATGTACTCTTCCGCACCAGCAACATAGCGGGTTTGGTCAGTATCTTCAATACGCAGCACAAAATCGCCTTTGTGCTGTTTTGCAAACAAATAGTTGAACAATACAGTGCGTACACCTCCAAGATGTAGGCCACCAGTAGGACTGGGCGCAAAACGCACTCTTACTTTTTTGTGATCCATAGGCGACAAAGATAAGGATTTAGCGTTTAGCTCCCAGTGATTCATGAGGGGAGAAATGCGGAAGATTAAAATTTTTTAATACGATATCCCGCTTTCACACATTAAGTATATTGCAGTATCAAGCACCATTGCGCTATGTTCTATCTTACTAAAACACCCGGCATCCTGAAAGCCCTGTATAAAAGCTGTGTCTGGAATATGTCTCCGGCCGGCAACAAAGTATACCTCACTTTTGACGATGGCCCGCATCCACAGGCAACACCCTTTGTGCTGGAACAGCTGGCCAAATATGATGCGAAAGGAACTTTTTTCTGTATCGGTAAAAATGTGGTGGAGCACCCGACCATTTACCAGCAGATACTGGAAGCGGGCCATGCTACCGGCAACCATACACACAATCATCTGAACGGCTGGAAAACAAATACAGAAAAATACCTGGAAAATGTGCTGGAAGCTGCTAAGTATATTCCCTCCCCGCTATTCCGGCCTCCTTATGGCAGGATCACTCCTTTCCAGATCCGTCAGATAAAGAATAAGATTCCGGGTGCTAAAATTATTATGTGGGATCTGCTGAGTGGTGATTTTGACACGGAACTCAACGGGGAAGCCTGTGTGCAGAATGTGGTGTTTAAATTACAACCCGGCTCTATTGTGGTATTTCATGACAGCACCAAGGCCTGGGATCGGTTGGAATATGCACTGCCACGGGTGCTGGAGTATTGCAAAAAGCAAAAATATGAACTGGCTGCGATCGTATAATGATCTGGTGCTGATACAAGGTGTATCAGCACCAGGTAAAATTTATGGTTTCAGTTTAATTTCTTTCGCTTTATCACCTACCGTTATAGTCGCTACGTCATCGCACGTTCCATCTCCATAATCAATTACACCGGAAGCATTGTTGAAGTCTACTTTCAGCTTACCCTTAGAAATATACTGACAGCTCCATGCTTTAATAAGTGACGACTGTGTGGTGAAAGTTGCCGTAAGGCCTGCAGCGGGCCCTTTCTCATAGCTAAGACTGGCAGTACCATCTACACTGTATACATCATCAGACAGGTTCCTGAATGGCCTGTCCAGCTCAAAGCCGGCTATTTGTTTCACCGTTTTTTTGCAGGCATAGTTGATAATCAGTGTATCCGCAAGTGTTATTTTACCACCGGTTAATTCAGTTGTATACTGCATACCAGCTGTAAGGCTGAAGGTGGCGTTACTGATCACAAATCGTCCGGCTACGGCTTTTCCGTTGAGTTTATAATTGGATGGTTCCACGGTGATGGTGGAGGCGGGGTTGAAAAGCGGGCCGCTGAACGTTACATTTAGGATGCCACTGCGATAAACACCAAATCTGTCAAGGCAGGATTCTCCAAAATCTATTGCTACGCGTTTAGGCCAGGTACCACCTGTACCATCCAGCAGCTCAGAAGATGGGCAGGAGGGCTTGGGAACATCCGCCATTTCAGTCCCATTGGGATTTGCCTGGCGACCGGTAAACATACCCTGGTCGATACCTACGCTGGCTACTGTTTCGAACCAATCATTGTACATAGCGCTTACCACGGCTTCATGTTGCACCACGCCAATCGTCTTATTATCTGTTTCGTTGTTGGGAGCGGTGTCTGTGGTTACTTCCTTCTTACACGCAAAGAAAATAGTGGCTACTGCCACGCCGGTGATGGTCCACGCCAGCACACGATTTGTACTGAAATAGCTTTTCATAGTTTAGGTTTTATTAGCAATTAGGTTTTTCGGTCTTTACCTTTGTAGGTATAAAGATATCCTTTAAATATTAAAGAAATTACAAATTTAATAAATAAATTATTATGCGCTGGATAGATACCCACACCCACCTGTATTCCGAAGAATTTGAGGCAGACCGGGAAGAGATGGTAACGCGGGCCATAGCAGCGGGAGTAGATCAACTGTTTTTGCCTAATATAGACGAGAGTTCTATAGAAGGGATGCTGGAGCTGGAAGCCAGGCACCCGGAGCACATATATGCCATGATGGGGATACACCCCTGCTATGTAAAGGAGAACGTAGCCGCTCAGCTGGACCTGGTAAAAGCCTGGCTGCAACAACGACCTTTTAAAGCCATCGGGGAAATAGGGCTGGATTTTTACTGGGATAAGTCGCTGTTAACCCAGCAATACCAGGCCTTCCAGGAACAATTACTGCTGGCAAGGGAATACCAGCTACCCGTATCTATTCATAGCCGGGAAGCCACACGGGAATGTATCAACGAAGTAAAGGGCTTGCAGGATGGCCGCTTAAGCGGTGTATTCCACTGTTTTTCCGGCACGTTGGACGAGGCAAAGGAAATCATTGACCTGGGCTTCTATCTGGGCATAGGCGGCGTTGTGACGTTTAAGAAGTCAGGGTTGGATAAACTACTGGAAGAAATAGACCTGGCGCACATTATAATGGAAACAGATGCGCCCTATTTAGCACCGGTACCTTACCGGGGTAAACGCAATGAAAGCGCCTACCTCCCGCTGGCAGGAGAAAAGGTGGCAGATATAAAAAATCTAAAAATAGCAGACGTAGCAGCTATAACAAGCAGCAATGCCCGGAAATTATTCAAAATGCTCTAACTGTTTAGGTAATACCTTTGCAGGCAATGGCTACTAGCACAATGAGTAAAATACTGATTATTTACACGGGCGGTACAGTGGGTATGATCTATGATGATAAGACCAAAGCACTGCGCCCTATCGGATTCAACGAAATACGGAATAATTTACCGGAACTCTACCGGATGGGTATCGATTTTTATGTGTACGCATTTAATCCGCCTATAGATTCATCAGACATGCAGCCAGAGATCTGGGTAGAACTGGCCAGTATTATTGAGGACCGATACGACCGATACGATGGGTTTGTTATTCTGCATGGTTCTGACACCATGGCTTTTACTGCCTCTGCACTGAGCTTTATGCTGGAAAACCTGTCGAAACCTGTTATTTTAACCGGCTCACAGCTGCCTATAGGTAAAATACGTACTGATGCCAAGGAGAATATCATTACTGCCATGGAAATAGCCTGCAGCAGGCATAACGGCACTAATATATCCCTGGTTCCGGAAGTATGTATTTATTTTGACTTCTCCCTTTTCAGAGGTAACCGTTCCAAAAAATATAATGCGGAAAAGTTCGAGGCATTCTATACCATGAATTATCCTCCGCTGGCCGAAGCCGGCATTGATATTAAATTCAAGCACCAGTTCATTTTACCACCACCTACACAACCACTGAAGGTGCATAAAGAACTGGAAACAAATATTACGGTACTGAAGTTATTTCCTGGCATCAGCAGAAGGGCGGTGGAAGCCACTCTGAGCGTGTCTGGCCTAAAGGGCGTTATCATGGAAACATTTGGTAGCGGCAATACCAATACGCAACCCTGGTTTATTGAAAGCATTAAAAAAGTAATAGATAACGGTGCACTGGTAGTAGATATTACGCAATGTGATGGTGGGTCTGTAGAGTTGGGAAAATATGAAACCAGTCAGCATCTTGTGGAAATCGGCGTGGTAAGCGGCCATGATATGACCTTTGAGGCAGCTGTCACCAAACTGATGTTTGTATTGGGACAGGGCTTATCACCTGCAGAAACCCGGAAGCTGATAGAAGCACCGCTGCGTGGTGAGTTAACACCTATCGAAGTATATTAAGCTCCTTACAGAGCTATACAAGCGGGAAGCACTTTAGTTGTGCTTCCCGCTTTTTTTTATCTTGAATATTTGCGGTAAATTTAATTATCACCAATTTCATATTCCCCGATTTCCAATCACCACAAAATCTTCCTCTCTATGGCAGTTTCATTATCTCAGAAATGTATTGCAGAATTTTTTGGCACTTTTGTTTTAGTATTTATGGGTTGTGGCAGTGCGGTGTTAGCCGGCACACATGTAGGATTCCTGGGTATTGCTTTTGCGTTTGGGTTATCGGTAGTTACTATGGCCTATGCTGTTGGTCATATCTCCGGTTGCCATCTTAATCCCGCTATTACGATTTCCCTGTTGTCTACCGGCAAAATATCCGGTAAAGATGCAGGCGCGTACATTGTTTCTCAAATCATAGGAGCTATTGTGGCTTCTGCGGTGCTGTATTTTATTG
Source organism: Chitinophaga sp. 01L420 (assembly GCF_056399985.1). Lineage (NCBI taxonomy): Bacteria > Pseudomonadati > Bacteroidota > Chitinophagia > Chitinophagales > Chitinophagaceae > Chitinophaga > Chitinophaga sp. 01L420. The sequence continues at coordinate 191,273 of NZ_JBFTSK010000001.1, forward strand.
CCCAAGGCAAGGCCGACTACTCCCTTGCCGCCAACGGATTAGGCGCAAATGGGGTAGAACAGGGATCACCAGATCACTATTCGCTGGTGACTGGTCTCGTAGCCGAAATAGTATTAACTACTATCTTCCTCGTAGTAGTACATGGCAGTACCAGTAAAAACAATGGGAATGGAGCCTTCGCAGGCCTCGCCATTGGCTTGTGCCTTACCATGATTCACATTGTAGGCATCCCGGTAACAGGGGTATCTGTTAACCCGGCCCGCAGTATCGGACCAGCTATTTTTGTAGGCGGACAAGCACTATCCAATCTCTGGGTATTTATTGTAGGACCTATTGTGGGTGGGCTTTTAGGAGCAGGCATATGGAAGCTTTACGACAAGAATTAAACTTTTTTTTGAAATATAAACTAAAGGATTATCTTTGCAACCCTGAATTGGAAAAAACAACCTTTCCATTTTTACTCAGGGAAAGATAATCGGAGAAGTGCGGGAGTGGTTGAACCGGCACGCCTGGAAAGTGTGTAAGCTTGAAAGGGCTTCAAGGGTTCGAATCCCTTCTTCTCCGCAGCTTTAAAGCCTTGGTGTCTTAATTGATATCAGGGCTTTTTTTAAACCTTTTACCGAAAAATCGGATACGGTTGAAACGTTGGGAAATATCAGAAAGTTTAGCTAATTTGTGTAGAGAATATTCCATGCCCCAAAATACGTGCAGCCTATTTGTGAAGGATTTTATTTTTTGTTGAAGATGTTAAGAATGCATGGATCATAATTTCACCTCAATATAAGACGTAAGTATATATAATAGTAGAGAGCTAAACAATTTAAAGACTATCATAATACTATCTTGAGAGATAACGAGATGCTTTAAGCGCATTACGATTTAAAATTATTACCACCTATCTTTATTGTCAGACTAAACCATTAAGGACTATCAATCATTGTCATCGTCATTTTAGTGTGCACTTAAGCCCCTTAAAACATTAATATTAATGACCGGTTTAGAAAAAAAAATAAAAATATCCGAAAACACTGTTGTTCGGGAAATGGGTGCTGGTATTGTCATTCTGAATTTAAACACAGAGCGTTTTTATGAACTCGATCAAGTAGGAAAACGCTTCTGGGAATTATTATCTGAAGAGCAGGAATACACATTTGCCCTCAATATCCTGCAAGAGGAATATGAAGTAAGTACAGAAAGGCTTCAGGAGGATATCAGCCGATTAATAGACGAGCTTGAAAAAGCTGAACTAATTATTATTTACTGATGTATTCAGAGCGTGATTTAACTGACTTAAACAGATCCTTGAGAGCATACGATCGGATGTACTTCCGGGCTCGTATACTTACTATCTTAACAGAAGTAAGCCTTCGTTTTACAAGCTTGAAAACGACCGAAAGACTGCTTTCTTTTTTCGCGAAAAAAGTTCCCCCGCCGGATTACAACGAAAGAGTGGCCATTCTGGACAAATATGCAACCATCTTTAATCAGATGAACCAGTTGCCTCTTTTAAAGGGACGATGCTTATCTCAGTCACTGGTCATGCGTTTCTTACTACGCAGAAGAGGCATTTCTTCGGAGCTCAAAATTGGGATAACTCAAAATAAGGGAAAGTTTGATGCTCATGCATGGTTAGAAAAAGAAGGGGCTCTTTTAAATGACCACCCTTCCATCATTGCTAATTATTTCGTTTTACCAGCGGGTAAACTAAACGCTATTCTGAAATTTAAATGAGCGGATTCATTGGAATAATATCTTCTCAGCTCCAAAAAGACGATGCGGCATTGCTGGACATTTCTACAGCGGCCATTGTATCCTGTTGCAATGACTTCCTGGGGGCATGGCGGAGTGTGCAAGTTGATTTGCGGTTTGGCTGGCTTAAAACCTCCGATGATACGGAAGAAGAACAACTCCCTTTTACCGTTGATGAAAATCTCCGGATTGTAGGAGACGTCCGCTTGGATAAACGTATAGAACTGGTGAGAGAACTTATCCCATACTTTGACGCCATCACCAATACCACCCCCGATTCCTACCTTATCCTTTATGCATATAAACATTGGGGCGAGGACTGTCTGCAGCATATTTCCGGAGATTACGCTTTTGCTATCTGGAATGAACAGACAAGCTATCTTTTTTGTGCCCGGGATCATTTTGGTCTGATCCCTTTTTATTATACGCAACTTGATGAACGCTTTCTTTTCACAAATTTTTACAGCGCTCTTAAAGACATCCCAAATCTGATGTCTGAATTGGAGGATGATGTATTGCGGGATTATTTGACGAATGGGGCAAACAGAAGCTTCGATCAAACAATCTACAAAAAGATCAAAAAACTTCCGCCGGCGCACAAATTGATTTATAAAAACGGAGAAATTCATATCAGTTGCTATTGGGAAATTCCTTCCAGTATCAAACCCATCCGCTATAAAACGACCAAGGAATATGTGAGCCACTTCTATCGTTTATTTGAGCATTCTATTAAAGACCGTACCCGTTCCGATAAAATAGCCTGTTCACTAAGCGGTGGTATGGACAGCTCATCAATAACGGCTACCGTGAAAAAAGTGTTGGACGACAACTACGGAAGCAATCATACCATCGTATCATTTAATATTGGCTACCGACATCTCGTAAGCGAAAAGGAAGGATATTTTGGACAGCTCACGGCCAGCCATCTTAAAATACCGATCCAACAATACATTGCAGAGGACTATGTTAAAAATGTTGTGCAGCCTATAACTTCCTGGATTCCCGAACCAGTTGCCATACCAAATGCAACAGCAGAATCTCAAATACTTACTGATGCAGCGGCTTTTTCAAGAATATATTTAACAGGCTTTGGAGGAGACCCATTGTTTGAGCATGAGCCACATTCACGTCACAGGCTCACAGCTCAAGGATACTTCATTCAACCCTATCTGGATGATCTGATGTTCTATAAAACATTTGGCAGCTTTTTCAGGACAGTCGGAAAAAAAATAAAAAAATGGACGAAGAAAGATCCCATTACAAACATGGCTATGCCCTCCTGGTGCGATTCCTCTTTCTTTCCCGGAGACTATACGCCATTAAAACCAAATAAAGATGGCACTTCCATGCGTTCTAATTTCGCTATGTCAGGAAGCTCTTACTGGTCCTGGTTATTTGAGACCTCCCACCCAGGTTTTACCGGCAGTAGAATAAAGGTAAGACAGCCATTTTTTTCATTAGAGTTGCTACTTTTTATACTTGCACTCCCCCCACATTTATTATATAAAAAGTCATTGCTACGCATGGCCATGATACCCTACCTGCCGGAGGAAATAGTAAGGAGGCCCAAAACAATTCTTTTTGGAAATCCTCTTTCTCAAAACCTAAAAACACGGGAAATACAAAATATACTGGAAAAAAAAATATCGGAATCAGGTGATTTTTTAACTGGAAAAATAGATGTCCAGCGCCTGTTGGCAGCAATCAGAGCTCCCGGGCAGTCATCTACATCCCTCCACAATATTTTACCTGTTTTATATGTTTTGTCATGGAAAAATTACCATTCTTAATAATTTTATTAACTCTAAAAAAAAATTTATGCAAAAAGAAGTAACGACACACGGAGAAAAAAAAGTTTATCAGTCGCCAGAATTAAAAGATCTTGGAAAAATTGGAGAGGTAACAAATACGAATGTCGCTCAGTCGCCAACAGCTGATGGCGGTACAAATACTTATGCCTCATAATCAATTGAACAATTTTGCATTCTGCTATAACATTTACTAATTTAAATGATGCCGATTTTGCTGAACTGAAGGAGAGCATCGTATTTAATACGCTTAAACGCTCTTCTTCTTTAGCAACTTTTGGCGAAAATATTTATTCAGGAAACACCTCTGATAACAAGAAGTGTTTCCTGTTTGAATATCACGATGACCAAAAACCCGGGGTGAGTTTCCTTATTTTATCAGCAGGTAAAAACGTTCTCTATCACTTTACAAGTGGAACCTCTCAGCAATCAGTCCAATCATTAATTCGGGGAAATATAACGAAGTTCTGCCTGCAGGAGCAGGGCTTTTTTTGCTTACATGCATCGGCCATGTGCATCAATGATAAAGTAGTTCTATTCATAGGCAAAAAGGGAGCTGGTAAATCTACGCTGGCTACCTATTTCCACCTTAATGGACACGCGATATGGTGTGATGACTATGCTATGTTGCATCATGAACATAGCTCTTTTTGGGTATCTCAGGGAGAAACATCTTTGAAGATTAATCCAGACATCGCAACTGCCTGGTCTATTCCCTGGATAAACCTTAAACGTGTATTCGAATTACCCACTGACTGGAAACAGGCTGCAGAATCGGATAATATCCCGGAAAAATTTTATTTCAACCAGCAAGTATCTACCGTTGATGCTCCTCCCCGACAGACCGCCGCCGTGTTCTTTATAGATTCAAGAATACCTGAACCCGAACAAATAATCACCACCATAAAAAGAACAGATGCTTTTGCTGTGTTGATGGAGGAGATATTACTTCCGGGTCTTAATTCTAAGCAGTACCTAAGGACCTACTTTCAATCAGCAATGAGCTTCCTGGAAATTGTACCATCTTATAGTATACATTCTCCTGATAATATCATGCGTATCCGTGAAGTGTATGATTCTATACTTGAAACTATAAGTATATCCTAAAATGAAACAAGTATCTGAGGAATACTCGCTTTTGAAAGCGATAGGTAATTTTTGCGACTCGCTCCCCCAAAGCCTGGTGTCACCAGCACAGCTGGTATTGCTGAAAAAGGCAGCAGACTTTTTTCCGCCTCTTATCAGATTTGGGTTGGAATGCCGCTTTAACAACCAGGAGCAGGTAGACCTACAACTCTGCATACGTAGAGACGAAGATGACCTTCCGGCTCTTTCAGACTGGTTTGAAAACAAGTTTACGGGGGCTCAGGAACGCGAAAAGATTACCCATTTTTTAAAAAGCTGGGCAGATAAATCATCATCCTATCATAAAAATATTACTGAAGTTTTTCTGGAGCTGGATGTTCTTCCATCTGGTATAAAAGCACCATTGCTGTTTTTTGAATTGCAATCAGGTTTAAATGATATCAACCAGAAGGATTTTTGTTTTTCTATTCTAAAGGAAACACTGGGAGAAAGGCAATCTTTTCTTAGTCTCTTCGAAACGATCATCGATGCCTGTCCTACCCCAGCGTTCATTGCGTATCTGGGAATTCTATTTTCCAGAGATATTGAAGTGCTACGTATAAACATCAAAAAATTACCTGTTACTGCCGTAGCTCCCTTTTTAAAAAAAATAGGTTATGCCTGGACGGGGCCAACACTTGATCGTTGGATATCGTTTGTATATAGTTATGCAGACAGGGTAACTTTATGCATTGACATTGGAAAAAATGTTTTCCCAAAAATAGGCTTTGAATGTTTTTGGGACAGACAGCCACCCACAGAAAAATATTGGCGCTATTTTATAGAAAAGATCAGTAGGCACAATCATTACAAAGAAGATAAAATAGAAGCAATATTAACCTGGGATGAAGAGATATTTCCAGGACAAATTAATGATTGGCCCGAACATTTATGGGTGGCATCCTTAAGCAAACCCGAAAACGAATTTACCTTTCTAAAGAAGAAAATCTCTCATTTGAAATTATCTTATTGTCCTGATAAAGATATAGAGCTAAAGGCCTATTTGGGTTATGGAAACTTATGGAAAGTAAAAAAGCCATTGGAGTTTATTACTGTAAAGGAAGAACAACAAGCGCTTAAAACAATTCCTGATATCAAACAGGCCATTAGTAAGGGGGTTGACTATCTACTTTCAAGCCAGCAACAATCGGGATGGTGGAAAGATTTCCATGTGGAACCTGGAAGCAGCGATGAGTGGGTAACCGCCTACGTAGCCTGTCATCTGGCCCGCTTAAAATGGCCCAAAACCAATGAAGCACTGGACAGAGCCTGGAAAATGTTGAAAACCAGGTATAGAAAAAATGAAGGATGGGGTTATAATGCTTTGACTCAAGCAGATGCAGACAGCACCATCTGGACATGGCTTTTTGCAAATAAAGCAGCATTCGCCGATGATTTTCCGGAACCTGGTTTTGATATGATGAATAGATATGTCGCTGAAGATGGCGGCATCATCACTTATGCGCTCAATGAACCGATCGGAAAAATTCATGATCCACATTTTAATGGTTGGAAAATACCGCATTACTGCGTTACCGCCGCGTATGCCTTAGCTGGCATACAACATGCCATTGATTACTTATTGGATCATCAAAATACTAGGGGATACTGGTATAGTTACTGGTGGGATGGCCCCGAATATGCTACAGCACTTAGCGTTGAAGCCTTATTTAATAAAGATGCCGATAAATATAAAGACACGATTGATATCTCCGTAAACTGGGCTTGTGATGCAGCTCAAAAAGAACTGGATCGTCTCGTTCCAAACGATTTTAAAATAGCACTTTTATTGAAAATAATACTATGCTCCCATCATAAAGAAAAGCATCATCAACTAATAAAAAGCATATTAAATTTCCTCCTAAATTCCCAACAAGCCGCTGGGCACTGGAATCCTTCTGCTGAACTGAGAATTCCGAGTTCTGATAATACTGATCACGAAACAGGAGCAAATATATTTGTGGCTAAAGATGAAAAAAAGAACTTTGCCACTATAACAATATTGGATGCACTAAATAAGTATGACCAGTTTAACGCTTCTTAGTTATATACAAATACAGGAATCTGAGAGATTTCACGGGTATAATGAATGGAATAGTCCATGCGGGTGCATTCGTCATAGACAAATCATTTAAATTAGGTATCAATAAAGACGAACGTGCTTTCAGACCAAATTTTAGCCTTTCCGGGAATGACCGCTTTAAATTTGACAACCTGATTTTTCTTAAAAGAATTTTACGACCGCTACGGAGCTCTGTAGCCGTAAACAAATGATAGGCCACAACAGGGATGTTTGATAGCGGAAGGCGCAGTCCGATTATATCTTCCAATGCCTTCATTCCTGACCAAAGAAACTCAGAGAACTTGTACCGCTTAAAATGTAGACTTATTTCTTCCCAATCCAGCTGGCCCGACGAAGTTTGAACGATACAACCTAAATCAATTAAATACTTAAATCTCATCAATGGTTCCCGTATGAGATGATGAGATGCTACACATAAAAAATCATAGGTCGGAGCCAAACCTACACGCGTAGCACCATCGAAGGCTGTATATGATTGTAAATGTTGTGAAAGAAAATCATACTGATGAAATGGTCCCAAATAACCTTCAAGAAGCTTCCACTGCAGGTCTACTGAACAAGTAATACCCATTTTATTTTTGGGGGATCTAAAGGCGAATTCTCTATGAAAGCGCAAAGCGAATCCCAGCTGATGTGTTGATACATTGTGTCTTGACTCATAACCGTTTTCAAGGAGATACTTCCTCACTTGAAGTGCCTGATCTTTATTCACCAAAAAATCTATATCCGAACTTTCTCTTAAAAGAGGTGCTTTGTAATATCGTGCAGCTAACGTATTTCCTTTATATGAAATGGCCATTATTCCCAATTTTCCAAACTCATTCTCTAAATGCTCTATTAAATCCGCTTGGTAAGATCCAAACAAAGTAATCGCCATTGCGTCTTTTTTTAGGGCATTATGGATCTGCTGATCGATTGGTAATTGATACACTGTAACGACATCGTAAATAAACCCCCTGATGTCATTATCCGAAATAATTTTATAAAACAAATGCCAATCAACAACCTCTTTATCCAGGAAATCACGCACATCTTCAACTGCTTGCGTACCAAAATGCAAACGGGTTAATAAGATAACCAATACTTGCTCCTCAGTATAGGTCCGTTTTAATGTCTCGATATTCAGCATACACAATTGCTAATAAAATAAATTTCTCCCAATCAGGAATATTTAAGCCAACGCATATCCCAATCAATTTGAAAAGCCTTTTTTAGTTCCGCTATAGAAAAAGGAAGATTTTCCTGTACAGACAGGTTTACGAGATCTTCAAACGTTACGAGAACGGTGGAGGTTTCGTTTTCCTTCTCTCTGATTTGCTGTATTATTCTTAATGCGTTTTGAACTGACACTTATTTCCCTGTAATTAATAGTTACTTCATCAACATGGGGTTCATGTTACTTGCAATACATTCTCTACGTCAAAAGGTGACGTTATATTTATTAGACTTGATCTTACTGTTGTTTGGATTCAACAATATGTGCTAACATACGAATTAATTAGCTAATTTATGAATACTTCCCACTAGTCCCTGAGAAATGGCGCCCCTCCATAAAAATGGTTTCCCGGAAAATGGCCCTCCTGCTAAATCGGATTTTCATCCGGTTACGTACATACCAATGAGTAACCTAAAACCATATCATCTCATGAGAAAAGTTTTCCTCGCCTTGATATTTAGTACCAGTATTACCGCCTGTATGAAGAACGACCAGGAAAATCTCCCCGACAAAATCATCGTCATTTATGAGCTGGAATCCGATACAGCCATTCCTTTCACTGAAATCAAATATGGCAGCGGCCCTGCAGGCCCCACTAAAAGCTGGAACATTTCCGGCATTGGTATCTTTCAAAGAACAGATACGATAAAAAAGGGAATAAGCGTTTCTTTTGAGGCACGGCACCCCAGTAGTAATAAGTGGAAAATCCGGATAAAAACGCCTGATGAATCTTTACTCGTTGAAGGCCCGGTAAAGTTTGCCTCCGGCACACCCAGCTACTATTATAGCTCCATAAATGCCGCTGTTAACTAAATCAGTCCCCTGCAAAAATATAGCAGCAGCCGCTGATTCCCAGCTGTTTTAAATGTCATAACACACAACAATATTAGCGCTACATCAACAAAAATCTGTAAATTAGAAAACAGATCATCTAAACCTTTGTATATCTAAACCCGATCCTTTCTATTACTAATTGCTGTATTACCCGCCATGTACATACAGCACACTCACCGCTATCATAAGGGGCCGCTGAAAACCTTCAGAAAAGAGTAAGCAACTACATTTCTTGAGAAAAAACCGTTTTATGAAAAAGAAGATCAAAAAAAAATTAGACATCAGCAAAATGAAAATCTCCAAACTATCTGAACCCGGCGGAAAAAAAGCAGAGAAAGCCACTATTCCACCGCATACTTTCTGGTGTACTACTACAGGGCTCGTTTAACATTTGTGTCTCACGCAATTTTTTAAAAGGATGGCCATCAGGCTATCCTTTTTTACTATTTCCCAATCTCTTGTTACAGTTTCCCTGTGGCGACACCGCTATCATAAGGGTCCGCTGAAAACCTTCAGAAAAGAGTAAGCAACTACATTTCTTCAGAAAAACCTGTTTTATGAAAAAGAAGCTCAAAAAAAAATTAGACATCAGCAAAATGAAAATCTCCAGACTATCTGAACCTGGTGATAAAAAAATGGAGAAAGCCACTTTTCCACCGCGTACTTTCTGGTGTGAGACCACAGTGATCATTTAATGTTTGTATCTCACGTAATTTTTTTAAGAGAGGGGCCAGCGTGCTGCCCCTTTTCTATTTATGTAATCCGCTCAGCGCCGACATCGTTAAGTAAGGATAAAACATACTGGAAAAAATATGGCTGTAATGTGTTATTGCCTTGCGCCCTCTCAGTTTTAATGTTAATTCATTATTTGACAACCAGAAATCTCCCACAATAAAAATCTGCGTAATGAGCGCCTGAAAAACTTCCGCTGGTATATCTTTCCTGAAAATTCCATCTGCTTTAAATTTTTCAAATATCGCCAAAAACTCCTTTTCCCTTCGCTGCGTGAGCTGATAATAATCTTTCTTAATAGCAGGAATACGCATACTAATCTCTACAAAATGTAAAAATATAAAGCGATACTTATACATCAGCTCAAACGACCGCTCTACGAAGCTCATTACAGTTTCCAGATCAATACCCGGCAACGACGCAATGGCTAATACGATGGCGTCGAAATCAAACGACAACCGGTCATACAGGGTTTTGATGATTTCATCGGTATGCTTAAAATGATAATGCAAATTCCCCCCGCTGATACCCATTTCTGCTGCGATATGCCTGCTGGTAATTGTATGTACCCCCTGGTCGTTATACAGTTCCATGGCGGCTTTAAGGATGCGTTCTTTCGTGTCCATATACAAATTTAGAACAAATGATCTAATTTTTAAAATAATTAGTACATTTGTTCTAAATACAGGAAATGGAAAACGAAACAACTGATCAGACATCAGAGGATATTTCTCTATTTCAGCGGCTAAGAAATAGCATACTGCCCATAAAACCGACTGATGGGGTACCCGTAAAAATACTCAAGGAAGGCGGGTTTTATTTGTTTGCGGTAATGATCCTGCTTATTTCATTAACACTTGGCGGAGCCATCATGTTTGTATTATAGCATGAAAAAATTATTCGATCCTTTATTTATTACTTACTGCCTGGTGTGGATAGTGATTCATATGTTCCGATACCTGCAACAGCCTGTCCCACTGCTGAATGGCTATCTGACTGATTTCATTGCAGTACCTGCCATGGCGCATATCACCCTCACTTTTACGCGCAGGTTTATTGTCCGAAACAACGGGTATGCCTACCCGTTATACTACCTGCTTTTCATTGCAGCGTATACATCCGTTATATTTGAATGGATAATGCCTCAATTTTCTTCCCGTTATACCAGCGATTGGTGGGACGTGGTCGCTTATTTTGCCGGAAGCTTATTCTATTATCGTTTCCATGGAAAGCGCCTGACTAAAAGCGTTCAAGGCGTCTGAAAGCGCAGGTTCCATCAAACATATAGATCTGTTATTTTGATTTCCGGATAGTGAATACCCGAAATTTGTATCTTCACCATCCTTTATATCACCTATCCCTATAGCACTATGAGTCAAATGCTCACCTTCCGAAGATTTTCCACTGCAGCAGAAGCTGCAGATGTACTGGCACTGCTGCAGCAACATCATATCCCTGCTGAGTATGACGAAGAAGTTATTTTATTGGATAAGAGTCTCGTAGGTCAGAATTTTGATCCACTCTTTCTCATAAAAATTCCAGCCGAATATTTTACCTCGGCGGATAGAGTGATCAGGGATAATATTAAAGTAGTAACAGGAGAAGTGGACCCGGACTATTACCTGTTGTCATTTTCCAAAGAAGAGTTGATGGAGGTAGTTATAAAAAAAGACGACTGGGGAGAATATGATTATGTACTCGCCTTACAACTACTGGAAGAAAAGGGCGTTACCTTTACCACTGCGCAACTGGATAACTTCAACAACGCGCGCAAGCATGAATTGGCAAAACCCGAAGACGGCGCCGCCATCTGGATTGTAATTGGCTACCTATCGGCATTATTAGCCGGGCTACTGGGCATATTTATTGGCGCATTCTTTTTTGCGACAAAGAAAACATTGCCGGATGGTAACCGCGTTTTTGCCTATACAGAGCAAACACGCAAACATGGCAGAAACATCCTCATTACAGGTATTTCCTTTTTCATTATCTGGGTCGCACTGGCATTCATGGGAGTTGAGCCACCACAAATTATTCCATCACTCCTGCGTCGGGGATTCTGACGGTAAAGCAATTACTTCTTTACCTCCATGTTTTCAAAATGGAAAAAGAAAAATACCACCGCGGCCCATTCTTTCTTTATACCGGAAGCATAACCAATGGTGCTATAACTCTTATTTTGAACAGTACCATCTTTTTTAATATAACCAATAGTGGAATAGCTGGCATTTTGCACAGTACCATCTGCTTTAATATATCCTACAGTAGAATAGCTGCTATTTTGAATAGCTCCACTGCTGGTTATATAGCCAATGGTGGAGTAACTTCCATTCTGAATGGTGCCATCACTTTTAATGTAACCAACTGAACTATAGCTATGGTTTTCTATTTTACCGCTGCTACTGATACTCCCAATGGTGCCATAATTATCCGATTGGATTTTCTGCGCCTGCAAAAAGCCAACAACAAATAATGAAATCGTTAGTAGTAGTATTTTCCTCATTTAATAATGATACCTGAAAATAACGATATTTCATCATACATTTTATCCCGGCGGGTTACAGCTGCCCAGGCGCGGCATTTTCTTCCTCCCCGGTCTTTATTTTTGATAAAATCTTCTTATCAACATAGAAGGTCCCAAAAGGAATAATGCAGGCTAACAGTACCTTCCAGGTAGTGGTGCTGAACTTCCATTTATATGCAATTCCCACACTCATGGTATTTAGCACAAAAAACAAAAAAAGCAACCCGTGTATGGGGCCCATGGCTTTTACAAAGGACGGATCATGATAAGCATATTTCAGTGGCATGCCTACGCCCACCAGCAACAGTAAAGAAACGCCTTCCAGGAAAGCGATCACCCGCAGTCTTCCGGGCTTCGTTTTAAATAATTTCAGCATCGTTAAAATGATCTTAGGTATGGCCGGTTTGCCAACGGCGAAAACGGCCACGGTATAGCAATAAAAATGATAACTACAGCCAGCGAAAACCATAGTGTCATGGTTTTGAATTTTTTATGATCTGTATCCATCCGTTTCGAAACAGAGGAACCAATAGTGATCAACACTACTGATAACGTCATCAGTATAACGTGTACTAACCCAAAAAATAAAAAATCGAACTGCCTGACCGCTTCATGAAAATGACTCCTGAAATAACTGACCAAGGGACTATTAAAATACAGAACATACCCTATGGTCAGCTGTATATGGGCAATTGTAGCCGTAATATGCCTGATGGTATCATCCCGCCTGGTAAAAGCAACATTGCCAGCCCACCCCCTTATACCGCTGTAAATCGCGTATAAGAGGCTCAATAATACACCCCATCGAAAAATGGAATGAAAGAGCAACAAGTAAATATACATTCAACTAAAATTTGACACTAAAGGCTGCTTCCCGCGAAATAGCTGAAACACATTAGGAGCACCGCAGAAAAACCAGATCGCCAGTATACTGTCACATACAGCGCATCCGGCCGAAGAAGATGGACTGAAAGGAATAATCGGGTTGGCATATAAGTGATGTACCATATCCCAACAGGTATGCAACAACCAGCCTATCCCGATAAAATAATACCTGGTTAATCCCTGGTAGGCAACAATAGCCATCAATGTACAAAAAGGAAATTCCCATAAACCAAGGCCTCCACTCAGGTAGGCGGCTCCTGCACCGGCAATCATAATAGCATTGAATTTTTGTCGCACAGGTTCTTTGAGAAGAGAAAATAGCATGATGTATATAACGGCTACACCAACCGCTCCTGCAGCGTTTATGATCGTAAACGGCGGCACTGCATGTGGTTCCATTCTTTGTGATTTTTATACCGCAAAGTTCAGGGCTGGCACTACCAACTGTTAGGACGAAGGAAGGGAGTTTCAGGACTTTTCAATCATTTTACGAAAATCAGAAGGTGTGATGTCTTCATACTTTCTGAACAACCGTGTAAAGTACGAGGGATTATCAAACCCTACTTCTCCTGCCACCTCACTAACAGACAAGTCACTCTGGCTAAGCAGCACCTTGGCTTCCAGAACAATCGCCTCATCTATCCAACGGGTAGGAGATTTCTGTGTAACCGTTTTCACCATCTTGTTTAAGTGATTAGGCGTAATATTCAACAGTGCGGCATAATCCGTCACCTGGTGCAACGTTTTGATATTGGAGAAGATCAATTCTTTAAACCGGTTGGTAATATTCACGGCAGAGGTTTGATGGCCGCCGGATAAGGAGGTATATTGTTGTCTCACTTCACACAACAATGTTATCAGGTAAGGTTGTATGATTTCCAGGTTACTGATGCCATTCCGGGTATAATCAAACAGTATGCGCTTAAAAAGATGCAATACAAATTTCGCTGTTTGTTTGTCCAGGCCGATCATGGGGTTTCCCCACACCCTCAAAAATTCAAAATCTTTCAGCGGATCATTTTTTGTAAATTTTCCGATGAGCATATCATGATGAAAATGACATAAATATCCTTTGTTCACATCATTTTCCTTAAACGAAAAAACCTGTCCGGCAGGTACAAACAGCAACTGATCTTTATGAACTGTATAGGTTTCACTCCCTATTTTCATCACAGCTTCTCCCGCCGTAACATAGAGGCAGCTGTGATTCACCGATCTAGATGCCGGCACGGCACGCGTAACCAGCCGATACATCTCTTCCAGCTTCACAATAAAAAATTTCGAAAAATCAGCCTTCAGTATGGTATCCAGCTCCTGCCGGGGCTGCATGAACTTACTGGTGAAGGCATCAGCATTGTATACTTCGATCGGCTTTCTGATCGTCATGAGTAAGATGTTTTGTCCAGTGCCATAAACAGTATCGGGAATGGTTTTCCCATGCCATCTACTGAAGAGCGTCCGGTAATCTTAAATCCAACATGCTGATAAAATCCAACGGCCTGCGCGTTTTGTTCATTTACATCTACGGCATTTACGGCTTTCTGCTGAATAACATATGCCAGCAACTCCTTTCCAATGCCCATCCCGCGTGCAACAGGATCTATAAATAACATTTCCACTTTCCGGTCGGCGATCCCAATAAAACCAAGCATCTTTTTCACTTCATCTTTTACACAAAATAATTCCACCGCCTTCAGGTATTCATTCAAAATAAGTGGCTTATAAAATTGAATATCCGCCTCCGTTAAAAAATCATGTGTGGCTCTTACAGATGCTTCCCATACGGTCACTACTTCCGGATAATCCATTGCAACTACGCCTTCTATCTCGTATTTCATCAAAAAAATTCTGATCTCAAATGTACTGCTTTATGTCTTTTCCTGGCTTTTAAAGCGTATCAAAAAAATACGGAAATTTCAGTGGCAGACCAGGAGTGGAAAGCCTTTAAATGAGGATGATATGATGTTGTGGAAGGAACGATAGCGGCGGCAGTCTGCGGCATAACCACTGCCGTTACACTTTATCATTTGTCAGCGAATAACATAAAATCCTCGTCATATCTTCTTCTTTTTCGAGACGTTGTCTGAGTGCCTCATCTATCGTAAAATGAAATCGTTCCAGGAGCTTAACAGACCGTTCATTTGCATCGAAAGGTAATGCGGTAATTTTTCTGAGTTGCATTACTTCAAATCCAAAACGGATCACTTCAGGAAGTACTTCCTGCATAACACCTTTTCGGAAAAATGCGGACTGCAGTTCGTAGCCTATTTCTGCCTCGTCAAGTTCCGGAACTATATTCCAGAAGCAGATGGTACCTATGGGCCTGTTATGATCTTTTTCCGTGATAACCCAGTACATGCTTTTATGGGTGCTGATGTTGGCCATTATCATTCCCAGGAACTTTTCTGCGGCTTCTATTGTAACGGTAGGCTGCCGGTCAAGGAATTGATTTACCAGTGGATCTGAGCGCATAATAACAAATTCAGGAGCATCAGATAATACAGGTGCTCTTAGTAGAAAACGGGAAGTCGTCAGCTCGGAATATGGATTAAATTGAAATGTTAACATGCACTAAATTTAGCGATTATCCGGATATAAAAAAAGCTGCAGATAAGTATATTTGTACGCACAAAATCAAAATCTATACGAATGGAAAAGTTATTAAAAGAAGTCAGGATATTGAAGATCTATGCGCTTACGCTTACTGTCATTTTCACTTTATTTTTATTCATGTCTTTCAGGGCGGATATTACCCGTCAGAAGTTCCAGGAAATTGATGTGGAACGCATTAATGTAGTAGAGAAAGACGGCACGCTGAAAATGGTGATCTCCAATAAAGCCCGGCAGCATCCCGGCATGATGGATGGCAAAGACATTCCTAAACGTGACCGCCCTGCAGGTATAATATTCTTCAACGGTGTGGGCGATGAATGTGGTGGTCTCATATATGAGGCAGACAAACAATCTGCAGGCATGGTTTATTCCGTGGATCAATATAAAAATGACCAGGTCATGCAGCTACAATACGCTGAGAATGTGACCGGCGATAAAAAGGATCGCTCCTATGGTTTAAAAATATGGGATCAGTCAGATAATTTTCCGTTGTCGGCAAAAGCAAAAGTGTTTGATTCGCTCGCCGCACTTAAAAATGACACTGTTTATGAAAAGGAAGTACAACGGATGGCGGATGCCGGCTTACTAACCAAAGAGCGTCTGTTTATAGGCAAAACCAAAAGGGGAGAAGTAGGTTTATTTATTCGTGATGAAAAAGGGAAAACAAGAATAAAGCTGTATGTAGATAAAGATAATAAAACAGTGATAGAGATGCTCGATGAAAAAGGGCAGGCCATATCCAGGTAACTCATCTCTTTTAAAAATAATAGCCTGAATGGATCACAGCAATGGCTGTCCATTCAGGCTATTATTTTTAAAAGGTCAGGAGTTAAACCAACGCTATACAGGCCACGGGTTCTGGTAGGTGGAGTTATTCAACTTCACTTCCCGGGATGACAGGGTTAACTGAATCTGTAAGGGTTGCTCATTGTTAGAATTAAACAGTTCTGAATACGCTACGCAATAAGCATCCGTAAACTTCAGCTCCTTTAGCCTGGACATGGAGTCGCGCCGGAAGAAGGTTATGCTGCCATTTTTTGTTTGGGTATTGGAGATCATCCAGTCAAACAAACTGGTTTCCCCGGCAGACTCTATCAGTAAATCAATGGAACCTCCTTTTGGGCGGGCAGCAGGCTTTCCATTATGGTCTGTGTTTTGGGTAAATGAAAACCTACATTCGAGGACATTCATTTCTTCCCCATCGATGTTGAGAACAGCTTTAAAAGACATAACTTATCTGGTTAACAAGCCCGTTGCAAGGCGCAACAGACAGGCACAAAAATATGGTATACAGAATGAAAATACACTTTTCTGTTTACATGCAGAAAAATGACGGGTTATTTTTTCCGATACCGCCAAAATGCCTATCTGCAATACCTTTCAGCGCACCAATGATATAATATATAATATCTATATAAGGTCAAATGCCTGCGCGAAACTGGTCAGGTCGTAACTGGATTGGGCCCCGATTTTTGCTTTAATATTGCGTCGGTGGGTAACGGCCGTTTTTTCGGAAATATTGGCTTTTGCTGCAATTTCTGCGGCACTCAGTCCCAGCGCCAGCAGGCGCAGGATTTCCTTCTCCCTCCTGGTAAGGGAGGCAAAAATATGCTGATTGCGGCGCAGGAAATTATTTTCTTCCAGCAAGCGGTTTACTTTGCTGGTCACGTGGTGTAGCGGATCAATGGGAGTAGCGCAGGTAATTACATGGGTAGGCATCCCGTTGGCATCCCGTATAAATACCCTGGTAGAGCCCAGATGCCAGGCCCAGGCCCGTGAACTCGCCATCCTTACCTGTTGAAAAAAAGTAACAGTCATATTCGCTTCTGCCGGTGCATCCAGCATAGCTACGATCTTTGGCACATAGTCTGCCACATCATGCGGATTAAAGAAGGTATCGTAATACTTTGGCCCCATTTCCCGCAGCTCATCCAGCGTAACGCCTAATTCCCTGCAGCCCCGTGGCGACATATACTCTACGTAGCTTTTCAATACATTCATGACTATTACCACTACCGGAAGTTCTTTGTCTATGGACTTTAAAGCGTTCAACTTATCATCCAGCCCGGATTCATCATTTCTAATTGCAGCGTGCTCCATCATGTACCTGATATAAATCTTGTATAGGAATTTCTCTTAGACGTTGGTTGATTACTGTGCTCCTGGAACAAATGTAGGTAAAAATAAGAAAGGGTCCCTCACGAAGAAGAGACCCTTTTTTGGGGATAGAAAATACGGTGATTGACTAAATCAGGTGGATGACTTTATAATGCGGTAATTGAAATCAGATTATTTTCACAAAGGTATGTTAAAGTATAGGGGAATCAAATACCTAATTGTGAGTATTTTTAAAAAACAAATGCACCTTCATGTTATGAAATCTACCCCGCAACATTTGCTGGAAAGTCTCTCCCACATAGCGCCCATGGACGCCGGGGCGATGGAGTTATTTTTAGATGGTGCACAACAACAGATAGTAAAAAGAGATGACTATTTACTACAGGAAGGTCATCGCTGCCACTATATCTGGTTCATTGAAACCGGCGCCTGCAGAGCATTTTACGACAATGGAAAGAAAGAAACCAACACCACATTCTACTTTGAAAATACCTTTTTAACCAATTTAAGCAGCCTGCGGAACAACGTTTCCTCGGAATATAATATCCAGGCAATGGAGGCTACTACTTTATGGAGATGGCATAAAGATGAGCTGTCCCGTCTCTACGGTATATCGCCCGGGATCGTTCTCTTTGGCCGCCAGTGGCTGGAATACCTGTTGATTACACAGGAAACACATAACGACTGGCTCAAAAAAAATAACCCGGAAGAAAGATACCAATCCATTTTAACCCATCACCCCGAACTGATACAACGTGTAACTCTTACACAACTCAGTTCCTACCTGGGCATCTCCCGGGAAACACTTAGTCGCATCCGCCGCCGGCTTCAATAAGCACAGAATGTGACGTTTGACACAATTGCGCCAACCCCGGCTGTATACCTTTGTATGGTAAAACTAACAGTCATGACTATACAACAACAGAAAGATTTCATCGGGGAGTATATCAACATCATTTGGAACCAGGGCGACACCTCCCGCCTGAACGAATTCCTTCACCCCGCATTTACCGATCATTCCATTCCCGCCAACCTGCCAGGCAATGCAGACGGGCTAAAACAATGGGTGGCCCTCACACACAGCTCCTTTGTTCCGGAAACAATTATAGAAGAACAGGTAGCTGAGGATCAGAAAAGTATGATTAAAATAACCATGCACATGAAACACATCGGAATATGGCGGGGAATATCACCCACCGGACTAACGGTAACGACTAAAGGTTACCGTTGCTTTCGACTGCAGGATAACCGGATCATCGAACATTGGGCGCTGATAGATGGCGCCGTATTGGAACAGGCACTGATGGGAACAACGCATGCATGCGCCAGATAGCTGTTAACTATTAGCCTGGTAATATAGCACTAACCGTACCATGGGTGGTATCCCAGGCGTTACCACCAGGTACTCCCGGACTGTTTACGTACAAGGTAATACTGATCACACCGTTGCGTTCATAACCTTCCCGTATAAACGAACGCATTTTTCCAAACGGCACTCCGTCTATTAATCCTAAGGCATCTATATATACTAAGCTAATTGTGTCGGTATCCGGACACCGGTTTTTCTGTTCTGAGCCACCGCATGAAGCCGGCAAATAAAACATAGGAACACAGGCGTATCCATAGTAATAGATACTTTTTCATAACGCGGCCCATGTAGCACAAATAGGAATTTAATTTACACCTTATTATAGTACTATTTTATCTTTTAATTACACTTTGATAATCATACAAAATAAGTGTACAACACACACATATACCTTTACACATCCCTATATACCTGTATTAATGGCATTATGATAAATGAAGTAAAAATTGTTTTTTACACAGGATACTATTATTTTTATGATGCTTTTTTATCATCATCCGCCATTACAATAAGTAGTCATTATTACATTATATTCCACGTAACGCCCGCTGTTCAGGCACAAACCAGGTTAATTATGCAAAGCAAATTATTAAGAGAAATCACGCCGCTGACCCAAAGCGATTGCTTCACATTATTTTCCAGGGAGAAGAAAGATTTTGATTTCCCGTTGCATTACCATGACGAATTTGAGCTAACCTTTATTCAACATGCCAGGGGAGCAAAGCGGATTATCGGGGATCATATAGAAGAAATTGGGGAACTGGAACTGGTGCTGGTTGGGCCTAATTTGCAACACGGCTGGTTTAACAACAAACATGAAGGAGGTACTATTAAAGAAATCACTATTCAGTTTCACCGCGATCTGTTTGACGATAAATTTTTACAGCGCAACCAGATGAACTTCATCAAAAATATGTTTGAGCGTTCCTTGCGGGGTATTCTTTTCTCCGCAGAAACAACCCTGCAAATCATACCTCGCCTCACTCGTTTGCCGCAGCAACAAGGTTTTGATTCCGTACTGGAGTTGATGTCAATATTGCACGATTTATCTACCAGCCGTAATATGCGTATCCTCTCTGACTCCACATTCGGTAATACGGAAACGTTTTCCTATAACAGTCGCCGGATAGAAAAAATCATGGCCTACCTCAATGCCAATTTCGATAAAAATATTTCCCTCGGAGAAGCAGCTAGGTTAGCCGCGATGACGGAAGTAGCTTTCAGCCGGTTTTTTAAAGCCCGGATTGGTAAAACGTTTGTGGACACGCTGATAGAAATCCGGCTGGGGCACGCTTCCCGCCTGTTGATTGAAACCACCCATACCGTCAATGAAATCGCTTCCAGGTGCGGATTCAATAATATCTCCAATTTCAACCGCATCTTTAAAAAGAAAAAAGATTGTACCCCTAAAGCGTTCAGACAGGCATATACTTCTTCCGGCACCCGGACTTTTGTATAAACTCATCCATAAGAATTAGTCGTGTTTATTTTACCAAATGTAAAATAAACTTGTCTTTTTGTAAGAAATACTTATCTTTATAAAAAGACCTATATCATGAAATCACGTTATTTACTACCTCATCTCTACAAGAAAATCGGAGGTATTTTATTCCTCTTGTTTCTGGCATTGTACCTGATTAGCATTAAATGGTTGAACACGGAGAAGGGCGAGTTCTCGATGGATGGTTTTGCTGATGAAGTGATCGTGACTGGCCTTGTTATCAGCTTGTTAATGATTGCCTTTTCTAAAGAAAAAAATGAAGATGAATTTATCGCTACAGTTCGCCTGGAGTCCCTACAGTGGGGCATTTACATTAACTATGGCTTGCTGGTAATTGCGACCTGGGCATTTTATGGCTTGAATTTCTTTTCAGTCATGATCTATAATATGTTTACACCCCTGGTATTTTTCATCCTTCGTTTTCACTACGTAATTATTAAAAACCGCAGAACTTTACCTTCATGAAAAACACGATAAAAGTGCAGCGGGCTATTCATAATATGACGCAGGAGGAGCTGGCGAAAAAAACCGGCGTATCCCGCCAAACCATTAACACCATTGAATCCGGAAAATATGTACCATCTACCGTACTGGCCCTGAAGATGGCAGGAATATTTAATGTATCCGTAGAAGAAATCTTCTCCCTGGAAGCGTCAGATGAATAAAGTATAAAATACTTATATCTTCTTTTTCCACTCACTAATCTTTAAAGCTTACGGTAAAGTCGTACCTTTGCGGCATTCATGCAGACTTCTACTTTATTAAAGCCGAGTTGCTACGTAAACGATGCCGCTTTTGACTGGTTGTATCCTGAAAAGATACAACAACTATCAAGACGCCACTGGACGCCGATTAGCATTGCTAAAACAGCCGCCCGTTTTCTTGCTAATGAACCTGGGAAAAAAATCCTGGATATTGGTAGCGGAGTTGGAAAATTTTGCCTGGTGGGTGCCCGTTTTTACCCCGAATCTACTTTTTTTGGTATAGAACAACGTGAAGAGTTGTATCAGCAAGCCATGGAAGCTAAAGAGGTGATGCAGGCACGTAATGCGCATTTTATTCACGGCAATTTTACGCAGACAGACTTATCGGCATACGACGGTTTTTACTTCTATAATTCCTTCTTTGAAAACCTGGTCGATCAGGATCAGATAGACGACAAAGTGGAACAATCAACAAGTTTATATAATTACTATAGCCGCTACTTATTTAAGAAGTTAGAAAGTAGTGCAAGCGGCACAAGACTCGTGACCTTTCATAGTCTTGAAGATGAGGTACCACCCTGTTACCAGCTGGTGGATACTTCTATGGATTTAATGCTCAAAATGTGGATCAGAAGATAGGAATAAGCAATAAAAATTTATTACCATGACGACAGATGAACATGCATTACTGATAGTTGCACAACTCGGTACGGCAAAGGACTACACGCAGGCAGATCAGATCCTGTCAGCAGCTGAAAAAAATCATCAACTGTTATTTAAAGACATCCTCACTTCCCTTCAGGAAAAAATAGAAAATTTATCACCGCTGGACTGCAACAGTTCACAGTGGAGCATTTATCGCTATACACTGATGTGTATACACTCCATGATGGAACCTGCCTGATTTTCAGGCACTGATAGCCAGCTTCTTGTCGATCGCAGCTACCAGCGTTTCCGGTGAAAATGATTCCTGTAAGTACAGATCAACAAATGTGTAACTGATTTCCAGTGATGGCGTAACCAGGTAGATGGCCGGCACAGGCACGTCTGCGTTTACACCGGATACAAACCCCCAAATAGGGTCTGACTCCCTGTAAATGCCTGCTTTCCTGGCAATGCGGTGTTGTGCGTCATGCACTACATCGAAAGACAATGGTCCGGGATTTACGGTGTTAAAGTGCTTTTTGTCTTCACTGGATACTACCAGCAAACGTGCGCCTGCAGCCTCAATAGCAGCATGGCTTTCCTGCAGCTGTGCAATCAAACGGTCGCCATAACCATTCCAGTGCCAGGAATAAAAAGCAATCACCAGCGGCTGCGCCGTGATATGATGCAGCGATGCTCCCTGGTCTATATGACTCAATAAAGCAGCACTATTAATAATGCGGGATTCTTCCAACAAAAATTCGGGGAAATAATTACCAGTAGACAAAGGGTTAATCTTCTCCCGGGTTCTTATAGGACTAGGGAAATTTTCCGGAGTAGGGGTCGGTAAGTAATCGGCGTATCTGTAGAGCGTTGACAGTGATGACATAATAAAGGCTTTTTTTAATGGCTGATAAAATGGCCGCTGTTATAGGTTTGGTGAATATCTTTTGCTATTATGAAACAAATATAGGGAGAATATTTTAATTACCCTACTATTCCTATAGACTATTAGTGGATTAAAATATAAATAATTGATTTCTAAAGAGATAATATTCCCATTTTTTTTATTTAATTTGAAATAAGACCGTTTACCCAAAAAAATACTGCAAGAATATGCTGCTGAAACACAGACTATCACTCAGCCAGATCTTTTCCTTTACCTGGAAAGTAGATCTCATGTTGCTGGGATGCTGTACCCTCGTGTATTTACTGGATACCTACTGGCTGGCATCACATGTATCCATCCCCGTCACCGTTTCTGCTGTATTGGGTACTGCCATCGCTTTTTTTATAGGATTTAATAACAACCAGGCCTACGACCGATGGTGGGAGGCCCGCAAAATATGGGGAGCCCTCGTAAACGATTCCCGCTCCTGGGGCCGCAGCATGCTATATTATGCCACCGCCCCCGGCGATCCGGCTACCCAGGCAGTAGTCCGTCACCTGATTTACCGCCACCTGGCATTCATTTGTGCCCTCAAAGCCTCCCTGCGCAAACGCCCGGACGATTACTACACCCGATACCTCACACAGGAAGAAATTGCAGATGTACAAAAACAAAGCAATATCCCCAATGCTCTCCTGAACATGCAAACCCGTGACCTGCAGCAACTCAGGGAATCCGGCGCCATAGACGGATTTCGTTTTATTGAGCTCAATCAGATCCTGATAAGACATTGCGATGCTATGGGACAGTCCGAAAGAATAAAAAATACCGTGTTCCCTCCCAGCTATGTATACTTCACCCAAATGTTCATCTGGTTTTATGTTATCATGAATACCCTCATGATGACCGAATCCATAGGGATGTGGGCCATCCCCTTCGGATGGATGTTTGGATTTGTATTCCATGTCACCCACCTGAATGGTATCACCCTTATGAATCCCTTTGAATTCCAGCCCCTGGCCATTCCGCTGGACAACATCTCCAGAACAATAGAAATCAACATCATAGAGCTGCTGGGAGATGAACCTGTGCCGGCACCAGTACAACCAAGACTGGACGGGCTTTATATTATGTAAAAGCGGAAAAGAAGACCTCCGGCCTTTGTCTTTAAACTGCATTAAATTGATTCTGATAATTTTAATTGCTATAAAAAGAAATAAAATCACCAGAATCAGACTGATTCTGAGCAAAGAAAAAGCGCCGAAGGCGCAGCCCATCCGCAGTAATTCCTTATTTTTACAGCTATGACGTATGACCAATTATGTAATCTATATGCCCAGTCAGTAACACTCAAGATACTCCGGGCACGTAGCGCGCCAATGATGCTGTCATTTTTTCATTACACATTCAAGGAAAAAAACCAAACGACCATTTCCAATGTGGAACTGGTAACCCGTTTATCAGATTATCTGGGCGTAACCGGTTATCAGACCACTGATGATGAAATAGACGCTACCAGCCTGCTGGAAAACGATGATGTGAAAGCCAGGAAATATATTGATCAGTGGAGCAATAAAGGCTTCCTCCGCAAATACCCTGACGACGACGGACTGGATATCCATGAACTCAGCAGCGACATGGAAAAAGTAATGCACTGGGTATCCACCCTCCAGAAACGCGAATTTGTTGGAACAGAAAGCCGCTTCAAAGATATTTTCTCTAAACTCAAAGAACTCATCGATCAGAGTAACAAAGACCCTGAACAAAGGATTCAGGAGCTGGAGAAAAAGAAATATGAAATAGAACAGGAAATAAAAGCCATCACCATCACCGGTAAAGTACAGGTGTTTGATGATACCCAGATAAAAGAAAGATTTTACGATGTAAACCGCATGTCGCGCGAACTCCTGAGCGATTTTAAAGAAGTAGAACAAAACTTTGAACAGATCACCCAGGAAATATACCGCAAACAAAGCGAAAGAGACATCGCCAAAGGCGCCCTGCTGGCTTATACACTGGACTCCTTCGAAGCCCTCCGGCAAAAGGACCAGGGCAAAAGCTTCTATTCCTTCTGGCAATTCCTCATGGATGAAAACAAGCAGGAAGAAATGCGGGAGCTCATAGAAAAATTGTACGAGCTGCTGGAAGACCGGAACATCGAATACAAAAATGACCGCTTCCTCAAAAAACTCAAACAATTCCTCCACGCCTCCGGGAAAAAAGTAATTGATGCCAACAAAAAACTGAGCGATAAACTCAGCCGGGTACTCAGCGAAAATAATCTCACCGACCACAGAAAAGCCATGGAACTCATCAATGATATCCGGCAACTGGCGTTTCAGTCGCTCGATAATCAGCCCGGTGAAGAATTTTTTATAGAGATAGAAAGCGATCCGGAAATAGACCTCCTGGACCGCTGGGAAATGGCCGATGAGAAAAAACCGAATGTGGAAGTGGAATTCCCCGATGGCATGGGCGGCACTGAATTTGACGCCAATGACCTCAACGCATTATTTAACCATTTCAATATAGACCGCGCCCTGCTGGAAGATCGCATCTCCACACAGCTGCAAAACAAAAAGCAGGTCAGCCTCAAAGAACTGGTAGACATCTATGGCGCCGAAAAAGGGCTCACAGAACTGATCACCTATTTCTCCATCGCCAGCCAGTCGGCTCACCATATCATACTGGAAACACCAGACCCGGTGATGCTGGGCAGCCGCACCATCAACATGCCCATGGTGCTGTTCACTAATTCACAAAACTAAAAACATGGCCGAGAAAAATATATCTCCCTTTGCACACGTGTTTCTAAAACTCATGCAGGGACCTGTATACGAAGAAGATAAATCTTACTGGAAAGACCTGCTCGGATGGCAGACAGAACTAAGCAAATACCTCCAGCAAACAGGTTTACAACTCATCGTCAGCGAAGCAGACGGATTTGCACGCATCGTACAACCTGAGGCAGATGAAACCACAGAAAAAGCTCTGCCCCGCCTCATGCGAAAAACCAGGCTTACCTACGAAGCTACACTACTCTGTATTGTACTCCGGGAAGCCCTCGATGAATTCGATATCCAGGGAAATGGTACCCGTCTTTTTATGACCCAAAAAGAAATCAAAGAAAGACTGGCTCTCTTCTTCAAAGAACGACACAACAAATCAAAACTGCTGAAAGATCTCAACAAACCTATCAACAGCCTGCTAAACATAGGTGTGCTGAAAATTACCCGGGAAGACGCTGCCAATAAGGAGCTACATCAATACGAGGTAAAAAGAATTATCAAAGCACTGGTTAATAACGAGAAACTGGAAGAAATAAAATCAAAATTAAAACTGCATGTCCACCCTGTTCAATAGCGATTCAAAAGAAAGTGGATTCCGGTTGCATTACCTCGAAATATACAACTGGGGCACTTTTCATAATAAAATATACCGGCTCAATACCAATGGTAACACCTCCCTGCTCACAGGCGCCAACGGTAGCGGCAAAACAACACTCATCGATGCCCTGCTGACACTACTCGTGCCCGCCGGCAAACGCTTCTATAACCAGTCATCCGGTACCGAACAACGGAAAGACCGCGGCGAAGAATCTTACTTCTGGGGCTACTACGGTAAAACATTTTCCGAAGACTCCCTCCAGTCAAAAACAGAACAACTCCGCCACAAAGAAAATAATCCGTACTCCGTACTGCTCGCATACTTTTATAACGCAGCCACCATGCACCAGATCACCCTCGCACAGGTGAGATGGCATTCCGGTGAACTCAAAAGACAATACATCGTATCTCCTCACAAACTCAATATCAATGATCATTTCGGCAATGGTAAATTTGATGTGAAAGGAGACTGGAAAAAAAGACTGCGCCTCGAATTTCCCAAAACGGAAATCACCGACAGCTTCAAAGAATACGCGGCCCTGTTCAGCAACATATTCGGCCTGAGAAGTGAAAAGGCCCTGTCTCTCTTTAACCAAACCGTAGGTATCAAAGTACTCGGCGATCTGAACACCTTTATCCGTGGACAGATGCTGGAAGAAACAGATAGTGAAAATGAATTCCTGAAACTGCGCGAAAACTACGACAGCCTGCTTACCAGCCATCGCGCCATACAGAAAGATGAAACCCAGTTGAAAATGCTGGGCCCTATCATCGATAATAAAGCGGCCTGGCAACAACTACAAGACCGCAACCGCGAACTGCAGATGCTACAGGATATCCTGCCCACCTGGTTCAACAAACAGGAAAAAGATATCCTGGAGAAAGAACTGGAAATACTGCAGAAAGAACAACAGGTCACAGGCAGTACACTCAACAGTATCAACGAACACCTGCAATCTATCAACCTCCGTAAAGACGAGCTGATAGCCCAGAAAGCCAATAACAGCGTGGACGAACAGCTGCGCTCTATTGAAAAATCCATCCACTACGAACAAAAGGCACTCGAAGCCAAACGTAACAAGATGGAAGAATATAACATGCTGGCAGACAGGCTGGAACTCGCTCCCAACCCGGACGAACAGCAGTTCCATGAAAATATTACCGGCGCTGAGCAACTGAAAGCAGGGCACGATAAACAGCTGGAAACATTACAGGAGGAAATGTTCCATCATAAAAGCAGTCTGGCTGCCGAAAGAACACAGGCATCCCGGCTGGAAGAAGAAATCGACTCCTTCCTCCACCGGAAAAATAATATCCCCTATGAACTGATCCGCATCCGTCAGCAACTGGCAGATATGCTGGAGGTACAGGAAGAAGATCTCCCTTTCGCCGGCGAACTGATCAAAGTAAAAGATGCGGAAATCCACTGGGAAAACGCCATCGAAAAGGTATTGCACAACTTCGGTCTGCGCCTCCTCGTACCCGAAGAATATATCATGGACATCAACCGGTATATCAATTCCAACAACCTGCAAACCCGCCTCGTATACCACAAAGTAGAAGAGGAGAGTTATACCATGTTGCGGATGCCTACCGAGAAAGAAAGTCTGCTGCAGAAAATAGATATCAAGCCCGGCACCCACTTCAAAGAATGGCTGCAAAACCAGCTGCTCGACCAGTTTGACTATACCTGCACAGATGATATGGCCGTATTTAACCGGTCGCGCAAAGCAGTTACTTCCAACGGACTAACGCGGCAGGCTACACGCCACGAAAAAGATGACCGTCCTAATCGTTCCCAGCAAAACAATTATGTACTGGGATGGAATAATAAAAATAAACTCCGCCTGTTAAAAGAAGAACAGGACGAATGCAATAATAATATTGCCACCATACAGCATAACATTTCGCAGCTGGAAGAAAGCCGCAAGACCGTTACCACCATCAATACACTGCTGAACGCATTTCTGTCGCTGCGCAACTACAGCGAAATCAGCTGGCAGTCACATGCCGGCGTTATCGAATCCTTTGCACGCGAAAAATCACAACTGCTGCAAACCAGCGATAAATACCAGGTGATCTGCGATCAACTGGACGATGTTATCGCACAACTGCAGGGCAAAGAAAAAGAGAAAGAAAAAACCTTACAGGAAAAGGGTAGACTGGATGATAAAGCAGCAGAAAAACTGCGTCATTTCAACCAGCTGAAAGTCAATAAACTCGATGATATCTCCCTGCAATACGTGCTGGAATACCTCACCGACCTGTCATTGACCGAACCTGCTGAAACGACCCTCGAACTGGCTTCTTACCGCAAGCGGGCAGACGACAACATGAAAGCAACCCTGCAGGATGCCATGCGCCAATCTGCTGAAAAAGAAGCCGAGATTACCCGGCAGCTCTCCGCTTTCGTAATGCCGCCTAAAGCGATTCACGATGCCTATCCTGACTGGCTCGGTGATGTCACCGATCTGCAGCCTCATGTGAAATACATCGAAGAATTTGCCTCCCTGTATGAACGTATCAAATTCCAACGCCTCATTGAACATAAAGAACGGTTCCGTAAATACATGGACACCAGCATGCTCAATGCCATCACTAACTACCGGGCATGGATATACGGACAGGAAGACCTGATCCGCGAAGTAATGGAAGACCTGAATGAACCATTACGTAACATTACCTTCAACAAAAACCCGGATACGTATCTGCAGCTGGAATGCCGTCACGTAAAGGATGTGGAAATACGCAACTTCAAAGAAAAACTCAGCAACGCTGTACCTGATTCCTACAAATATCACATGGAAAAGGATGAAGCCTATGGCGACCAGTTATTCGAAAATATAAAACTGCTCATCCATGAATTACAGCAAAATGAAGCATGGCGCCGTAAAGTAACGGATGTGCGCAATTGGCTGGACTTCGGCGCCAAAGAGTTTTATATCGCAGATAACAAGGCCTTCAAATATTATGAAGATACTGCCAGTCTTTCCGGTGGTGAAAAGGCGCAGTTTACCTATACCATCCTGGGAGCCGCTATTGCCTACCAGTTTGGTATCAACGAAGCCAACAGGCAACACCGCAGCTTACGCTTCATCACTGTGGATGAAGCATTCAGCAAACTGGATCCGGAAAAAAGTCACTACCTGATGGAATATTGCGGACAGCTAAACCTGCAGCTACTGGTAGTAACCCCATTGGATAAACTGAATATCGCTGAACCATATATTCATGCCTGTCACTTTGTAGCGAATAAAAACAAACGCGATTCAGTGGTGTATAATTTTACCATGGAAGAATACAGAGACAGGAAGAAAGAATTTGAGGCCATGGCGGTGATGTCGTAATATCATCAGCGCTTAAAAATACGATGGACTGATCCACCCGTAAAGGCAGATCAGTCCATTTTTTATGCTTACTCAATCCTGCAAACAGGCGAAACCCTGAATTACATAATAGGTTGGGCTGATAGATCCATCTGACCATTCATAATGATAAAAGCAGCGGAACCGGATAGGATTACCTGGTATCGTTTGTGATGAAGTGTAGTGAATCTGCCCCCATTCACATATGCCATTGATACACTTCTTGTTTACGGCAGTGCAGTTTAAACAGTCATCCGCCGTTTTTGTGTTTGCATGGGCTGGTGATACCTTAGCGGTAACGGCAACATTACCATCAAGCAGATGTTTCTGAGAGTGCAACACACCCATCACACCACATGCCAGTAAGGCAAGTACAAAGAACTTTTTCATAGCGTAATTTTGAGGTGAAGAGAATATTAAATGGTTAACAATGTTAAATTTCCGGGTAACAGGTTAGTATAAAAATACGCATTGTTTTTTGCAGAAATTTCCCTGGCAGCAGCTTTCTTTCACATGAGAACTAGGAAGAAATAGCTTCTTCAAAAACAAGTGGGTGGATTAACTTTTCAGCAATTTATTCTGCAACAAGTTCCTGCAACACCGGCTCGCACAATGGTTCCCTCCCCATTTGTTTTCTGCCCCATTCACTCAGCAGCATAATAAAAGGCAACAGCTCTTTGCCTGTATCAGTTAACTGATATTCTACCCGCGGAGGTACTTCCAGGTATACATGCCGGGTTAACAGGTTATCTTCTTCCAGTTCGCGCAGCACCTGTGTCAGCATCTTGGCAGTAATCCCGGTCACCAGGCGGCGTAATTCCCCATATCTCTTTATGCCGTTTCTCAACTGGTAAATAACACGGCCTTTATGCTTGCCGCCAATACGCTGAAAAGCATAATCTACTGCACAAACCGTATCGGGATAAATATTTTTTTCAGATTTCTTCATTTTTTTGGCATTGATTATCAGCAATAGTATCCAAATGGTACCTACATTCCCAAATGGTGCATACTTGTCTGATGTGAAGTTAGTACGCAATTTTGTCTCAGAAAAAATTATTCTTATGAAAGCAATACAGCAAATAGCATTCGGACTGGAAAGTTTACAACTCTCAGAAATACCTACGCCAACGCCTGCACCGCATGAGGTACTGGTAAAAATAGAAGCTGCTTCTCTTAATTACCTCGACGTAGCCCTGGCTACCGGTACCTATAGCAAAGAACTGCCGTTACCCCGTATTCCCACATCTGACGGCGCCGGAGTAGTAGCTGCCATCGGCGGCAATGTGAGCAAATGGAAAGTAGGGGACCGGGTGATGATACATTACAACCAGCTTTGGCAGAATGGACTGGCTACTCCTACCACCAATCATATCAGAACAGGCGTCAGTACACCCGGTTTGCTGGCAGAATATGCAGTCATCCCTGAATACGCATTGGTACGTACTCCTGCTAATCTTACCAGCGTAGAGGCGGCCACGTTACCCGTTGCCGGCGTTACTGCCTGGACCGGATTAATGAGCTATGCCCACATCCAACCGGGACAAACCGTGCTCACACAAGGCACTGGCGGCGTTTCTCTCTTTGCCCTGCAAATTGCACTGGCAGCAGGTGCCAGAGTAATAGCTACCAGCAGTAACCCGGAAAAATTAAAAAAGCTGCAGGCATTAGGCGCACATGAAGTCATTGACTATAAAAAATATCCAAACTGGCACGAAGAAGTAAGACGACTCACCAATGGTGCAGGCGTAGATGCCACACTGGATATTGCCGGCGCGGCCACCATCGTCAACTCTGTGAAATCTGCCGGCTTTAACAGCTTTGTAGGACTGGTAGGATTCATTGCAGGCGCGCAGTTACCGCTCGATCTTTTTACCATCGTAGGCAGCTATATCAGACTACAGGGATATTCTGTAGGTAGCTTGCAAAGCTTCGAAGCACTGGCAGCTGCAGTGGAAGTCAGTAATATTCATCCGATAATTGATAGCGTATTCCCTATTAGCAAGGCGGAAGAAGCATTCCGGCACATGGGCAGCAGTAACTATTTCGGGAAAGTAGTGATAGAAATTAACTAGTGGAGTATACATATAAACGTCCTGCGCTACGGCAGGACGTTATATCAAGTAAACCATTACACTAAAATTATTGTTTCAAGATAGTAAAAACAAGGCGATAAACCGGTTATTTACTTGTTAAGGTGATGATAACATTATATTTTTATCAATACATGACAAACATCAGTTTCATGGATATCTTCACCAACTACCTTTGCATCAATAATTTGATATTATGCCTTCCGTAGAAATACTATCCAGAATACAGTTTGCCTTTACCATTGCCTTTCACTACATCTATCCTCCCCTGAGTATAGGACTGGGGTTATGTCTTGTGATCATGGAGGGCTTGTATCTTAAAACCGGTCTTGCGCTCTATAAGGATATCACCCGATACTGGATTAAGATATTTGCGCTCATTTTTGGTATCGGTGTGGCCACCGGTATAGTGATGGAGTTTGAGTTTGGCACTAACTGGGCCACTTATTCACATTATGTAGGCGATATTTTTGGCAGCGCCCTGGCAGCAGAGGGCATCTTTGCTTTTGCCATGGAATCAGCTTTCCTGGGGGTATTGCTGTTTGGATGGAACCGGGTCAACAAAGGTGTCCATTTCTTTTCTACCTGTATGGTCGCATTAGGTTCTATTTTCTCCGCCCTTTGGATTGTTATTGCCAACTCCTGGCAACAAACACCTACCGGATTCCGCATTGAAGGCCACGATATGCAGGCCCGTGCGGTAGTAACGGATTTCTGGGAAATGGTATTTAATCCTTCTTCTGTAGATCGCTTCTCACACGTCATTATTGGTTCTTTCCTGGCCGGCTCTTTTCTTGTGATGAGCGTAGCCGCCTGGTATATATTAAAACAACGTTTTATAAAACATGCGCAGGCCATGTTTAAAGTGGGCCTGGGAGTAGCGGTGATAGCTGCTTTGATGCAACTGTTCACAGGTCACCGGTCAGCACATTATGTGAGTAAATACCAGCCCGCTAAATTAGCAGCCATGGAAGGACACTACGATAGTTCATCCGTAGCCCCCATGTACCTGGTGGGATGGGTAGATAATAAAAATGAAAAGACAACCGGTATCAAAATCCCCGGTGGGTTATCTTTCCTTACCCATGGCAGTTTTTCTGCACCGGTGGAAGGATTGAGAGCTACCCCCAAAGAAGACCGGCCCGGCGCTGTGAATTTTGTCTTCCAGATGTATCACCTCATGATTACCATCGGTATGATACTCATAGGGCTTACGTTATTAGCTGTTTTTCTTTTATGGAGAAAGAAACTGTTCAGTCAGCGCTGGCTGATGATCATCTTCGCCTGGGCAGTTGTACTCCCACAAATCGCCAACCAGGTAGGATGGTATGCAGCAGAAGTAGGACGTCAACCCTGGGTGGTATATAAATTACTGCGCACCTCCGATGCCTTGTCCCGTAAAGTGACTGCAGACCAGGTGATGTTTTCCCTGATATTATTTACACTGGTATATATGTTGCTGTTTACCCTGTTCATCTATTTGCTGACCCGGAAAATACAGCATGGGCCAGACATTTCAGAGAATGCGGAAACTGAATTTGATGGCTATTACCATGATAACCTTACTTACCATCCTAAATCATAGCTGTATGGAAACAATACTCGGACTGGATCTGCCTACCTG
This sequence comes from Chitinophaga sp. 01L420, assembly GCF_056399985.1. Taxonomy (NCBI): domain Bacteria; kingdom Pseudomonadati; phylum Bacteroidota; class Chitinophagia; order Chitinophagales; family Chitinophagaceae; genus Chitinophaga; species Chitinophaga sp. 01L420. The sequence continues at coordinate 224,536 of NZ_JBFTSK010000001.1, forward strand.
GTGGTTTTTAGTGATTGGCGGATTGATCACAGGATATGGTGTACTCGATGGTTTTGACCTGGGAGCAGGTGCCTTACACCTGTTTTTTAAGAAAGAAGAAAGCCGGCGCCTGGTGCTGAATGCGATTGGACCGGTATGGGATGGTAATGAAGTATGGCTGGTGATTGCCGGCGGTGCGCTGTTTGCCGGTTTCCCGCTGGTATATGGCGTGGTATTATCTACCTTCTATATCCCTTTTATGCTATTCCTGGTAGCACTTATTTTTCGTGCTATTTCTATAGAGTTCAGGAGTAAGGAAACATGGTTATGGTGGCGTAAAATGTGGGATATCAGCTACACCGTGTCCAGTACAGGTATTACGCTCTTGCTGGGATTGGTACTGGGCAACCTGATACATGGCCTACCCATCAATAAGGAACATGAGTTTACCGGTACCCTGCTTACTTTCTTTAATCCTTATGCGATATTGATTGCATTTACCACCCTATCGTTATTCATGCTGCATGGTTCCATTTACCTGGTGATGAAAACGGAGAACAGGCTGTATACGCGGCTGACGGTGATTGTAAACAACTGTAGCAAGTTCTTCATTCTTTGTTTTATACTAACGTCAATGGCTACTCTCATTTATGTGCCGCATATGACGCATCAGTTTAAATCACAGCCCGCCTTGTTTGGACTGCCCATGCTGGCCGTGCTGATTCTATTGAACATCAAAAGGAATGTAGACGCCCGTAAATATTATACCGCGTTTTCCTACTCCTGCATTATTACGGCATGTTTACTAATCCTGTTTGCAGTTGGATTATATCCCAATATTGTGATATCTACCACTGATCCGGCGTATAGTATCAGTATCTATGCTGCGGCATCTTCCACAAAATCATTAAAAATCATGTTGCTGATTGCTGCCATTGGTACCCCTATGGTAATTGGATATACCGTTTTCCTCTTCTGGACATTCCGGGGTAAGGTGAAGTTGAATGAGATGAGCTATTAGAGCTGTTAGCTTTTAGCGGTTAGCTATTAGCTTGCCATTTGTTGGTAAATAAGCTGTAATGCTTTAGAAAGAAATATTACTCAGAAAGGTCTAACAGCTAAAAGCTAATGGCTAAAAGCTACCTAAAAAACAGGTCCCCGCAAGAAATTGCAGGGACTTACCATTTAACCTATATTCTGTACTGTAGCATTGTGTTGATGATCTCCCGAAAGTCTTCATTATCATTTTTCCGGTATCCTATCTTTTATCAGGAGATGATTATGTATTTAAGACCACGTACGTTGATTAAAGTTTAATGGTTTAAAAAAAATTTCTGAAAATAATTTCGGGAGACCGAAATTCGTACCCAGAATTACCGCTTTCATGAATCGTATTGACCGTCTAACAGCCATTCTCATACAATTACAGGGCAAAAAAATAGTAAAGGCCGCTGAAATTGCCGACCGCTTTAACATTAGCTTAAGGACGGTATACCGGGATGTAAAGGCCCTGCAGGAAGCCGGTGTGCCTATTGGGGCAGAAGCTGGTACCGGTTATTATATCGTAGAAGGCTATCATCTGCCTCCGGTCATGTTCTCCAAAGAGGAAGCCGCTGCCCTTCTTACCGGGGAAAAACTGATGGAGCAGTTCAGCGATCACAGCAACAGGAAGCAGTTTAGTCTGGCGATGGAAAAGATCCGTTCCGTACTCAGGGGCACCGAAAAGGACTACCTGGAGTCCCTGGATGAAAATATAGCCGTATTACGGTATCGCCCACCAAATCTGGAAGCCGAGCAGTTCCCTAACCGGTTTCTGTCTGATATACAGCAGGCCCTGGGCATGAACCAGGTCATCAGCATGGAATATTTCTCCATACAGGAGGAGGTGGCTACCAAAAGAGAAATAGAACCGGTAGGCATTTTCCATATGAGCGCCAACTGGCACCTGATTGCATTTTGCAGGCTCAGACAGGGGTATCGTGATTTCAGGATAGACCGGATACGTAAACTAAATGTACTACCGTCCCACTACCATAAGAACAAACACCTGTCACTACAGGACTACCTGGAGCAACAAAGGCAAAGGAATAAAGGAGATACCTACCTCATCAAAATAGCCATCGACAACGATGTGATGCGATACCTGCGGGAACAGAAATACTATTATGGCCTGATGGATGAAAAAGTGATCGGGGATAAAACGGAGCTTACTTTTCTACAATCTCACCTGGGACACTTTGCCAGATGGATGATTATGCTGGGCAACCATGCACATATCATTCAGCCACAGGAACTCAAGGAGGCTGTCGGGGAGCTGGTTACAGAGCTCCATGCACATTATTTTTAATTTTTTGAAATGCTGCTGACATAAGGTTGTCACTTCATGGCCTTTGCTTTGTATTGTTATCAAAAACAATACGACATGAAAACACTAAGCAATTGCTATGTATACCTTTTCGATGGCTATTCAGACTGGGAGCCGGCGCTGCCCATGTATGGCATAAGCAGCTTTACATATGTTAACATCGTCACCTTTTCCCTCAACGGTAAACCGGTGACTTCTGGTGGTAAACTCCTGGTACAGCCACAAGTCAGCCTGGAGCAGGCATTGGCTGCAGATATTGACCTCCTGATACTCCCCGGTGGAGCTCCCATGGAGCAAGGCGCTAATACAGAGGTGCTTCCACTTGTTCAGCAATTACTTGAAAAACAAAAAACGATAGCCGCCATTTGTGGTGCCACCGTATTACTGGCCCAACACGGTTTCCTGGATAATATCCCCCATACCAGCAACCATGCTGAAGTACTCAAGCAACTGGCACCCGCTTATAAAGGCGCGGACTTCTATGAAAACAGTCCGGCTGTAACGGCTCCGCATATCATTACCGCTGCCGGCACTGCTATGGTACCATTTACCAAAGCCATCTTTCAACATTTTGATCTACTGCAAAACGAAAAACTGAAGTTTTGGTTTGGCTTCTTTGATGCCAGTAGTACTGATACCGAGATGGGCGCTACACAACCGTTTCATTTCTTCTATCGCCGCTACGAGATTAACTATGCCGGTATGCTGGAGCTGGTGCGTTCCGCCATCAAAGTGGTATATCAGCAAGCAGTGGAAGCCGGTCTGGAAATATGCGGCAGTCCGCAATGGCATTATCATGGCTTCGATGGACAACCAGATACCGTGTTCACCCTGGATATTGGTTTGCCGGTGACCGAAGTAAAAACGGTTGCAGCTCCATGGCAATGTGAAACACTGCCGCCTTTCAAATGTGTAGGTATGCAACACCATGGCTCCTGGGACCTGTTAGCCAACACCTATGGTAAACTATTTACCGGCATGGAAATGCTGGGCTTACAGATGAATGGTTATACCCGGGAACAATACCTGCAATACAACTTTGAGCATCCGGAGCAAAATATCACCAACGTGCAGATTGGAATAATATAGTCTGGTAATGGGTGCAGGAACGGGCGCCTGCACCCATTATTTGCCACTAACAAAGTGAATTCAACCTTTCACAAATGAAAACTTATATCAACCTGGGATGGTTGCTCCTGATCACATTTGTTTTTGATATACAGCTAACACTAACAAACATGAATAAACTGGATTTAACGAAAGCATTCAAACGCTATTATACAGCTGTGAATGCACCCGAACTGGTTACTATAGAAAAAGGACTTTTTGTTACTATAATGGGCAAGGGAGATCCCAACAGTGCCGTATTTGGAGAAGTTACCGCAGCTTTGTATGCGGTAGCTTACGGCATCAAATTCAACAGCAAACAAAAGGGATTGGATTTTACCGTCAGCAAACTGGAAGGCTTCTGGTGGGTAGATGACCACACTGCAGACCCATTGCAGGTACCACGGGATCAATGGAATTATGAACTGGCTATCCGACTGCCGGACGAAATCACCCGCCAGCAATTTTCTGAATCAGTATTGGCAGCAGAGAAGAAAAAGAAATCGACTTATATCCGCCAGGTAGATTTTAAACACATGGAAGAAGGCTTGTGCGTGCAAATGCTGCATACAGGACCTTTTAGTGAAGAACCAGTATCACTGAAGAAAATGGACGACTTTATGCATCAGCAGGGTTTGCAGATGAATGGGCGGCATCATGAAGTTTACTTGTCTGATTTCAGAAAAACGGCACCTGAAAAGCTAAAAACAATATTAAGGCACCCGGTGAAGAAGTAGGGGTATAATAAGGTCATTTCCTGGGAAGTCCTATATCAAATTTACTCAAGATAGCTTATAGCCGGAAGCGAATAGCTGACGGCTTTTTTTAGTCCCCCAGCCCCAGTTGTATAATGGCCTGTTGGGCAGCAATCTGGCTGGCGTCTTTTTTATTGAAGGCTTTGCCACTACAGATCAGTTCTCCATCTACTACAGCACCTACAGTAAAGATGCGCCGGCCATTATCCATTTGTTCTTCGAGTAATTCGAATTCCAACGTTTTGCCATTTTTATTGGCCCAGCCGTATAGTTTGTTTTTGTGGTTCATTTCCACGGTTTCCAGCAGTTCCATATCGATATAAGGCATAATAATGCGCTTATGAACGAACTGTTGGGTTTTATTGTAACCGCGGTCCAGGTAAACGGCGCCAACGAGGGCTTCCAGGGTGTTACCGAATATCTGGCTGATCTTGAGAAAGCTGTTGTATTTATCGTAGATAGTAAGCTTGCGCAACCCCATCTTGATAGCGATATCATTTAACTGTTGCCGGTTAACGATCTTGGAGCGCATCTCTGTTAAATATCCTTCTGTTTTATAGGGATACTTTTTAAAGAGATAATCTCCCACAATGGCGCCGAGAATGGCGTCACCGAGGTATTCCAGCCTTTCGTTGCTTTCCAGGAATTTTTCTTTACTGGAACGATGGCTTAGGGCCACTTCATAAAGGGCAAAGTTACCTGGCGGAAATCCCAGCAGGTTGTGCAGCTCTTTATATAAGTGCCGTTTTTTGGAAACAAGTCGATATAAAAAACCTGGCAGTAAATTCACACAATCAAGATCAAGGAACGAATTTTTTGAAAATAACGGAGGCATTATGTCCCCCAAAACCAAAGGTATTGGATAATGCAGCGCTTACTTCTCTCTTTTGTGCAATATTAAAAGTAAAATTCAGGTTCGGGTCTAACTGCGGGTCGTCAGTAAAATGGTTGATCGTAGGAGGAACTATGCCATCGAGGATAGACATAATTACGGCTATAGATTCAACGGCACCGGCTGCCCCGAGTAAGTGACCTGTCATGGATTTGGTAGAGCTGATGTTCATTTTGTAAGCATGCTCTCCAAAAACTCCCTGAATGGCTTTTACTTCGGCAATATCTCCCAACGGAGTGGAAGTACCGTGAACGTTGATATAATCGATTTCGCTGGCCTGCATTCCGGCATCTGCCAAAGCATTCCGCATTACATTTAAAGCACCTAATCCTTCCGGATGTGGGGCTGTGATGTGATACGCATCTGCGGTAGCGCCGCCACCGGCTAGCTCTGCATATATCCTGGCACCTCTTTCCTGGGCATGTTCTAATGACTCCAGTACAAGGGCACCAGCTCCTTCTCCCATCACAAAACCATCACGGTCAAGGTCAAAGGGTCGGGAAGCAGTTTTAGGATCATCATTCCTTTCCGACAAGGCCTTCATGGCGTTAAACCCGCCAACACAAGGCTCATTGATTACATTTTCTGACCCACCGGTAATTACCATATCGGTTTTACCATAGCGGATACTGTACATCGCCTCTATAATTGCATTGGTTGCAGATGCACAGGCGGATACCACAGAAAAATTAGGCCCCCTGAAACCATGGCGGATAGAAATATACCCGGCCGCAATATCAAGAATAAGCCTCGGAATTAGAAAAGGGCTGAAACGGGGCGTACCATCCCCGGTATGGAACTCTCTCAGTTCATGACTGAAATTGATCATACCTCCAACACCAGTGCCCCATATCACTCCAACACGATCAGCATTGATCTTGTCTTTATTGATATTGGCGTCTAGTATCGCCTGATCTGCGGCAATTACAGCCGTTTGTGTAAAGGGGTCCATCTTACGGGCCTCCTTTTTGTCCAGGTAGTTAGCAGGATCAAAATTTTTCAGTTCACAAGCAAAACGAGTTTTAAACTTGGAAGCATCAAATTGCTTGATAAAATCCGCGCCGGATACACCGTTCGTCAATCCGTGCCAAAAATCAGCTACGGAATTGCCGAGCGGTGTAAGAGCGCCTAAACCTGTAACGACAACTCGTCTTGGTTGCATTAAAACAATTCTGATTAGGAGGATTATTTTACATGTTCTTCCAGGTAAGCAACTGCCTGGCCAACAGTAGTAATAGTTTCAGCTTGTTCGTCAGGAATGGAGATGTTGAATTCTTTTTCGAATTCCATAATCAGTTCTACCGTATCCAAAGAGTCAGCGCCTAAGTCATTGGTGAAGCTGGCTTCAGGAGTTACCTCGGCTTCGTCAACGCCCAATTTGTCAATGATGATCTTTTTAACTCTTGATGCAATGTCTGACATAATTTTAAGTGTTTTTGGTTTAAAACTTGACTGCAAAAATATAATTTTTATTGAATTGCCAACAGATAGCCCGAATTTTAAAGGCGCCCCAATAGGACCAATCCCACCAAACCCAGTACAGTAAACATATTCATTGCTTTGTTAATAAAAGAATTTATATATTTTTGATCCTGGCAGGTTTACAGATTTGCATATTTTACCACAAAAGTCGCCTTTTTCGGGACAAATACGCCAATCTCTCAAATCCAAAATATATAAATCTGAAAATATATCCATTCAACCGGCTATATCGCCACTTATCTAAAGCATTAACGCTATTTAACAGTCGCCCGGAGCTTTCAGCCCCCTCAATGCTTAAATTTGTCCGGCTTATGACATAAGTAGCTATACTTTACCCTGTATCCTGCTTCCAGGTACTGTATTCGCTACCTTTTTTTTGCTAAACACTAACAGCCAGGGACTAACAGCTATAAAAACACATATAAAAAGATATGGCCATCACCAAAAAGACCGTTCGCTCAATAGTAATATTGGCCGCTGCCGGTATCGTCATCTTCCTCGTTTATAAGAAAATAGCCGGCAACAAGTCTGCCGGAGAACCCGGTGCAGCCGCTGCTGCCAAAGGAGGCAGTGCCAAAACCCTCCTGACAGACGCCTGGGTAGTGAAAACATCCCGACTCGATCAATCTATTGAAGCAAGCGGCACCTTGCAAAGCAATGAAGAAGTAGAAGTGAAACCAGAAATCAACGGCCGTATCATACATCTTTACTTTAAAGAAGGCACCTCCGTTAAAAGAGGAGATCTCCTCGTAAAACTCTACGATGAAGACCTCAAAGCCCAGCTTCAAAAACTCAAATTACAGCAGCAATTGTCCAAAACAACCCTGGAACGCCAGGAAAACCTGCTTAAAATAAATGGAATCAGCCAACAGGATGTAGATGTAACCCGTAACCAGGTAAGCGCCTACGGAGCAGATATGGATTATACCCAAACCCAGCTACAGAAAACAGAACTGCGGGCTCCCTTCAGCGGGAAACTCGGTTTGCGTAACGTCAGCGAAGGCGCCATCGTTTCTTCTGCCACCATTATTACTACCCTCCAACAAATAGATCCCCTGAAAATGGACTTCTCCGTTGCAGAAAAATACCGCAACACCATCAAAAACGGAGACCAGGTAAATTTTTATGTGGCCGGAGATAATAAAGAATATAAAGGCAGCATTTATGCCATTGACCCCAAAATAGACCTGACCACCCGTACCGTAAAACTCCGCGCCATCGTTCCTAATAACAATGGTATACTGTTCCCGGGATCCTTCGCTAAAGTAAAAATTGTATTAAAAGATATGCCGGAAGCCATGATGATCCCCTCACAGGCGGTTATCCCAGGCACCCGCGATAAGAAAGTGATCATTGCAGATAGCGGAAAAGCCAAATTTGTAGTAGTAGAAACCGGCCTGCGTACAGAGAGCAGCGTACAAATCACCACCGGACTACAACCCGGCGATACCGTTATTACTACAGGTATCCTCCAGCTGAAGCCCGGCATGCCGCTGAAGTATAATAAGATACAATAATGAAAAATTACGAATTAGGAATTACGAATTACGGATTTGTGGGGAGATCAGGACAGATCATCTTCTGCCATCTCCCCACAAATCCGTAATTCGTAATTCCTAATTCGTAATTCCAAAAATATTTACCATGAGTTTACCTTCGTTATCACTCAAACGCCCCGTATTTGCTATCGTGATGAATATCATTATCGTGATATTCGGCCTGGTGGGCTTTACTTTTCTGGGGGTAAGAGATTTCCCGGCCATTGACCCACCTATCGTGAATGTACGCACCTCCTATGCCGGTGCCAACTCCGATATCATCGAAACACAAATCACCGAACCACTGGAAAAACAGATCAATGGTATTGCGGGGATTAAAAATATATCCTCCAGCAGCAGCCAGGGTAGCAGTAACATCACCGTAGAATTTGAACTGGGACAAGACCTGGAAGGCGCTACCAACGATGTGCGCGATAAAGTTTCACAGGCATTGCGCAGCTTACCACCCGATATTGATGCACCGCCAGTCGTTTCCAAGCAGGACGCCAACTCCGATGCTATCATCTCCATGACGGTACAGAGCAATACCCGCAATCAACTGGAAGTAACCGAATACGGCACCAACGTGCTCCTCGAGAAACTGCAAACCATTCCCGGCGTAAGCGCCATACAGATATGGGGAGAAAAACGATACGCCATGCGTATCTGGATGGATCCCGCCAAATTATCTTCCTATAGCCTTACCCCCGGCGATGTACAGGCCGCACTGGTACGCGAAAACGTGGAACTCCCCTCAGGAAAAATAGCCGGTAATGCTACCGACTTCACCGTGCGGACCTTTGGCAGGTTAGTATCTGAAGAGGATTTCAATGGCCTTATTATAAAAAATGTAAACGGCAGCGAAATACGGATCCGCGACATCGGTCAGGCAGTGCTTGGACCCGAAAATGAAGAAACCATGCTGAAAGAGTCTGGCAACCCGATGATTGCACTGGCCATGATACCTCAACCTGGCTCCAACTACGTAGCTATTGCGGACGAATTCTATAAACGATTCAATCAGCTGAAAAAAGATATTCCGGAGGATTACTCCGTGAATATTGCCATGGATAATACCAAATTCATCAAACAATCTATTGATGAAGTAGAGGAAACCCTCATTGTGGCGCTGGTACTGGTAATCATTATCGTATACCTTTTCTTCCGTGACTGGCTGATGGCATTACGCCCTTTAATAGATATCCCCGTATCCCTGATAGGCGCCTTCTTTATCATGTATGCCTGTGGCTTTACCATTAACATCCTCACCCTGCTCGCCATTGTACTGGCTACCGGACTCGTAGTGGATGATGGTATTGTGGTAACGGAAAATATTTATAAGAAGATAGAAGCCGGCATACCACGAATGCGGGCTGCCCGGGAAGGGTCAGAAGAAATATTCTTCGCGGTAATTGCTACATCTATTACCCTGGCTTTTGTGTTCTTACCCATCATCTTCTTACAAGGCTTCGTAGGACAATTGTTCAGGGAGTTTGGTATAGTAGTAGCCGGTGCGGTAATCATCTCTGCTTTTGTATCCCTCACGTTAACGCCGGTATTAAACGTTAAACTGGGACGTAAAACACATACCCACTCCTGGTTCTATACTAAAACGGAACCTTTCTTCCGCTGGATGGAAGACGGCTATAAAAGTTCACTGGAATCGTTTATGCGTTTCCGTTGGGTAGCCGGATTAATCATTACCGGATGCCTGGTGATGATCTATTTCCTGTTTAAAACATTACAATCTGAATTAGCGCCGCTGGAAGATAGAAGCACCTTCCGTTTATCTATTACTACACCGGAAGGAACAGCCTACGACTACATGGATAAATATGTGGATAAGCTGACCAAGTTCATGATTGACTCCATCCCGGAAAAGAAAATTGTGCTCAGCGTTACATCTCCCGGATTCAGCGCTTCCGGGGCCGTAAATACCGCCTTTGCAAACGTCATGCTCACCGAACCACATGACCGCAAGCGCTCCCAGAAAGATATTGTGAACATGGTAAACCGCAACATGAACCGGTTCCCGGAAGGAAAGGTATTTGCCATTGAGTCACAAACCATCCAGGTAGGACGGCGTAGTGGTTTGCCGGTTTCATTTGTACTGGAACATATCAACTTTGATACGTTAACAGCCGTACTCCCAAAGTTCATGGAAGAAGTAGGCAACAGCACTGTTTTCCAGGGCACCGATGTGGATCTGAAATTCAACAAACCAGAACTGCGCATTCACATTAACCGCGATAAAGCCACCCAGTTGGGCGTTTCAGTACAGGATATTTCACAAACTTTGCAGCTGGCATTGAGTAACCTTCGCTATGGCTACTTTATCAGGAATGGTAAACAATACCAGGTAATGGGACAGGTATTCCGGGCTGACCGCGATGATCCAATGGATCTGCAGAACCTGTATGTACGCAACTCCCGCGGCGAAGCAATACAACTGGATAACGTGGTAAGTATTGAAGAAGAAACCAGTCCTCCGATTATTTATCATTTTAACCGTTACAAATCGGCTACCGTTTCTGCTGGTCTTGCACCAGGCAAAACCATTGGTGATGGTATTAAAGAGATGTACCGGATTTATGATAAACTACAAAAAGAACAGGTGCTCAATGATTCCTTTAACACTGCGCTATCGGGATCTTCACGTGACTATGCAGAAAGTGGTTCCAATACGATGTTTGCATTAGGGCTGGCACTGGTACTCATTTACCTGGTACTGGCAGCGCAGTTTGAAAGCTGGATAGATCCGCTGATCATTATGCTCACCGTACCACTGGCATTTGCCGGAGCACTGTTATCATTATGGCTGTTTAATCAAACCTGGAATATATTCTCTCAGATCGGTGTAATTATGTTGATAGGGCTGGTAACAAAAAATGGTATCCTGATTGTGGAATTTGCCAACCATCAGCGTGATAGCGGTATGCAAAAAGCAGACGCGGTGATAAACGCCTCTTCTATGCGTCTCCGTCCTATCCTGATGACGAGTCTGGCCATGGCACTGGGAGCATTGCCGATTGCCATGTCGCTGGGAGCCGCTGCTACCAGCCGTATTCCGCTGGGTATTGTTATTGTGGGCGGTATTGTGTTCTCGCTGGTATTAACGCTATATGTAATTCCGGCAATGTATACCTTCCTTTCCCGCAGAGGTAATCTTTCTCATCATGATGAGGAAGAACTGGAAGATGATGCAGCAGCACAGGTAACATCTGCTCATGCCTGAGTACAACTGAATTGAATGATTAAGCTTAAGTATTTATGATGAAATATATAAAGATGCGTTGTTTATTATTACTGATGTTACTGGCAGGTACCGGCGCATTACATGCGCAGCAGAAGGTACTTACACTGGAACAGGCAATAGATGTAGCGCTGAAAAATAACTACGACATTCGTTTGGCAAGAAATACGGCAGAACTTTCTGCTAACGACTACGCCTATGCGAATTTTGCTTTTATTCCTCGTCTGAATGCTACAGCAAGTACCACCTGGAATAATACAGCCACCAAACAGGAGTTTGTAAATGGTACCACACGAGATACAAGTGGCATTAAAGGCAATAACATCAACGGCAGTGTAAACCTTAACTGGACACTGTTTGACGGTCTCAAAATGTTTGCAACGCGTAATAAACTGGAATCTATCCGTAATCTCGGAGAGCTGGCCATGAAAGACCAGCTACAAAATTCCATTGCCACCATCATTGGTGGTTATTATAACATTGTACAACAAAAGCAACAACTGAAAGCATTATCTGAACAGATGTCTATCTCTGAAGAACGGGTGAAATTATCAGATGCCAAATTCAGTACAGGGCTTGCCCCCAAAACAGATCTGCTGCAATCCAAAGTAGATCTTAATGCGCAAAAGGCTTTATACATCCGCCAGCAAACGCTGATAGAGCAAAGCAAAGGATTGCTCAATCAGCTGATGGCAGTACCTGCAGGCGCTATTGGCTATGACGTAGTGGACTCTATTCCCCTGAATGCCGGTATTTCATTTGCTGTGCTACAGCAGAATATTGCAAATAATAATACCGCCATTAAAGTGCAGCAGCAGAATGTAAATGTATCAGCACTCACTATTAAAGAACGCCGCGCCGATTATTTCCCGGTAATATCCTTTAATTCTGCTTATAACTACACCCGTAATACATCCAATGCGGCCTCTAATGCCTTCAGTCCGCGCTTTAGCCGCAACGGTGTTGTTAACTACGGCTTAACCGCTGCTATACCTATCTTTAACGGCTTCAATGTAAAAAGGCAGGTGCAGAATGCCAGGATAGACTTTGATTTTCAAAACATCACTTTGGATAATGTAAAATCACAGGTCGATCTATCTCTGAATAATGCCTTCAAGGATTACGAATACTATAAGAAACAGGCATCACTGGAAGAAGAAACCAATGACCTGGCAAGAGAAAATGCGATGGTGGCACTGGAACGATTTAAACAGGGTGTATCCACTATACTCGAAGTAAAAATAGCTCAACAGAGTCTGGAAGATTCCTATTACAGGCTTATTCAGGCACGATATAATACCAAATTGGCCGAAACCGAATTAGGGCGACTGAATGGCGCATTGCTCCAATAAGTAATCCTTATGGACCTTTAAACAAAGAAGGGAACCATGCAGTAGCATGATTCCCTTCTTTGTTTAACCCAACAGACGCGGTAATAACGCATCCGGTTGGAAACGGGGGAATATCTTTCTCAATATTCACTAGCATTTGTCATTCTCAAATCCCCATCGAACTATCCTTGAATATTAAACAATACCCAATACACTCCCTTTAGCTAATCTTCCATCTGCCCCGAAAACTGGTTCCCCGGATTATCTTATATTTATAGTAATCAAAATTATCTCTCATGGCAAAACAAATGTCTATCCTTCCCTTTACGGGAAAACTCGGCCCTCTCATTGGGTATAAACGCAATGGCAACTACTTCCTGCGCTCCATGCCTGAAAGCGTGCAGCAAACGGCCGCTACCCGCCGCGCATCCCGGCGCTTCGGCATCGCCAGCAGGAAAGGCGCTTTTATCCGGCATGCTTTCTACTCCCACCTGGACGTCCATTGTGATGGCGGCCACATCAATCGGCTCAACAGGCTGCTCATTGCTGCTGGCGATCATCACGAGGCCCTGACAGGCTTCCGCTTCAATCAGCATACCGGAGTAGATCGTTTCTTTCCGGTGGCTCCCCGGCTTTTGAGTAACGGGATATTAAATATTCCCGCACAAACCATTGCCGGGTATAAAGATATTACTGCCCTGGAAGTAAAAGTGATCGCAACGCGTATTGATTTTATATCACGTCGGGTAACGGGCAGCGAAACGGCTACGCTCATGATAGAACCCGATACTACTTTCCAGGAAACAAATGTTTCGCTGGAGGTACCCGGGAAGGGTTCACTGCTAGTGGTTTTCCAGGTAAGAGCCCTATACAAAGACGGCCCATCCAACAGCAGACAATACATGGCTGCCGATATCATTGCGGTGGCAGCGCCACAGATACCCAAATATGCTCATAGACGTACTTACCCAAAGCGGACGAAATTGCTTCCCAAACTTATCTATACACACGCATATCCAGCTATCATTCAACTGGAATAAAGCTGTCCTTGCCCCCGGAGATATTTTGATGAATAAACGCTTTATACCTGCTTCCTTTAAATAATATACCTCTTTCCACAGCTACAGCCTGGCACTGAAGCGGCCCTACTATGGCCTGTTCTGACCTCCATTCGTCTGCTGATTCAATTTCATCCCTGTTATACATCCGAACGTCATCCCCGCATCAAGTCCACCTCTCCTGCACTGCTTCTATAGGTACTTAGCGGGTGCTAAGCATAGCCTGGGCGGAATCTACATAATGAAAAGGTAATGCTGACTATAACGATGGGGGTTCTTAATCCACTATAAAATTTATGCTTAAAATTTACACTATCCCCAAATTTTCAACTTGATCCGTAATAATGTGCGGGCATGGACAGGAGCATGTACTACTACCGAACACATAAAATAATATATCATGTACTAATTGGTGTTTATCAAATATAATCTCTCCGGCATGGTTTTGTAAATGCTATCTGCATAAACATTATCTATTATGTTACGTCGCCTTTCCATTACCCTTACTTTTCTTTCATTCCTGGCCTCCATGGCTACCGCACAGGAGCTGCGCGTGGTAAACCGTGGGATGATCAGGGACTCCTCCACTATCCACATGAATGAAGCCCCCGGTGCGGGCATTGCGTGGATTAACAATAAGGATTTCGCCAATGGCACAATAGAATTTGATGTAAAAGGAAAGAATAAATTACAGCAAAGCTTTGTCGGCATTGCTTTTCACGGCCTGAATGATTCCACCTATGACGCCGTATATTTCAGACCTTTTAATTTCCAGGTACCGGAAGCTGGCAGGAGAGGGCATTCTGTGCAGTACATCTCACTACCGCTACACGACTGGCCAGCACTCAGGCAGGATTATCCTGGTAAATACGAAAGTGAAATAGATGCTACCACTGATCCCAATAAATGGTTTCATGTAAAAATTATCGTATCTTCTCCAGAGGTATCCGTATATGTGAACGGGCAGAGATGTTTAACAGTATCCCAGCTCAGCACACAAAAAAATGGAATGATTGGATATTGGGTAGGAAATGGTTCTGCCGGAGATTGGAAAAATTTGACGATAAAATAAGTTTGTTGATTGATATAGTTAGAAGTTGGGCTTTAGGAACATGTGTTCTTAAAGCCTTTTTTTTGTGGAATTTAAAATCTCCATTCAGCACACAGGTGATACCTCACAAGATAAACTGGCAAACGCTTTCACAACATTCTCATAATTTTATTTTTTTTACAAAAATGAATATTAGAATATTTTTTAGGTAGGATTCTTAATTATTTTTTTATCAATTAAAATTAATTCCATAATTTCGATTTATTGTTTTGTACCCAAATAAAATTGCCTATCCCAAGCATATCCTCAATCATTTTTAATTCATTTTAATTATGACTTTATATACAACAACTGTATCTATAGGAGAGCATCAATTCGGACAATTCCAGTTTCTTCACCTGAAACAATCCATGAAAGGGCATCATGAATTTGAACTGGGTATTGGATATGACTGGCTATCCCGTCATGGTCCCAATCCGCTGATCGCCGGCAAATCATTCCTGGGAAAGGAAATCAACATTTGCATCCAGGCAATTGAGCCTACGCTAAATTTCAAACCTTTATTATTTAATGGCATCATTACCAGTGTGAGTTCCGGTAAAGAAAAGAATGGAACCACCGGCAGTTGTACCCTTCGGGGAAACAGCCCTACCATTCTTCTTTCCGGCAATCCACACATGCAGTCATACGAGCAGCTGGCCTTATCATCCATTGTTAACACCGTTTTTAAGAATTGTTACCCACTCACTGTTAACCCGCAGGTGAATCCTGCACTTACCCATCCGCTGAAATATATTGTACAGTATAAAGATGGCGATACCCATTTTACCATCCCCGGGAAATACCTTATTGAACCGTTTAAGTTACCTGCCGAACGGGAATAGTGCACAAAAAGCGATTACGGAGCATGGCCAATGGCAACTGGAAGTCAAAAACAATGAACTACTGCAAATCAAAGTAGTAAATGGTATCACCAGCTGGATAGTAGGCAAACATTATACGCTATCAGCGCAAACACGAATGCCCTAGTATGAAGCACTGGATGGACCAATTATATGGGCCCCATTCGCCGCTGGATGGAAAGAAAATATCAGGATCATTATTAACTGCCCTACCGTAGCAAATGAAAAAGTAAATCTTCATCTGCTGCAGAGCAACCCTGCTAACAGGATTTACCATATCAAAGACCTGGGAATAGTGAGCTTTGATGGAACTGGAGAATTGAAGCTGGATATCAGTACCTACAGCCTGAAACCATTACTAACAACGTTGAATTTTGAATGGGACACTTTCAATATACTGTTTGCTATTGCGCAAATAGCAAACAGTATCCAGTTCTCTGATATGAAAACAATTGTATGTAAATCCATTCCAGTGCTTCTCTCTTAACGAAAAAAGAAAAATTGCGGCTTATATCGCCAATACTTATGATCCCCTCTACTACAAACATGCACCAAAGAACCCGCTCATTTGGCCAGCAGAAGCCGTTTTGGAAGGTTTACTTGTAACCGATAAAGGATTGGCAGACTATCTTAAACAGCAGCATTATTTCTCATTGCCGGCGCAAAAACAGGCAATAGCATCTTTCGAATAATATTACTGGTGGCACTATGTAAAACAAATCCATTATAATCAGACAACGCCGGAATATCAGCAACTCTACAAGCGTCATATCCAATGATTTTTCCAGCCGTCCAATTATTATACAGCACACTGTCATCAGACATTCAAATATTTATTTGGATGCGTGTTCTTTATTAATTTGTTGTTCCAGTTTTTCTACTCTGGCATTCAGTTCCTGTACACTTTTCAACAATAGCCCCACTGCATTCATCATGTCCAGATGATCATGTTTCTCACCCGAAACGATGGATGGTTCATCATCGGCAATGATACCCACTACTTTTTTCCCTGGGTCTTTTTTGTATTCGAACTCACGGATTTTCAGACTATCTATTATGCGGGTAGCATTTAATTCACAGGTTTTTATATTCATTTTTAATGCGCGTAAAGAAGATTGATAGAAGCCGGTAGAAGTTACGCTTCCAGTTACTATTTCATTACCTCCTACAGTAAGATTTCCGCCAATCACACCAGTACCAGATATATTAAAATTAGCAGTTTGCGCAGAAGTATTGTTTTTGATAAAGTTCGCGGAACCATCAACAATATATCCATTCAAATCAGTAGCCAGTGCGCTGTAATTAAAGAATTTGGAATCACCACCTTCTAATTTTATATCCTTTGCTTTTATTCGTAATATTCTGCTAAACTTAATAAGCGTACGAGGTCCCAAAACGATGTCACCATTCTCAGGTGAATCAATCCACAATCTCACACCTTCCCGGTTATCTATCCCATTCACATTATCACTATACAAACCATATCCCTGCTGCAAATCCATCAACTGGTTTGACCATGATAACGTTCTATTAAAAGTGATTGAATTATTACCCGTCTGATTACCAGCACCCAGAATATCCGATAACAAAGGCATTTTACTTACTAAATACCCATTCGCATCAGTTCCCAATGCCACTGCATTGGGAAGCATATTCAGTCTATATCCGGTTCCATCAATAGAAACCGTTTTTGGATTAGATAAACTTCCCCCTGTAAGACTAATGGTAGTATACGCATTAGTCGTTCTGTCATACCCCCTTAACTGGGCCTGGCCTGAAGAAAAACCAACTTCTGTAGCAGGTCCTGTACCACTCGAATAATCACCTTTAAATCTACTCATGCCCTCCCAGTCGGCTCCTCCATTACCATCAATCCGGCCTACCTGTGTCGTCCCTCCATAAAACTTCCACCCGGTAGTACTAATCTTTTGCGGCACAGACAACCAGGCATGCCCTGATTCCAATCCTATTGCATAGTCTGCATTAGTAGAATTTACACTCGTATAAAACGTTATTTTCGTTCCTGCACTTCTGGTATTAAAAGTTGGAGCGCCCACACCAAAGCCTGCATAAACTAAATTATTAGAGGTCCCATTTGAAAGAACTAACATCCCATTGGTTAACACAGCCAAACTATCCCTGATCTCAAACTGAGGGTTCCCTGAGCCGTTTGCAGAAAGCCTTACACTCCCTTTATCACTAAGAAAAACCAGGTCATTACTTCCCGATCCACCCTTCCCTATATATCCTGCGGATGTTACTCCATCCGACTCTGTAAAGCGGAGGTAGGAGAAGTTAGCAATCCCGGTTCCGGTACCACGTATCTTCGATCCACTGGCTGCTATAAATCCCGATGGCATATCTGCAATGCCAGTAGCTCTGCTTATACTTAATGCCGGGGCAATGAGGCTTCCTGCATCATTGTATCTCCATAGTACAAAATCAGAACCTGCATTTGCCTGGCCACTTTCCCCATTTACTAAACCGAGGTTCCATCTGGTATTATTATTTACCCGTAAAGTATAATGCTGTATATTTTGTCCGGCATTTGACACAAATCCTTTTACTGCCCTTCCTACCCCATCAATATTAAAATTAGCAATCTGGATGGAGTCGTACTGATTCTGTATATAGCCACTACCACCACTTGCAGATGCAGCTCCGATATCTCCGGCTTTTAATATTCTTGTTTTTACACTCGTTACGTGTCCCCCTTGATTTGTTATCAATGTATCCAATACGTTGGCTCCCGAAAAACTGGCGGTCATTGCATTTCCTGCCGGATGGTTTGATTGGATCCAAAGCGGCACGCCACCTACTTTAGGCGTTGCTGCAAATACTACATCTCCATTTACCCTTGCGATCTGTAATGGATTCCCCAGGAATACACCATTATCATCATATCTTGATATCACCAGGTTGCTACCGGAATTTCCTCCACTCTCAGCACCGGATTTATAAAATACCCATCTCTTAACGGTCGTATCAGAAGTCAGATTAGAGGGTTTATATAACACAAGGTCTTGTCCGCCAATGGGAGCTCCTGTCGCTATGGTTTGAGCTCTTCCTGAACCAGAAATATTAAAACTGATAGCTTGCGGATTAGCTCCCTGAGCTTGCACATAATTTAATTTCACACCCACTATATTCCCATCCATCTTTCTGTAATACAATGTATCATTAGACTTGTAAAGTGTATCCACCGCTGTTCTCACCAACGTCCCTAACTGAATGGTGTCCTGCCCTACAATCGCCAGTGAATTCCCAAGCATTTTCATTCTCACTTTTCTAAATTCTGTGCGCCCTTTGCCTTTATTAAAGAGGAAGCCCAAGGTATCTTGTGTATGATTTTCAATAATCAGTTCTGCAGTATCGCAGCCACTGTAAATACGAACACTGTCTGCGCGGATCTGGTATACGGTCTGTGCATAGGAAATGCTGCTTAATAAACAAAGCAGCACCAGGCGGAATAAAAATTTCATAGAATAAACAGCTTGTTGGTATAGGATCTTTTAATGATACTTACTATGTTGGGTCAACTGCTCAGCCAAAGTAATACGAGGCAAATATATAAATAATTACATGTCTACAGGAGATATATACCGCTTGAAAAGAAGTACGCCAGGTGAAAATCACCTGGCGTACTTCTTTTTATGGTTCTTTCTTTTCTAGTTGCTGTTTCTGGTAAGTTTCAAATGATTGCTTGATATATAACATCAGATCATAGTCCGAGGCACTATTCAAAAACTGATACCCCGGCCGGTATTTATACATAAAAGAATCCAACTCGGGACTTTGCAGCTTGGTCATTTTTCCTACCAACTCCGGTGAATACCGGTAGTCAATAAATTTCTCTTTCTCCCAATAAAGCAATTGCTCGTGAAACTGCTCTTTCCGCTTGCGTACTTTACTGGGAACAAGATAAGTTAATGCTGTGATAGGATTAGCTGGTAAGGTTTTCAGCACATCCATTGCCCCAGGCTTATGATAATTAAAATACCGTCCGTATTCATCACGTAAGGCCATAGAGTCATTATGATAATTCTTTCCACGTACGTTTACACCCTGCAATTCAAACATCCGTTTCTGCAGATATACTTCTTGTGAAGAAGATAACATAGGAGCGATGACCAGCTTTGGTGCATAACTCAACATGGAAAATTCAAGCGTATCCCCTGGAATAGCCTCTATATAAAAACGGCCACTTTCATTGCTGAGTGTTCCCGTCATAGTCCTCTTGTTGACAATTGAAACAAAAGGTAATCCCGTTTTGGTCTCCTGATCCGCTACCATTCCAGACAACCGCACCTGTGCGACTGTAACCTGCAGGCTAATGAAAAAGAAAAAAAACAGTGCTCCGATATATGCTGTAAAACGAATCATGAATATAGTAATCCTTCAAATTTAATGTTCCACCCGCAAATGAAAAGTTAAAAAACAGGGGAAATGACAGTGCTCGTGTGCAAAAATATTAATTATCAACATTATAAATATCCCCCTAATCACTTATTTTTACGATTATCTCAGATATATCCTGTAAAAGTCATGCCACAGAAGATCATTTTTGCTACACAGCATTACCAGTATTTAAAAAATAGGATACTGTCAATCACAGGTACTACCTGGGAAAGTGGGGAATTAGAGATACGTGATTTTCCAGATGGGGAACATTATCATCGCATATTGAGCAATGTAAGCAACAAAGAAGTGATCCTGATAGGAGGGACTATAGACGATAAAGCAACACTCGAATTATATGACCTTGCCAGCGGTTGTATACAGCTGGGGGCTTATTCTCTCACTATCATCATTCCTTTTTTCGGATATTCCACCATGGAACGCGCGGTGAAATATGGAGAAATTGTGAAAGCCAAAACACGCGCAGTGCTGTTTTCTTCTCTCCCTAATACCTCACGAGGCAATAGGATTGTGATGATCGACCTTCATGTGGATGGCATCACCTGGTATTTCGAAAACGATGTGCGCCCGGTTCATTTATATGCAAAAGACTTTGTAAAGGATGCTGCCATGGAACTCGCTGCCGGAAAGCCTTTTGTGCTCGCCAGCACCGATGCTGGCAGAGCTAAATGGGTAGAATCCCTCGCGAACGACCTGCATGTTCCCGCTGCCTTCGTATTTAAACGCCGTATCTCTGGCGATGAAACAGCTATTACCGCTATCAGCGCCGACGTAAAAGATAAAACCGTCATCATTTACGACGACATGATCCGTACCGGAGGCTCACTCATCCACGCGGCAGCATCTTATCATGATGCCGGCGCCGCAGAGATCTGTGTAATAACCACCCATGGCATCTTCGCAGGCAATGGCTTCGAAAAAATCAAACAAAGTGGCCTGATTAAAAAAGTGATTTGCACAGATACGCACCCCAACGCGCTCACCATAAATGACGACATGTTGCAGGTGAAGTCCATTGATCAACTTATCGTCAATTACTTTAATTCGCAACACCCCTAAGCTCCTGTTGGCAAGCTATTTGTCTTTCAAACACTTGTGGGCTCCTGTAGCAGATAAACAGCCCACCAGCCAATTGCTTAAATGCGGCACGTAAACCTAAGAAACAAACATGCTTGATTTTCGTATACTCGAATACGGTAGTTGTGACTATCACACCATGGTAGACCTTCGTAATGATGTGCTACGAAAACCGCTTGGAATAAGCTTTTCAGCAGCCCAGCTGCAGCAGGAAATAAATGATATTTTTATTGCCGGATTCACTGAAATAAACACTGAAGAAACTATGGTCGGTTGTTGTATGCTTACGCCCATCAATGAAAACACGGTGCAGCTAAGGCAAATGGCGGTATCACCCACTTTACAGGGAAAAGGGGCAGGCAGAGAAATTATTGTATTTGCAGAAGAATATGCACGTAACAATGGCTTCTATGAATTAACCATGCATGCTAGAAAAGAAGCCGTGGGATTCTATCAGAAACTAGGCTATGAATCTTGTGGAGAAGAGTTTACAGAAGTGGGCATTCCACACTACGAAATGAGGAAAAAACTTAAATAATAATTTTTTTGCTCCTGCAACCCATTGTAGAAGCACTTTTGATTGTATTGTTATATTGATGGACAATCAATACAACAATAGACAGCAAAAGATTTCTGGCAAAAAATTTTGTAACCAAATCTTTAATTATACAATGAGAAGCCATGTACTAGCCTGGTCGGGGCTGTGCTATGCCTTTTTCTGCTATACCTCCAGCAGCGCATACGCAAAACCCGAAGGGTATCTCACAGCAAAACTGCAAGCTGATACCACCGTTCCGGTAGTGATTAAACCCGCTGCAGCTGATTCAAGTATCAAACAAAAACAAGATACATCGAAGCCGAAACAGGATACCGCACAAAAAGCGCTCCCTGCTCAGGATACTACCAAACCTAAGCAAGATACTACCGCCAAATCAGTTCCTGATTCCACTAAAACCACTACTGCCGCTCCTAAAGAGGATACCGCACTCATCCTCCCTCCGGATCCGGCTACCGCAAAAAGTGAAGTGGGGAAATTCTCACTCACCGGTACAGTGAAAGATGATAAAGGAACTCCGATCCCCGGCGCTATCATCCGTAATAAAACCACTAAATTAAATGCCCAGACAGATCCTACCGGAAATTATACCATCAAGGCAGGCATCAGGGATACAATACTCGTAACAGCAACTACTTTCGGTGAACAAACCATTCCCATCGAAAAAAGAGGTGAACTGAATATTACCATGGTGCCCTCCAATGCTACTAAAAAAGTGTTGGGAGAAGTGGTAGTAACCGCCCTCGGTATTAAAAAGAATCCCCGCTCAGTTGGCTATGCCCTGCAGGAAGTAAGCGGTAGCGCGGTACAGGAAGCCAAAGAAGTGAACTTTGTAAACGCACTCACTGGTAAAGTTGCCGGTGTACAGGTAAGTACCAACACCGGATCCATGGGTGGTTCCAGCAAAATTACCATCCGCGGTGTAAAATCAATTCTGGGCGACAATAATGCATTCTTTGTACTCGATGGTGTTCCTATGATGAATAGCATCACCAACGCATCAGGCCAGCAGAACGGCGGTGGTGGATACGATTATGGTAGCCCCCTGCAGGATATCAATCCGGAAGACATTGAAAATATATCTGTACTGAAAGGCGCTGCCGCCACCGCATTGTATGGCAGCCGCGGCGCAAATGGTGTAATGCTTATTACCACCAAAAAACGCCCGGATGCTGAAAAAGGAATTGGCGTCACTTATAGCCTCAATGCACAGATTGATCAGGTAGCAGTACTCCCAAAATACCAGAACGAATACGGCGGTGGTACTGCCGGCAGCTTCGATACGCTCTATTACAACAAGAGCCCGGAAGGATTCCTCAATGAGCAAAGCGCCACCTACGATGACAATAACGGTAAAGGCAGATACGACCTCCTGCCTAAATATGCAGTAGACGAATCATGGGGCCCCAAACTGGACGGCCGCAAAATCCGCCCTTACTGGTCTTGGGATAAAAATAAAAACAATCCTTACTTCGGACAAACAGACACCTGGTCTGCACATCCAGACAATGTAAAAAACTTTTACAAAACGGGATTCACACTGACCAACAATATATCCATGGCTGGCAGCAACGACAAAGGCTCCTTCCGCTTGTCTTACGGCAATATGGATCAAAGCTTTGTACTGCCCAATGCTACCAATAAAAGAAATAACCTTTCTGTAAATGGTAACTACGAAGTTACAAAAGGAGTAAGGGCAGTGGCTTCCATCAACTATACTTCACTGAGAGTAAAAGGCCGCCCCGGTACCGGTTTCACCGGCCCCAATCCCACCTTACAGTTCACCATGTATGGACAACGTCAGCTGGATATAGAAAAAGAAAAAAGATATAAATATGATGATGGTTCCCAGATCACCTGGAACAGAAAATCATGGGATAACCCAGGCATTTCCTCCAGCAATGGCCCATACTGGAACCGTTACATGGACTATGAAACAGACGGACGTAACAGGCTGTATGGATATGCCGGCGTAGATATAGACGCTACCAAATGGCTTACTTTCACCGGCCGCGTATTCATGGACGACTATAATACACTGGAAGAGGAAAGAACCGCACAGGATTACCTGCCAGGTACTTACACCAAACGGGTACGCACTTCCAGAGAAATGAACTACCAGATAACCGCAGATATAAAGAAGAACTTCGGAGAAGACTTCCAGTTAAATGCTACTGTAGGTGGTAACCTGATGCACCGCTTATGGACAACTACTGGCGGTTACACCAACGGTGGTTTTATTATCAAGGATATCTACAACCTTAATAATTCCCTTCAAACAGCCGGACCTATTGATGAGTATTTCGAAAGACAAATCAATTCTGCATTTGCAACCGCCAACATCGGTTACAAAAACTTCCTGTTCCTCGACCTGACTGGTCGCAGTGACTGGACCTCCACCTTAGCAAAAGGCAATAATCAATACTTCTACCCATCAACATCACTGTCATTTGTATTCTCTGATTTGTTGAAAGACTGGAAGTGGCTATCATTCGGTAAAGTAAGAGGAAGCCTTGCAGCTGTAGGTAATGACGCAGACGCTTATCACACTTTCAATACATTCAATTTTATACTGCCATTCAACGGTAACCCTGTTGGCCAGTTCAATACCACCTTTAATAGCCCGGATTTGAAACCGGAACGTACCACGGAAGTGGAAGGCGGTGTGGAACTCAAATTCCTGGATAACCGTATTGGCCTCGATCTTACCTATTATAGACGCGTTACCAAAAATCAGATCATTACCTTACCAGTATCAGCACCAAGCGGCTACTTAGGCGCTTACGTAAATGGTGGCAGCGTAGAAAACAAAGGGTTGGAAATTGGATTAAATTTGAACCCTATCCGCCTCAAAGGTGGCTTCCGCTGGGATATCAACGCCAATATAGCATTCAATCGTAATAAACTGCTGAACCTCGATGTTCCACAGTACAATACTTCATTACCTATCTTAACCATCGGCACCGACCGCCGTACACAACAGGTATCTGTGGTAGCTGAAGTAGGAGAGCCACTGGGAACCCTCCGTGGCACTGACTACACTTATGTTGACGGACAAAAATTGGTGGATTCTTTAGGACGCTATGTGCCCAGTGCCATCAAAAACATTGGTAATGCTTACCCGGATTATGTAGGTGGTGTTACTAATACCTTCTCTTATAAAGGTTTTTACCTCTCCGCACTGGTCGACTTCCAACACGGCGGTAGTTTCTTCTCCTACACTAATTTGTACGGACAAAAATCAGGTCTGCTGGAAAGCACTGTAGCCAACGGCATCCGTGAAAACGGCATCGTTACTCCTGGTGTTACAAAAGATGGTAAACCGAACACCCTCAACATGTCGGCACAAGACTATTTCAAA
Source organism: Chitinophaga sp. 01L420 (assembly GCF_056399985.1). Taxonomy (NCBI): domain Bacteria; kingdom Pseudomonadati; phylum Bacteroidota; class Chitinophagia; order Chitinophagales; family Chitinophagaceae; genus Chitinophaga; species Chitinophaga sp. 01L420. The sequence continues at coordinate 249,662 of NZ_JBFTSK010000001.1, forward strand.
TACAATAGTGGTAATACCATCAGCACAGCGAACCTGTATGATGCCAGTTATATCTACCTGAGAGAAGCCAAACTTGGCTACAACCTGCCGGAGTCCTGGTACAAAAAAATCGGTGCGCAAAATGTCCGCGTATCCCTCTATGGTCGTAACCTCTGGCTGATTAAGTCCAATGCTCCTAACGTGGATCCATCCAACATCCTCAATTCCGCTTCTAACATCCAGGGAATTGAAGGGGGAGCATTGCCTTCACTCCGGTCTTATGGTATTAACCTGAATGTATCATTCTAAATTTTTATGAAGATGACAAAGACGATTTTGAAATATAGTGGTGCATTGCTTTTAACCGTTTCGCTGGCTATCACCGGTTGTAAAAAACTGGATGATATGAATAGAGATCCAACTAAACCCACCACCACAGAACCACAATACTTGCTGACCGGTGCCCAGAAATCCGCAATGGACGTACTGTACAGCGGTTTGCAGAATGGCTATATCGCCATGCATTATGCACAGTTCTGGTCAGGAAATGCAAGAGTAGCAGATAGTCAGTATCAACTCGATCAGGGTAATAACAATACTTTGTGGAATACGCTGTACAGCTACTCGCTCCATAACCTGGATGCGCTCATTACCATGAACAAGCCTAAAGCAGGTCAGCCAGGGGTGGCCAATCAAAATGCCATCGCCCATATCATGCGCGCCTGGCTTTTCCAGGTATTGGCAGACACCTATGGTAATATACCTTATTCAGAGGCGTTCCAGAATACAACCGACATTACGCCTAAATATGATGATCCTCAGGCTATTTATAACTCCCTGATAGATACACTGGAGGCGCAGATAAAAATATTAGATGCATCGCAAACCAGTTTTAATACGGGAGATATCATTTACAACGGTAACGTGGAGAGCTGGAGAAGACTGGCACATTCACTCCTCCTGCGCATGGCTATCCGTATGGTAGACGCCAGTCCGCAAAAAGCCAAACAGATTATTGAAGCGCATTATCAACAAGCCTTCACTGACAATCTTCAGGGTGCACAATTCCAATATGTAGATGCGGTACCTAACAGGTATCCCCAGAACGATAAAGATCGTCCGATCATTGATTTCGCAGTAAGTACCACACTGCTGGATTATATGAAAGGCTTGGATGATCCCCGTTTGCCAATATATGCGCGCCCTTCAGATCAGGAGAAGCTGCTTGTAGGATTACCTTATGGCTGGACTACATCAGATCCGCTGCACAAAGGCGATGCTTACTACTCTGCCCCCGGTAAACAAATATATAGCACTACTATGCCAGGCATCCTGATGAGTTACTCAGAAGTAGAATTCATCCTGGCAGAAGCAGCTGCACGCGGTATGAGCGTAGGTGATGCGGCGACACATTATACAAATGGCATCAAGGCCTCTATGCATTACTGGCGCGATCTGACTAAAACAGCTATCGATGAACCAACCATCGATGCCTATATCGCCAAAGTACCTTATGCAGCGGCGGACTGGAGAAATGTAATCGGCACCCAGAAATGGCTGGCACTATACCCACAAGGTTTCCAGGCATGGTTTGAAAGAACCAGACTGAAATTTAAAAAACCAGGTGGACAACCACTGTTTATGGCGCCTAAATCCGGAGTACTGGACGCAAGTGTTACAGAAGGAGTGCCTTATCGTTTAACTTATCCAATACCGGAACAAACACAGAATAAAGCCAATTATGACGCGGCCGCAACAGCTGTTGGCGGCGACTTCAAAGGCACCAAACTGTGGTATAACAAGTTTTGATACAACAATCAACTATAGCTAAACAACAATGTGACGGCGCCTGCATCTGCAGGCGCTTTTCTTTTTTTAGCACCGGTTTAATTATCTTTAAGCCGAACCTATATTCAGCAATTATGAGGAAAGCACTGCTCACAATGGCCCTGCTGGCCATTGTCCGTTTTGTATCAGCACAGGATATGACACAAGCCTACCAAAATTGGTATACCTATTTTGGTACCATGAAACTCAATAACAAATGGGCAGTCCCATTTGATGTTCAACTACGTATCAGAGATGGAATCAGCAATAAAGGACAATTGCTGATGCGCGGCGGATTACAATATTCACTGACCAAACAGGATCATATTTTACTGGGCTACGCCTACGTGCCCACCTATAATGGCGTAAGCAACACCTGGTTGCCAGAACAACGCATCTTCGAACAGTATATTCATAAGGCGAAGAAAATTGATATGACCCATCGGGTACGACTGGAACAACGTTGGGTGGCGCAACCCTCAAAGCCAGGTAACGCACATGCCATCGGCGATTGGAAATACGGCAACCGTGCCCGCTACTTCAACCGCACACAACTGGCCATTAAACATAAAAAAGAAACAACCCCTTTTTACGTAGCCTTACAAGATGAAATTTTTATTAATCTGTGGGGAAATGATATCAGCAACCTGCTGTTTGATCAGAATCGCTTCCTGGCGGCATTTGGCTACCAGTTCAATACTAAACTGAAAGCAGATATCGGGTATATGAATCAATTGATACAGGTAACTTCTGGTGCCAAAACAATGAATCATATCCTGCATTTCAGCGTATTTCATACCATGGATTTATAAATCCATGGTATTATTTGTAATTGCTGAACTTAGCCTTTAACATACTGCTGAAGTTCTGGTATGACTCCTCTGTTTCGAATGCACTGATGGGAATAAGAAAGAAGGTTTTTTTGTCCCTGTATAGGAAGAAGAATTTCTTTGTTTCCACTACCTGAGAAAAGTTACTCCAACTGATAGCCCGCTGCCGGTCGCTCGCGCGTGTAGAAATTAATAAACCCTCTTCAGAGTATTTAAGATGTATACTGTCTTTGAATGTAGCTGCTTTGTTGTAGATAGAAACGGGTAGGAGATACCAGAATACCCAGCCCAGCACCAATATCATGAGAACAATACCTGTAAGTGCGGCCGAGGTTACCACGCTGAAAAAATAACCTGTCAGCGTAGCTAATAGTAGGATAATAAGGGTATTGCGGAAGACTTTTATCTCTCCCCTCTGCATAAAATGATAGCGCAATGCATGCAACACATCCCCCTTATTGTAATTGAACTCTAAATGCATTATCGCCTGGCAAAACGATTTTATCTGTTAACTGAAATCGACATAGGATTATCCATTTCATCACGCACAGTAACGGGTGCTTCTTTCTTCCGGCCGCGTTTTACATTAGACAGATCGTCTTCGCTGAAACCAGGGAAGTTTTTCTTGATGAACAGGAAATATTGCTGCAAGGTTTTTGGATCCACTTTAAAAGGGAAAGCCAGCTCCTTACCACTTCCTTTGAGGAAGTCGTTTGTATTTAATTTGGTCTCGTTTTGTAAATACCACTTGTATAAATCCACAATAGCTTTTTCCAACTCGCCTTCATCAACTTTCTCTGCTGTTTCAACTCGTGGAAACATTAACACAAACTCTTCTACCCGTACAGGTTTGGTATTATTTGCGTTTTTAGAGTTATTACGGTTATCGTTGTTATCACCGTTTTTCTCTCCGTTGTTATCCCCATTCTTGAAACCAGTGTTGGCATTTGCTGAAGCGGCTGCGGCCAAAACTACCAACAGCATTAACAACAGCTTTTTCATAAGGTGTCAAATTTTCGAGTCTAAAAATACAATTATATTTTGAGATTTCTAATAGATTAAAAAATATGCGTAGAAACCCCTGAAAAAACAAAAGCAATGGACGAACCATTGCTTTCGAGAGTCATTTACAGTGCATGATGAGTCATGCGGTGTAGGAATATTTGGTTTTTCATAGGACAGTAACCATAATAAAAATTAATACAATAACAAATATAATAAAATTATACCGTGACTCAGACAAAAGTACAAATATTAGAAAAAATCAAATATTTCAAGACATAATTTCAAAAGATGCAACAAAATCAATTTTAATAGAAAAAAATCAAATGGAAAATTGGGCAGTAAAAAATAAGAGAGAAGTCTTAGCCCAAAAAAGAAAGGTAAAAATCGGGTGTTTCTTATAAAAAGTAAGGGCGCCTAGAAAAGCGCCCTCAATTTGTTACTATCCTATGAAAACCCTATTTGAATACAAAGGTAAGGGCATGTTATTTTTCTTTGAAATTTTAGAGGCACAATAACATATCATTAACAAGAAGTTGCAACATCAAATCAGCTACAACCCATGCTGCTACCGCAATTCAAACATTTGTAACAAGTTCCGGATCGCACGGTAATATGCCCACAAGTATTACATGCTGGCGCATCACTTTGCATGCTCTTTAAATAATCCTGCGTGGTACTTTCCTGTTGAAACGCGCCAACAGTCTGTGTTTTGGGAGTACGTGGCGCTGCTTTTCCTCCATTATTTACCGGCGCCTGTGAATAGGTTGTTTCCTCTTCTTCCTCATCTTCTCCCGTATTACCTGGTGCGTCTAACACATGCACAAGGTCTGTCCGCCCCAGATACTCATATCCAAGCACACGGAAAATGTAGTCAATCAATGATGTAGCGGACTTAATATTGGGATGATCCACCATACCGGCCGGCTCAAACCGCGTAAATACAAACTTATCAACAAACTCCTCCAGCGGTACCCCATATTGCAACCCCACAGAAACCGCTATCGCAAAGCAGTTCATCAAACTGCGCAATGTGGAGCCTTCTTTTGCCAGATCGATAAATATTTCTCCTAACGTACCATCATTGTATTCCCCGGTACGCACAAAAATAACCTGACCACCTACATTCGCCTTCTGCGTAAACCCACCACGCTTGGACGGTAAAGCCTGCCGCTCCACGATCCTGGACAACTGCCGCTTCAATGTAGTATCCCTGCTGGCTAACATTCGCTTATTCACTTCTTCCAGTAACTCATCTATAGTCAACTCGTTCAAATCCTGCACCACTGCAGGCGTTGTACCGACCTCCGTTTTCTTCTTTTTATCGCTTTTATTGCTCAGTGGCTGACTTAATTTACTGCCATCGCGGTATAAAGCACAGGCTTTCAGCCCCAATTGCCAGCTCATCTTATAGGCATCGGCAATTTCTTCTACTACTGCCTCATTAGGCAAATTGATGGTTTTTGAAATAGCCCCTGAAATAAATGGCTGCACAGCCGCCATCATCCTGATATGACCATGGGGATGAATATAGCGCTCACCATGCTTACCACACTTATTTGCACAATCAAAAACAGACAAATGCGCATCTTTCAGGTAAGGAGCACCTTCTACCGTCATAGTACCACATACAAAATCGTTGGCGGCATCTATCTGATCATCTGTAAACCCAAGCGCATGCAGTAAACTAAACTCCAGGTTATAATATTCTTCTGCCTTGAATCCCAACCGCTGCAAACATTCCTCTCCCAAAGTATATACATTAAAAACAAAGGAAATGTCAAAGGAAGACGCCACAGCCGTATCCAGCTTCTTCAATTCTTCTCCCATAAATCCCTTTTCACTCAGGGAGGGGTGATTAATATAAGGCGCTCCCGCAAAACTGCCGGTTCCCTTGGCATAATCCACAATGGCCTTGATTTCGTGAGGGGAGTAGCCCAGGTTTTGTAATGCTGTGGGAATCGACTGGTTAATGATCTTGAAATATCCTCCACCAGAGAGCTTCTTAAATTTCACCAGCGCAAAATCCGGTTCTACCCCGGTGGTATCACAATCCATCACTAAGCCAATAGTACCTGTTGGCGCAATAACAGTTGCCTGCGCATTACGATAACCATATTGCTCTCCCAGCTTTACAGCCTCATCCCAGGCTTTAGTAGCAGCTTTTAGCAGGTAATCTGCACAATACCGTGCATCAATACCTTTGGGCTTTATTTCCAGGCCATCATAAGCATCTACCGCATCATAGGCCGCCGCCCGGTGATTACGCATTACCCGGAGCATATCTTCCCGGTTTTCCCCATATTGGGGAAAAGCGCCCAGATGAGCAGCCATCTCTGCCGATGTTTTATACGCAACTCCCGTCATAATAGCGGAAAGTGCCCCGGCAATACCACGGGCCTCCTCACTGTCGTAAGCAATTCCGCTTACCATCAGCATGGACCCAAGGTTGGCGTATCCCAAACCCAGTGTACGATATTCATAACTGAGCTGAGCCACTTCTTTAGATGGAAATTGCGCCATCAGTACAGAAATCTCCAGCACCACGGTCCATAACCGCACAGTGTATTCAAAACCCTTTACATCAAAGAGATTCTTTTCATCATCAAAAAACCGCCGCAGATTCACCGATGCCAGGTTACAGGCGGTATTATCCAGGAACATATACTCTGAACATGGATTGGACGCATTGATACGCCCACCCTGCGGGCAGGTATGCCATTCATTGATAGTAGTATCATACTGAGTACCAGGGTCAGCACAACGCCAGGCGGCGTAGGTGATCTGATCCCACAAGTCCTTTGCCTTCACCGTTTTCAGGGTTTTACCGCCATTACGGCCTTTTAATTCCCAGTCACCGTCTGCTTCCAGCGCACGAAAGAAAGTATTAGGAACACGAACGGAATTATTTGAATTCTGACCTGAAACGGTTTTATATGCATCTCCTTCATAATCAGAAGAATAGCCTGCAGCAATAAGCGCGGCCACTTTCTTTTCTTCTTCCACTTTCCAGTTAACAAAATCCATGATCTCCGGATGATCCAGATCCAGACACACCATTTTAGCTGCCCGCCGGGTGGTACCACCTGATTTAATAGCACCCGCTGCCCGGTCTCCAATCTTCAAAAAACTCATTAATCCACTGGAAGTGCCGCCCCCACTCAGTTTCTCTCCATCTCCCCGGATATGCGAAAAATTGGTGCCTACACCAGACCCATATTTAAAAATGCGCGCTTCCCGCATCCACAAATCCATAATACCCCCTTCATTCACCAGGTCATCACTCACGCTCAAAATAAAGCATGCATGCGGCTGAGGACGCTCATAGGCAGAAGTCGATTTTTCCAGTTGCCCGGTATGTTGCTCCACATAATAGTGGCCCTGAGGCTTTCCCTTGATACCATAACTCTCAAATAGCCCTGTATTGAACCACTGTGGAGAATTAGGCACACAAGATTGATTAAGCATCCCGTAACTCAACTCTTCATAAAATACCCTGGCATCCTGTTCAGAAGCAAAATAACCGTATTTCTCCCCCCAGGCACGCCAGCAATTAGCCATGCGATGTACTACCTGCTTTATGGAAGTTTCCCGCCCCGATGTACCATCCGGTTGCGGCACGCCCGCCTTCCGTAAATATTTCTGTGCCAGTATATCCGTGGCGATCTGCGACCATCCCGCCGGTACTTCCACGTTATTCATTTCAAAAACAATATCCCCACCGGGATTGCGGATAACGGAAGACCGTAGCTCATACGTAAATTGATCGTAAGGACTCACACCTTCTTTAGTAAAATGACGGGAGAACGCGAGGCCACTCGTACTATTGACTGGATTTTTCATGCCCATAACTTTTTCTTAGGTGATACAAATGAGTTAGTAATGCGGAGTACTCTAAAATTAATTTTTAAATACGGGGACTGGTCCTTTTATTTTGCACAGATTGTGGATAATTGCGCAAACAGTTTGCCAACACATTTGTTATAACCCCTAAAGAAATCCGGCTTAAAATTTGTCGTTAACAAGAAATTTGCAGTTGTATAACATATAATGAAGTAGGTATCATGAAGTTCATGAATAGAAAATGAATTGAATGCATATTTATATAGCACTGTGTGTTATTAATAAAAATATTATACATTTGCGACAACCGGAACAATGCGCTATTGATGTACAATAACATATACACTTCGTTCATCGAAAGAAAGGCTAAAAAGGAAAAGGCATTCGCGGTTTTAATTGATCCGGATAAGGTAACACCTGCCGATATCATAGAAATTGCAGCCAAATGCACTGCTGCCAAAGTTGACTATATCTTCCTTGGAGGCAGCCTGGTGATTTCTGATCATCTTGATGAATGCGTACAGCAGCTGAAAGCCAGCTGTGATATACCCGTTGTATTATTTCCCGGAAGCCCTTCACAGGTATCTAAATATGCAGATGCCTTACTTTACCTGTCTGTCATCTCTGGCAGAAATCCTGAATTACTGATTGGCCAGCATGTGGTTTCCGCTGCTGCTGTCAAAAAAAGTGGATTGGAAGTGATTTCTACTGGTTACATGGTGATTGACGGTGGAGCTCCCACTACTGTATCTTATATCAGCAATACCACACCTATCCCGGCAGACAAGGCAGATATTGCCATGTGTACTGCTATGGCTGGTGAAATGCTGGGTATGAAAGTGATTTATATGGATGCCGGTAGCGGCGCCCGTGTACCTATCACGGAAAGTATGATTAGTCGTGTTGCGAGCCAGGTACAGGCACCTATTATTGTAGGTGGAGGTATCAGGGACGCTGAAAAGGCTTATCTGAACTGCAAAGCGGGTGCTGATATCCTTGTGGTAGGTAACGCCATCGAAAAAGATCTTTCGCTGATTAAAGAACTGGCAGATGCCGTGCATTCTGTACCAGTAAAAGCATAAAGCTTTTAGCTATTAGCAGTTAGCCGAATACAGCAAGTATATTACTCCGCTGCATTCGGCTAACTGCTAATAGCTAAAAGCTTTTTTTTACAGACTCATCATTTCCTTAAACTTCACTGCCTGCCTGCGGCTCACTTCAATTTTTTCGCCGCCGCGCATTTCCAGCAACAGACCGCCATTGAAGTAAGTATCAATTTTTTCAATCATCCGCAGATTTACAATATGCTTACGGTTGGCACGGAAAAAAGTACGCTCGTCAAGCCTTTCTTCCAGCGCATTCAATGATTTAAGAATCAAAGGTTTGTTCGTTTCAAAATACACCCTCGCATAGTTACCTACACTTTCAAACAGACGTATTTCCTGCAGTTTCACAAACCAGCAACGATCCCCGTCTTTCACAAAAACCTGGTCATTCTCAGACAATAAGTTGCGGATACCACCTGATGCAGCCAAACGATCCTTCTCATCCTGCTGATGCAATTTATGAATCGCATCCGCCAAACGCTTAGGCTCTACGGGCTTTAACAGGTAATCCAGCGCATTATACTCAAATGCTTTCAATGCATACTCATCATATGCAGTAGTGAAAATCACCTGCGGTGTTTTTTCCAGCTCTGCCAACAAGTCAAAACCTGTCTTGTCGGGCATCTGGATATCCAGAAACAGTAAATCAGGATGCAGTGTTTCTATCTTTTCTATACCATCCTTCGCGTTCACAGCTTCTCCCACCACCACTATCTCCGGGTGATCTGCCAGCAATTTTTTCAGTTCACTCCTGGCCAGGCGTTCATCATCTATTATCAATGCTTTTTTCATTGGCAATATGAAGTTTGGTTGATGATTTAATTGATTAAATAATAATAGCCATACCCGCTATTCAGCGGCTACAGCAGTTTATAACAAGTGATTAGAGCAAGGGCATCACTACAGTAGCTTCTACCGTTTGCTCGTCTTTATTCCTGATTTCAAAAGAAGCCCTGTTGCCAAACAAAAGACTTAACCTTTGTCTGGTGCTTTGTAAACCAAAGCCATGGCCATTTATACTGTTTTCTACTATTTGTCCGGTATTCTCAATGGTAATTACATGCTGCATACCCTTCAGGGAAGAGTTAATATAAACCGAACCGCCTTTGATAATGCGGGAAATACCATGCTTGATGGCATTTTCCACCAGTGTTTGCAACATCATTGGTGGCACTTGCAACTCCAACGTATCCGGATCAATTTCATACTTCACATTCAGACGCTCCTCAAAACGGATATGTTCCAGTGCAAGGTAATCCTTTACTATATTCAATTCGTTTTCCAGACTCACTGTCTCCGCCTTCTCCGTTTGCATGGAACTGCGTAATATGTTGGAAAGCTCTGTTATAGCGGTTCTGGCTCGTTGAGGATTCTCATCTACCAACGCCCTGATACTGTTTAACGCATTAAAAATAAAATGCGGATTTAACTGCGCCTTAATGGTTTTAAGCTCCAGCTCTTTCACCGTCGTTTCCAGCTTCAGCTGATCTACCTGTGAACTCCTGTTCCGTTCTATATAGTGCCAGATATAGTAGATCATCCACCAGAAAAAAGCAATACCAAATGCAGATACCAGCCCCTTGATGATGCTGGGAACAAGGTCTTCCTGCTTATATTTAAATACAAAGTACATCAGCCCGTTATAACTCATATATAACGTCACTGCTGTACCAGCCACCATGGTAAAAAATAAAAAAATCTGCTTTTCAGAACTATAAGTCACCCAATTACGCCTGTTAATCAATGTCCGGAAAAGATGCGTTAAGGAGAGTCCTAATGTAATGAATATCAATAAATTAATGAAGTCAGATAGTCTAAGTATCGACTTATCAAGGGCGTAGTAAAAAAAACAATTTAACACGAAATAAGCCGACCACCCCAAAATCTGACACCACCAATATTTGTTTATTTGTCTAAACATTAAATCAAATTAGTAAACTTCACCTATATTCCAAAAATACCCTACAGCTCCCCCCGCAGAAACCTAAATGTTATAAATGGTGAATCAAAATTGGTAAATGGCAGATGCCTCCATCTGAATGGTGAGATATCTCCGTTCTGTCCTACTTTCCTGTTACAGGATCACGATTTACCACATATTTTTATGTATTTTTGTTACTTAATATAAACCCTGAGCCCAATTATGAATATTAAGGCAGGTCAACTGTTGAGCCAGATAGAATATCCCGCTGATTTGCGAAAGCTGAATAAAGAACAGCTTCACCAGGTATGTGAGGAGCTGCGTCAATACATTATTGATGTAGTAAGTGTGCATGGTGGCCACTTTGCGGCCAGTCTTGGTGTAGTCGAGCTGACAGTAGCTTTGCATTATGTTTATAACACGCCATACGACCAGCTGGTATGGGACGTAGGTCACCAGGCTTATGGTCATAAAATCCTGACCGGTCGCCGGGAAGCATTTCCTACCAACAGGAAATACAAAGGACTCAGCGGATTTCCGAAAAGAGATGAGAGCCGGTACGACACCTTTGGGGTAGGTCACTCCTCTACCTCCATTTCTGCAGCACTGGGTATGGCCATGGCCTCCCACTACAAAGGTGAATTTGACCGTCAGCACATTGCTGTTATTGGTGATGGCGCCATGACAGCAGGTATGGCCTTTGAAGCACTGAATCACGCCGGCGTAGCCAACGCCAACGTGCTGATTATTCTGAACGACAATTGCATGTCCATAGATCCTAATGTGGGCGCGCTGAAAGAATACCTTACAGATATCACTACTTCTCCCACCTACAACAAAGTAAGGGACGATGTATGGAACCTGTTGGGAAAACTCCCTGTAGGCAAAAAATTCACCCGCGACATGGCATCCAAACTGGAAGCCAGCCTCAAAGGTGTGGTATCCAAATCCAGTAACCTCTTCGAAGCACTGCAGATGCGCTATTTTGGCCCCATCGATGGCCACAATATCACCAAACTAGCTGATACCCTGCAGGACCTGAAAGATATTCCCGGCCCCAAACTGCTGCATATCGTTACCACAAAAGGTAAAGGCTATGCCCTCGCAGAAAAAGATCAAACCACCTGGCATGCGCCAGGACTGTTCGATAAAATCACCGGCGAAATATTCAAAAAACCAGTGACCAGCCCTCAACCTCCTAAATACCAGGACGTTTTTGGCCACACCATCATTGAACTCGCAGAACAAAACGATAAAATCATCGGTATCACCCCTGCCATGCCTTCCGGCTCCTCCCTCAAATTTATGATGGAGAAAATGCCGCAGAGAGCATTCGATGTGGGGATCTGTGAACAACACGCAGTAACCCTATCCGCAGGGATGGCTACCCAGGGCATGCGCGTATTCTGTACCATCTATTCTTCTTTCTTTCAACGTGCTTTCGATCAGGCCGTTCATGACGTAGCCATTCAAAAGCTCCCCGTAATATTCTGCCTCGATAGGGCAGGACTGGTGGGAGAAGATGGACCTACACACCATGGCGCCTACGATATCGCCTACATGCGTGGTATCCCAAATGTAATCATCAGCGCACCAATGAACGAAGAGGAATTGCGTAACCTGATGTACAGCGCACAACTGCCGGAAAACGATATGCCTTATGTTATCCGCTATCCACGTGGACAAGGTGTAATGCCCGAATGGCGTACACCGTTTAAAGCAATCAAAGCTGGTACCGGCCGTAAAATCCGTGACGGTAAAGATATTGCCATTCTCTCCCTCGGACATACCGGTAACTTCGTGACAGAAGCCTGTAAAGAACTGATAGGAGATGGGCTGCAACCCGCTCACTACGATATGCGCTTTGTAAAACCACTGGACGAAGCCATGCTCCACGAAATATTCCAGTCATTCGACAAGATAATTACCGTGGAAGATGGAACCATAGTAGGTGGCTTCGGTAGCGCCGTGATAGAATTTATGGCCACCAACAACTACAGAGCAGAAATAAAAAGATTAGGCATCCCTGATAGATTAATAGAACACGGTAAACCGGAAGAACTCTATCGCGAATGCGGATTTGATGCCGCCGGCATTGCCCGCACTACCAGGGAGATGCTGAAGGAAAAAATTACGGTGACCATTTAAATAGAATTACGAATTTCAAATTACGAATTACGGATTTGTGGGTAGCTAACAGCAGATGTTCAACATTTGTCCTCCTACCCACAAATCCGTAATTCGTAATTATTAATTCGTAATTCTTCCCTTCCTCCCATGTACTTTAAGCTCAGGATAACGGATATCATACGCGAAACGCCCGGTACTTACACCTATCAACTGGAGAATACCACACCGGAGCCACTGGAATACCTCGCAGGACAATTCCTGACATTCCTTATTACCCTCCACAATAAAGAATACAGACGTTCTTATTCATTCAGCTCTACACCCGGCGTAGACCCATTCCTGTCCGTTACCATCCGCGAAAAAGAAAATGGCGAAATATCCCGACACCTGATCCATTCCTGGAAAAAAGGAGATATCGTTACCGCACTCGAACCCTCCGGACGTTTTACTTATGAAAAGACGGCAGCACCCGTAAAAGACATTTTCCTGTTAGCTGCCGGGAGTGGCATTACGCCCGTTTTTTCGCTGCTGAAACATATCCTGCGGAAAGAGCCAGGCGCGCACATTAAACTCATTTATAGTAACACCACACCGGAAAGAACGATCTTCTATGAGCAACTGCAGCTATGGCAAACACAATATCCCGAACAACTCCAGATTATCTATCTTTTCAGCAATGATCCGGATAGCCATCATACCTACAGAAGACTCAATAATATTTTGCTGGAACAACTGGTAACAACGCATATGCGCTATCCCCGAGAAGATGCACAGTTTTTCCTCTGCGGACCGCCAGACTATATGCGCACCATCATACTCACCCTTACATTTATGGGTTTTCCGGAAACGCAATTGCACAAAGAAAATTTCGTGGTAAATACCGATGCCCGGATTGCTAAAACACCGCTGCCGGCTGATCATCACCTCAAAAATGTACTGATACGTTATCGTAACCAGGAGTATCAGCTCTCCATTCCAGGCGATCAAACCATTTTGAGCTATGCCCTGGCAAACGAAGTGTTGCTGCCTTACAGTTGCAAAGGAGGCGTATGCGGTTCCTGTACCGCCCAATGTGTAAGTGGCAAAGTTTGGATGCCTGTCAATGAAGTATTAACAGATAAAGAACTGGCAGAAGGACTGGTACTTACCTGTGTAGGATATCCCGCAAGTGACGAAGTTATTCTTGAATTATGACCAGTTATAATATAAAAAATATTATCAATCATAATGCTCTGAGATAATTTTTCTGTTGGTTAAAATTTGGCTAAATTATATTTAAAATCAGGTCATGCGGAATGCCCCATTAAAGATGGCTTGTCTATGTTTGTTGTTACTTGTCATTTTGATAAACAGCTATCTCCTCATAAAAATCGGATCCGGACAGCATGCCCTCTTGCTCGTCGGCAGCATTCTAATATCTTGCAGCATCTTCATCATACTTTTTATAGCCTCCGGCTGGCGTAACCAGCGCTCCCTCCAATTTGAGCACCTGTTCAATGAATATCCGATTCCCATGTGGATCTATGAAAAATCCACTATGCGCTTCCTCTCTGTTAATGATGCCGCCATCCAAAAATATGGTTATAGCAGAAAGGATTTTATGGAAATAACGTTGAAGGATATACGTAATAAAGAAGATATACCGCTTTTGATTGACAATGCAGCAGAACGGTGCAATGGTACGGAGTATAGAGGGATATGGCGGCACCGCAAAAAAGATGGCACTAATTTCTTTGTAGAAATATATTCATTACCGGCTATCTACTACGGAAAGAACGCCCGCTTTATTATGGCAAAAGACGTAGATGCCGAAGTGAAAGCCAGCAAAGAAGCAAGAGAGTTGGGCGTGCGCTATGAACTGCTGGCACAGGCTACCAACGATGCAGTGTATGATAAAAATCTGGTTACAAATCAGGTTACCTGGAACCATGGCTTGTCAAACCTCTTCCTGTATAACAACAACGAAAATACTGACCTCGTACAGTGGTGGCAGGAAAACATACATCCCGCTGATCATGCCAGGATCAATGTTTCACTCGCCAGCTGTATTGCTGCCGGCTCTAATTACTGGTCAGAAGAATACCGGTTTCAATGCGCAGACGGTTGCTATAAATATGTGGTAGACCGTGCATTTATCATATATGAAGACAAAGTGCCTTTGCGCATGATTGGCATGATGCAGGACATAGACAAACACGTAAAACAAGCCATGCAACTGGAGGAACAAAACAGAACATTGAAAGAAATAGCCTGGATCAATTCTCATGAAATACGCCGTCCGGTTGTTTCCATACTCAGCATTACCGGCCTGTTTGATAAAAGCAACCAGGACAGACATCTCAACTCCCAGCTGATGGAATGGCTACATGAATCCACACAACAGCTGGATGATATCATTCATAAAATAGAGCATAAAGTAAAAAAACTTCAATAGTCATTCTGGGCTCACAAAGCAAAATGATTGAAGTCTTCTTTTAATGCCAAATATAGTTTCTGGAATATTTCCATACGATGCTGTATGGTATCAAAATCGTCCACGGGCCGGTCGTCATGAATTACAGTTACAGGCGTATCTGATATCTTTTTAGCGCATTGCTTAATGTCGTGATGCATTTCATCTGCTACCTCACGTTGGCGTAGTAAACGGTTTTCAAAATGTTCAACATTAGTCATTACTTCCCTGGATGCATTACTAAGTGAAATCTGCTCTAATCTATCCCGCATCATCTTTACTTCAGTTCTCACTTCATTTACTTCTTCTTTCCAGGAATTAAGCTGCTGGTGCAGTTCTTCGGTGGGAGTTGTCATTTCCATGGTGTATTGATTTATCAATTTAAATGATGATTAAAAAGCTATTCATCATACCAAACGCTGTTGTCAATATCCATATTAATTTGCGTGCAAAGACCTGTTCTAAGGTACAATCTTTTTCTATTCCACCCACCACATTTAACCTTCTTTTTACAGATAAATGCCGAACTCCGGAAAAAATTCCATGGCTTCCAGTATGCCACCGGCTCCTGCCCGTCGTGCCTGCAATACATGCGCCATGGCAGCAGTACGCGCCACTAATTCGGGTTCCGAATTACCTACCACTACCCCTTTAAAGCCTGTTGCATACATGGAATAGTCATTCATAGAATCACCTGCTACCAATACCTGTTGATGCGGCAACGCCAATACTTCCAATAATTGCTGTAGCGTATACCCTTTATTAACACCGGCAGGTAATACATCCAGATATTTCCCGGCAGATAATACGAGGTCGCATTGCAGAGAAGTAGCTACCAGTCTGGCACCATCAATGTCTGTACCGTCATCATAGTAGTAAGAACAACGGTATTGCTGGTGTGCTTCCTGATGTAATAATCCTCTTACTGTTTTCAGTGTTTCTCTCACATGATCACCAGGCCATCTGGCTGCAATATTTGATTGCACCGGTTCCACAGCTGCAAGGGTAGGCAGGTGCGTAACGGTAGCACCCACATCGCCAATAATATATTCGGGCCGTGGCAGTGCAGTATCTTCCAATAACTGTAATACACTGCGTATCCCCCTTCCTGTTACAAATACCAGTTGTATACTTTTATTGTGATGTAACAGTGTATATAGGCGTTCTTTATCTTCGGGGGTACCTCCTAAAAAAGTACCATCCAGATCTGTAGCTAATAACATGGCTGATGTCTCTGTAGTGGCTGTTTAATAATAATTGCAATAAAAATAGAAAAAAAAGACCAGCCTTATCGGCTGATCTTTTTTAGATGTAACGGGTTAGTATATAGTAATGTGTATGATTAGTTCATCATTGGTACATCTATCAGCAAAAACTCTGCCGGTTTAATGACCTCAATGTTAGCCTTGTCATACTCAGACAAGCCAATCGCATCACGGGTTTGCAATACTTCACCATCTACTTTTACTTCCCCGCTCAGCAGGAACAGATAACTGCCTATTCCCGCTGCTTTAGGCGTAATGTCCACTGTTTTACCCGCATCAAATTTGCCCAAGGTAAACCAGGTATCCTGATGCAGCCAGAGGGCATCGGCTGTTTTATCTGGTGAAACCACTACCTGTAAAGCATTTTCACGGGCAGCAGGATCAAATGTTTTCTGATCATACCGGGGAGTAACATTTCTTTCTGCCGGTATGATCCAAATCTGCAGGAAGTTGACATCGTCTGTTTTTGAAGCGTTGAACTCCGAGTGAACCACGCCTGTTCCGGCACTCATAATCTGCACGTCGTTCTTGCGGATTACTTCCTGTTTACCGGTATTATCACGGTGTTCCAGTGCACCATCCAATACAATGGATACGATCTCCATATTATCATGCGGGTGAGCGCCAAAGCCCATTCCACCCTTTACTGCATCATCATTCAATACACGTAATGCACCAAAGTGAATCCTGTTAGGATCGTAGAAATTAGCAAAACTAAATGTATGATGGCTCTTCAACCAACCGTGGTTAGCATATCCTCTGGTATCTGCACGATGAATAACTTTTTTCATAACTTAATCTCCTTTGTTTAATACAACACAAATATCGCTATAAACGCCCTCGTGGAGAATGGATGATCTGTTGAAAAGCGTGGACAAAAAGTGGCGTAAAACAAAAAGCAGAAAGCTATTGAGGTGAATCACCGAAACAAATACTTTCATATCCGCTTCGATTATTCACCTCAATAGCTTTCTGCTTTTGCGTTATGCTTACTTACACCAGCTTCGCATCAGAAGTAATGGTAGCATTTAACAGTTTGCTTACAGGGCAGTTAGCTTCTGCGTCTGCAACAAACTCAGCAAATTTTGCTGCATCCAGACCTTCAACGCTGGCAGTTACTTCCAGGTGACTGCTGGTGATAGCACCATTATCCAGTGTGATTGTGCATTTGGTATCAATGTTACCAGGTGTAAAACCAGCTCCGGTGATAACAAAGCTCAGTTTCATGGTGAAGCAACCAGCATGCGCTGCTGCAATCAGTTCTTCAGGGTTAGTACCAATACCATCTTCAAAACGGCTGCTGAAAGAGTACTGAGTCTTGTTTAACACAGTTGACTGAGAAGTTAAAGTGCCTTTACCTTCTTTACCGGTACCTTGCCAATTGGCAGATGCAAATCTTTTCATGTTTATTTTTTATTTTTTCTCGTTAGAAAAATCAGTGCGGAGGCCCAAATTACAAATTAATCGGCAATAAAAAACGCCGGAGCTTCCTGCGGTTCAAAACGCGGTAAACCATCCCCACAAAAAAACCGCGCAATATATTGCGCGGCTTGTGCATGGTTCCTGTCAATTGATTCTTATATCGTTTCTACCAATTCTGCTATTGGCTTACGTACTTTCTTAGCATGTTGCATCGCATCATCGGCTGCTCTGAATCCTACACCAGCAATTACTATGGTAGTAAGTCCCTTATCTTTCAGTCCTAAAATTTCGTCATATTTAGCAGTGTCAAAGCCTTCCATTGGGCAGGCATCAACATTTTCAATGGCTGCTGCAGTCAGCAGGGTACCCAATGCCAGGTAAGCCTGTTTTGAGCTCCATATAGCTGTTCCTTCTGCACCTAAGCGGGTAACAGTGCCTTTCATCATATCAGAAAAACCTGTCAGTTGCTCAGAAGCTATGTTGCGCGTTTCCGCTATATTATTCATATAGTCATCTACGTGAGAGCCATTCAGATCTGTATATCTCGCAAATACAATCAAATGTGAAGCATCTGTTATCTGCGACTGATTATTCGATGCCGATTTCAATTGCTCACGCACCGCCGGATTTTCCACAATCAGGATCTTATATGGCTGTAAACCATAGGAAGACGCTGAAAGTCTTGTTGCGGCTACCAGTTTCTCCAGCTGTGCTGCACTTAATTTCTTAGCCGGATCAAATTTCTTAACGGCATAACGCCATTCGAGTTTATTTAGAATATCCATTTTCTTCAAATATTATTTCATTGTTATTATTCAGATATGCTGTCCGGGATACAGGGCTGTAAATGAACAGCATATCTAAATAATAATATGAAAATGCTTTATTGCTTAACCATTTGTACACTCGCCAGTAACCTCACTTCATCACTCAGTAATAAACCACCGGTTTCAGTAGTAGCGTGGAAAGTAAGGCCAAAATCCTTACGGTTAATTTTACCGCTTAATTCAAATCCTGCTTTAGTCTGACCATATGGATCTACTACTTCTCCACCGAATTCAACATTCAGTTCTACCGGACGGGTATTATCACGGATGGTTAAATCACCTACCAGTTTAAAAGTATCTGCGTCTATTTTCTTTACTTCTTTAGACACAAATGTCAGCTTTGGATATTTCTCTGCTTCAAAGAAATCCGCTGCCTGCAGGTGTGCATCACGCTGCGCATTCTGTGTGGAAATACTGTTGATGTCTGCTTCGAAAGAGATATTGGCAGTGCTGAAATCATTATCAGCAGTTTGCATGGTACCTTCAAATTTTGCAAACTGACCTGTTACGGTCGTAATCATCAGGTGCTTGATTTTGAATTGTACATCACTGTGTGAAGGATCAATTTTCCAGGTTGTCATATAGTTTTTTGTTTTAGTATTGTTAGATAAGTGATTAGCGTAATTCGCCCATTTTACCGGTGTTGTATTCGTCAATAGCCACTCTGATATCTTCTTCTGTATTCATTACAAAAGGACCGTATGCAAAAATGGGTTCATCTATCGGCTCTCCACTCAACACCACCATAGCAGTGTCTTTCAGAGCGGTAATCGTGATGTCAGTGCCATTCTTTTCGAATAAAGCGGTTTCCACTGCTTTCACGGGTTGTCCGTTAATATCAGCTTCTCCCTGAAAAACCACCGCTACGGTATTGAAATGTTCAGCTACACTAAAGGTGATGCTGTCGTCTTTCTTCAGACGTACATCCAACACATTCACAGGTGAAAAGGTAGTAGCAGCGCCTTTAGTACCATTGTACTCTCCGGCAATTACTCTTACATAGCCTTCCTCACTCACCTTTACTACAGGTATATCTGCTTTAGTCAGATTCTGATAGGCGGGTGGGTTCTGCTTAAATGCTTTAGGAAGATTTACCCACAACTGGGCAAATTCTACTTTACCCCCTGTTTTCGTGAATGCTTCGCTATATTTCTCTTCATGTAAAATTCCTCCTGCGGCAGTCATCCACTGTACATCACCAGGATACAGAAATCCATGGCTACCGGTAGAATCCCGGTGTTCCAGTTCGCCCTGGTATACAATGCTTACTGTTTCAAAACCTTTGTGCGGATGTTCGCCCACACCACGAGGCCTTGGGCTTGGCGGTATGTAGTTGGGAGCGGCGTAGTCCATCATAATAAATGGGCTGATCACGTTGTTTTCAGAACGGGTGCCTCCGGGTAAAGTGCTTTGTACCCTGAAACCGTCACCTACCATATGTGGTGCGGCGGCAATTACGATCTGGCTTACATGTTTTTTTGTGTTCATATTGTTTGCCTCCTTAAGACAACACAAAAGTACATGTTACAACACCTTTCAAGAATGGATAAAACGCTTCTAGTGATGGACTTTTTTTAAAATTCGAGGAAATCCTAAGCAGAAGGGCTTGCAGAAGAGCGGGAGGCTTCTTTAAATTCGGAAGGGCTCTGGTTGGTATATTTCTTAAAAAAGCGGCTAAAATAGTGAGGATCATCAAAACCCAGCTTGTAGGCTATTTCTTTAGCAGTAAGATCTGTATTGTATAAATAACGCTGTGCTTCCAGGATTACGCGGTTACGGATGTGTTCCCCGGCCGTAATTCCGGATAATTGCTTGCTGATTTCATTCAGCAATACTGGTTTTATATGCAATAAACCAGCATAATCAGATACCGTTTTTAACTCCTGGTACTTTTCTTCTATCAGATTTTTAAATTTCAGGAAGACAGAACTGTTGTGAACCGCATGCTGCTCCGGAGAGATGCCCACATTTTCACCCTTAATACGTGATGCCAGCACCAGAAAGTAGCGTAGCAAGCCATGCAGGGCCATTTCATACTCAGGTTCATGCAGGGTTAATTCTTTCATCATCAGCCGAACCACTGCATCAATGTCTTTCTCCTGTTCATCATTGAGGTGTATTACACTGCTGAACTGGCTATTAAAAAACAGGCCGGAATTAATCCCCGATACCTGCGTCTGGTCTTTTAAGCACATAAAAGCATCCCGGAATGCAATCATGAATCCATCAATCTTTTCCGTAGCCTGCAGATTATGTACCTGTCCTGGCGCCACAAAGAAAAGGGTGTTCTTTTTTACTTCATACGTAACCGCATCAATAGTATGTAACAGCTTACCTTTCTTAATCCAGTAAATGGTGTAGAAATCATGCCGGTGGGGCACCCCAATCTGGTCAAAAAAGCTGTTGCCTAATTCGCAAAGACCAGATACAACAAAACCTGGATCTACATGTGCGTATTCCGGTAAGGAAACAATTCCGATATTTTCACGTTTCTCAGCCATCTATTAAAGTTCCTGCGGGTTCCTCCTCCCTGTCGGAAGGATCAATATATTCAATAATAAAGTTGTTTCTTCCTTCTCCCACCATAATGCCCATGTGCTTCATTTGTACCAGTTCCAGCATACTCAGGAACAGGAATATGGCGTGTACACGGTCTTTACAGTGATCAAATATTTTTTCGAAAGATAATGTCCGCTCTGCCCTTGCTAATTCTTCCATATACATCCTGGAGCCTTCCATAGTATAGTCATACTTATATACTACGTGCTGGGGCTTATTATCGCGCTCTTTCATGCGCTGCATCACCTTTTCAAAGGTTTTGGTCAGCTTAAAGAGGGTAAGCGTCTGCACCTCTGTACCTTCACTGGTAGCTTCTCCGATTTCAGCCAGTTCTTTGGCTATATTTCCACGCTTAATCTGCAGCATACGATCGGCCTCCATTTCAGCCAATTCGGCCGCAGCCAGTTTATAGCGTTTATACTCCAGGATTTTGTCTATCAGCTCCATACGCGGATCTATTTCATTTCCCTGTTCATCTACCTCTTTACGCGGTAACAGCATCTTTGCTTTGATACGCATCAGGGTAGACACAAAGAGAATGAACTCACTGGCCAGCTCAATATTCAACGATTCAATATGGTGAATATAGGCCAGGAAATCCTGCGTCAGGGTGTTGATAGGAATATTGTAAATATCCAGCTCATCACGCTCGATGAAGAACAGCAACAGGTCAAAAGGACCTTCAAATTGCGGTAATTTGATCTTATAGACAGGTGCTTGCTCGCTCACGTAATGTATTTAATACTTGGTTTAAAAAGAATTCGCACAAAGGCACTGCGAGAAATGAATGCCGGATACACTACATCCGGACTTCTTTTATACACGGTACCTATGTGCGATATCAAAAATAACAAAAATCCCGCGAATCAGAACTTCGCAGCAAAACCAACCCCTATTACCTGCTTAATCTGCAATCGGGGACCCATTACTCCAGTTTCTTTATTTTCAAATACTTTTACATCATCATCATATATCATATCTACTGTCAATAAAGCGGATATCCACTTATTAACTTTGAGTTCCAGGGCATTGGTGAAAAACACATCTATGTTTTGTGGATTATGTAAGTAGTCTGAAAAAAGATCCAGCCGGCCCTTGTAAGTCATATTTTTCGCAAAGGTCTTTACATAATTGGCAGACAAGTAAGCACCTATTTCATATTTAAAATGTTTACCGGTATCTACACCGTATGCTCCTTGTTTTGAAAGAAAATCATCCATTACAAACACAAAGCGGGAAGTAATAGGAGAGAGGAACAAAGAAAATGAATTATTGGGCTTATAGTCAAAACCTGGTGATACCAGGACGTATGCAGGTGAAAAGAACTTGGAAGACAACTGTTTTGTTGTATCTGAAGGATACAGGTAACCGTTGGCAAATTGTGTACGCAAATTCACTAACCCACTTACATACCAGTTCTTGCCAATATCATAACCATATTTGGTGGTCAGATCAATGCGATCATCGCTTTTACGGCCTCCGAGACTGGTGGTATTGAGATATGCAAAGGCAAGATCAGCCACATTGTCCCAGGAACGCCTTCCTTTTTTATAGAACGCCCAGGCATATAGATTGGAACCTACAGAGAGAGAAAAATTATCTCCACCTGCAGCCCAGTTGCTCAATGATCCCTGGTTAATATTTACATTAATGTTCATCCCTTTCCGCCATAATTTGGGAATAGTGTCATTAGGATCTTTTTTAATTTTCCCGGTAGCTTCTTCCCGTGACTTCTTCATCCAGTCATTTTGTGCATGTACAGCTGTAAGCAATAGCATACAGCAGGCAATGGATAAAATGAATTTTTTCATCAATTTAATATTTAAGGTGAGTATACATATATAACCATCATATTTCTCCCGGTCGGGAAGAAATATGATGGCGGGGGTATTTATAAAGATTTTTACTTTGATTTTTTCAGTTCATCACGGATTTCCGTGAGCAGTTTTTCCTGTGTAGATAATTCAGCTGGAGCAGGGTCTTCTTCTTTTTTCTTGGTCAGTCTATTCATGAATTTTACCAGCAGGAAAATACAGAAAGCAATAATCAGGAAATCAATTATGCTCTGAATAAATGCGCCATAAGCAAATACTGCCACGCCTTTGGCCTTTGCTTCCGCCAGGGTTGCAAACTCTCCTTTACTAGTGTCAAGCAATACAAAGAGATCATTAAAATTCTTGCCACGGGTGAATAACCCGACTATGGGCATCAGAATATTATCTACCAAAGATGTAACGATCTTTCCAAACGCAGCTCCAATAATCACACCCACAGCAAGATCCATTACATTGCCTTTCATGGCAAACTCTTTAAACTCTTTGATGAACGACATAATGCAAGGTTTTAGTGGTTAAAATAAGTGAACAAAAATAAAGCATAATCCCCGAAGCCGTTAATTATTAGTCCATTATTTCTTTAAACGGGGATATTTCATTTGCAATGATTTCAGTGTATCCCTTAACGTTAGGGCTATCAAATATTCTTTATACCAGTTTTGATCAGCTGGCACAATAAGCCATGGTACATAATTACAGCGATTTATAGCATCTTCATATGCTTCCATATACTTATCCCAGAGTTTGGCTTCTGTCAGATCATTTTCGTTATACTTCCACATCTTACGTGGATCTTCTGTGCGTTCAACCAGGCGTTGCTGCTGTGCTTCCCGTGACACATGCAGATAACATTTTATGATATGTGTATTATTGTGAACGGTCAGCAATTTCTCAAAATCATTAATCGCCTCTATCCGTTTTTGCACCATTTTATCGTCAATCCATTTGTGCACACGTTGTATCAGGATATCTTCGTAATGCGACCGGTTGAACACCTGTATCATCCCTTTACCCGGCGCCTGCTGATGTACTCTCCATAAAAAATCATGTTCTGATTCTTCTGTACTGGGAGCTTTAAAAGAGTGTACCGTACAGCCCTGGGGGTTCAGTGTACCTGTAACATTTTTGATCACACCGTCTTTTCCACTGGCATCCATTCCCTGTACTACCAACAGTATACTATGTTTATGCTGTGCATAAAGCAGGTTTTGTAGTTCATCGAGTTCCTGTAGAAGCTCCTGGGTTTTCGCCTTTATCTTTTCTTTATCCAGCTTTTTAGGCGCTGTGGTACTGATCGCGGACAACTTGATTTTACTCATGTATTGCATTCTTATAAATAAATTTAACAAAATCAAATCAGAAGTGTTGCGATAACACGATTTATATTTTGTTGAATACTCCCGATACCTGCACCTTTGTAGTCATAATTTATAACTATGAACCAACGTTTCGCTCACTGGGGAGTTTTCATTTTGCTATCACTCACCTGGGGCAGTTCCTTTATATTAATGAAGATTGGACTGGAATCATTCACCTCCTACCAGGTAGCCAGTTTAAGGCTGGTGGCGGCAGGCTTAGCGCTGTTACCATTTTTACCAAAGGCCTTGCGACAAACACCAGGAAAAAAATTACCGCTTATTTTGCTTTCCGGGGTACTGGGTAATGGTATCCCTGCTTTTCTTTTTTGTTTGGCAGAAACAGAAATTGATAGCTCGCTTGCTGGTATTTTAAATGCGCTCGTCCCGTTGATGGCTTTACTATCAGGCATTATCATCTTTAAAAGTCCATTTAAAAAGGCGCAGCTCACAGGTATATTTGTTGGGTTAGCTGGCGTTGTATTGCTTTTTACCTCCAAAGGGATCAGCACCAACGAGCATTGGTATTATGCATTCCTGGTGATCCTGGCTACCATCAGCTATGGCATAAACATCAGTCTGGTACACAATACGCTTAAGGGCTTCTCTTCTCTTCAACTGGGTTCTATTGCTATGTTTTTTTGTGCCATACTCACTTTCCCGATATTATGGTTCAGCAACTTCTTTCCACAATTTACACAACCGAATGCGCCATGGCGGTCGCTTTCCGCGGGCCTTGTACTGGGTGTAATGGGTACCGGTATAGCGGCAGTGCTGTTTTTCCTGTTAATTAAACGCGCCGGATCGGTGCTGGCGTCCATGGTAGCATATGCGTTACCGTTAGTAGCCGTCGGTTGGGGACTATTGGCTCATGAACCTATTACCTGGGTGCAGGTACTCTGTATGGGTATCATTTTACTGGGTGTGTACCTGGTAAATAGTGCCAACAAGGCACCAGTGGAGAAAGTTCCGGAGCAGGTGAAGTAAACCACCTGGATAAAAGAAGCGGAGATATCAATGGATAAGCATCCGTTGATATCTCCGCTTTAATATTTATTGGCTGAAAGCAGATGGGGAAGCCCCATGCCTTAAATTGCCATGATTTCTTTTTCTTTCACTTCGCAGTGTTTGTCAATTAACACGCTATGTTTGTCGGTCATTGTCTGAATTTCTGCTTCGGCATCCTTGGCAGTATCTTCACTTAAACCGTCTTTTTGTAATTTCTTTACAGATTCAATAGCATCGCGGCGGATACTCCGTACAGCTACTTTTGCCTGTTCGCCTTCATTATTTACTCTTTTCACAAATTCCTTCCTACGCTCTTCTGTCAGCGGGGGGAGGAATAAACGGATGATAATACCGTCATTTTGTGGATTAAGACCAATATTAGATGCGATAATAGCCCTTTCAATGGGCTGCAGCATGTTTTTTTCCCATGGTTGTATTGTCAGGGTACGGGCATCAGCAACACTCACGTTAGCAACCTGGTTCAGTGCAGTTGGCGCGCCATAATAGTCAACGAAAATGCCATCCAGTATCTGCGGATTAGCTTTCCCAGCTCTGATTTTTGTAAGCTCCAATTCCAGGTGCCCGATTGCTTTTTTCATCGAGTCTGCTGCCTCATCAATGATAAGCGTTAGATCATCTTGCATAACATAAATAGTTAAGTGCGTGCAAACCTACAGGTTTTCTTTTAATCGTCAAAGTAACGCCCCATGATAATGGAAGGAGAAATGCTTGCAATAAGCCTTAACAGTAAATTATCCGGAAATAATTATTTATCCTGTAGCACACCGTCTGTTGTAACACGCAATATTTTGGTAGATTCTTTTGCCACTGTTGCTGCAGGCTGAACAACCGGTTCAGGTATAGCCTGGATAGCCAGTGATCTTTTGCGGGCCAGGTATAACATACCCGTAAAGAAGGTGGCAGAACCAATTACCACCATCAATAACCAGGTGGCTCCCATTCCCTGTAACACAAATGCGCCGAGTATATAGGAAGCATTGATGGCTACGGAAACGAGCGTGGTTTGCCTGTGGTTCAGCTTTAAGTCAAGCAGATAGTGATGGATGTGGTTTCTGTCGGCAGAGAAAGGAGATCTCCCCTGTATCATACGCACTGCAAATACACGTAATGTGTCAAATAGCGGTACTATCAGAATGGCAAAAGCAACTGCCGGTGTAGCCGCAATAGGCATCTTACCAACAGGATTTCCTGCCACATCTATAAATTTGAGAATCAGCACCGCGTTAACCAACCCGATCAGTAAGGATCCCGTATCGCCCATAAAAATGCGGGCAGGAGAGATATTATAAATCAGGAAACTAGCCAAACCACCCGCCAATGCAAAGCCTATTACAGCATACGTAGTTTCACCCACATGCAGGAAATAAGCACCCAGCACAGCACTTACCAGTAATCCAATGCTACCGGCATGTCCATCTACACCATCTATCAGGTTAAAGGCATTAATAACCACTATAAAGGTGAAATACGTCAGCATAAGGCTGATATTGGGAGGTAATGTATAGATTCCCATGAATCCATACATACTGGTGAGCTGAAGATTGCCCAGGTAAATAATAGCAAATGATGCCGCCAGTTGTCCGATTAACTTCTTTAACGGAGACAACCCTACGATATCATCTTTCATACCTACCATGAAAATAATAAAGAATGCAGCCATCATATACTGAAATGGCGAATTAGCTATTGCGGGTACACAGATAGCAGCTGCAATTATAAATCCGGAGAAAAAACCAATTCCTCCGAGTGTTGGTATACGCTGTTTATGCGTCTTTCGTTCGTCCGGTTCGTCGTATAAATGCTTTAATTCCGCGACTCTGATAAGTATTGGAATTGAAAAATAGGTAACCACAAAACTTAGGACGGTAGCAATTAATACATTCTCCATTAGTGGGGCTTAATTGTGCAAAGATATTAATTTCAATGAAATGTGAAAAGAAACGTTAAAAAAATCAACTTTTTTAATACTTTGAGATCGCAAAAAAAAAGTTCAACAGCCACAAATTCTACGAAATTCTATTAGTTTTGCGGCACAAAAATTAACAACTATCATGCCACAGCTCAAAGATATTGCTACTCAGGTTAGAAGAGATATTGTACGGATGGTACATGGTGTTCAGAGCGGACATCCGGGAGGATCATTAGGTTGTGCAGACTTTTTAACTGCACTATATTTCAAGGTAATGGACCATAAACCTGTTCCTTTTGATATGGATGGTAAAAATCAGGATCTGTTCTTCCTCTCCAATGGTCACATATCTCCTGTTTTCTACAGTGCCCTGGCTCGTTCAGGATACTTTCCCGTACAGGAACTGAGTACTTTCCGTAAGCTGAATTCCCGCCTGCAGGGACATCCCACCACCCACGAACACCTACCAGGTGTACGTATTGCTTCCGGTTCTCTGGGCCAGGGCATGAGCGTGGCCATAGGCGCAGCACTTGCAAAAAAACTTAACAACGATAAAAACCTGGTGTTCTCTCTTCACGGAGATGGCGAGCTGGAAGAAGGACAAATCTGGGAATCTGTGATGTTTGCACCACACCACAAAGTGGATAATCTTATCATCACAGTGGATCTTAACGGTCAACAAATAGATGGGACTACTGATGATGTTGCCGGACTGGGAGATGTAGGTGCTAAATTCGAAGTATTCGGATGGCATGTACTTCACATGAATGGTAATGATATGGATGACGTTGTGGCAACACTCGAAAAAGCTAAAAGCGCTACCGGTCAGGGTAAACCCATTGCTATCATCATGAAAACCGTAATGGGCCAGGGTGTTGACTTCATGGAAGGACATCACGAATGGCATGGTATCGCTCCAAGTGATGAACAACTGGCCAAAGCATTGGCACAATTACCTGAAACACTCGGTGACTACTAATCATAGTCTTTAAAAATAATTAAAAAGGGTTCGTATAATAGTTATACGAACCCTTTTTAATTATTTTTAAAGACTATGCCCTGTTTATCAAGTAGGAAATAATCGTGCTTTTTTATCATGTTGCCTTTAGCGTTATAGCCTCTACAGCTGCCCTTCTTGCAGGATACCAACTGGCCGCTATTCCTATCACCATAATAGTAATAAATACTAACCCAAAATCTTCCGCATGCATACTTACCGGATAAGCATCTACCAGAAATGAGGTGCCTTCCAGTTTAATAATACCAAATCGCTGCTGCAACAGGCAAAATGAAATACCCAACCCAAAACCCACCACCGTACCTATCCCGGCTATAATGAGACCTTCCGCCAGGAAAATACGCATGATCAGTGACTTACGCGCCCCCATGGCTTTTAAAATAGTAATGTCTTTTTGTTTCTCTATCACCAACATATACAAAGAGCCAATCATATTGAATGCCGCAATGATCATAATAAAACTGAGTATCACATATACTGCCCACTTCTCTGTTTGCATAATGGCATACAGCGATTGGTTCTGTTCATAGCGGGTTTGCACCTTATAACCTTTGCCCAGTACCTGCTCCAGTTTTTCTTTCAGCAGCTTTTCGTTTACCCCTGTCCGTGCCCCGATTTCCAGCGCCGACATCTCATCATCACCCAGCTCCAGTAGCTTACGCAGGAATTCAATATTGGTAATCACATACTTACTGTTAAACTCCTGTTGGATAGCAAACGTTCCTGTAGGATATAATACCCCATTATTCAGGGCGTCCTCCGGCGTAACAAAGGCATTTACATTCCTGCGTGGCAGGTATACCGTTACAGGTGCCAGACTATGTACAACATCCACTCCGAGGGCTCCTTCCAGCTCCAGTCCCAGTACAGCCCGGTAAGCAACACTGTCTCCGGTGTCAAAGCGCCCTCTTACAATATTGCTTTTAACATCTGTTACATTATTATAACCACTGTCTACTCCCTTCAAAACAGCAATCGTAGGCTCGTCACCGTAGCGCAGTACGGCTTTTTCTTCTATTACTTCCGAAAAATGGGCTACGCCCGGAACGGCTGCTATCTGTTGTAGCTGAGCAGGAGTGAGGAGAATCGTTTTTCCACTGGCAGGCGCAATTTTTATAGCAGGATAAAAAGATGAGTACAGGGATTTTACAAGACCTTCAAAACCATTAAATACACTTAATATCACAATCAGGGCACCTGCCCCTACTGCAATCGCCACCACACTTACCCAGGCAATGATATTAATAGCATTCGTAGATTTTTTAGCCCGGAAGTAACGGGAAGCAAATTGCCAAACCATAATGTTGGAATTACGAATTATAAATTACGAATTACGGATTTGTGGGCAGACATAAGCGGATAGTGGTATTTGCGTTTACTATCTACCCACAAATCCGTAATTTGAAATTCGTAATTCGAAATTCTATTTATTGCCATCCTTAATATTTGCATCGTCTTCCTTGATCTTTTTAAACAACTCTTCCATCTTGAACACATAGTCCAGGGTATCATCCAGGAAGAAGCTCACATCAGGTATTCTGCGCAATTGTTTGCCCAAACCTATTCCAAGCGATTTCTTTATTTCGCCCATTCTTTCCTTGATACGCTCCAGCATCTCAGCAGGGGCCTTAATCTGAAACATGCTCAGGTATACTTTAGCCTCCAGCAGATCAGGCGTCATTTTTACAGCAGCAACAGATATCATTCCTCCATCTACCACATTAAATCCCATCCGCTGAAAAATACCACTTAGTTCCTGTTGCACTAATTGTCCTATTTGCTTCTGCCTTTTAGTTTCCTGCATCTCATTCAGTTTTAATCGTTAGTAAAAAGGGGCCTGTGTACGATAATAGCATTTTTACAGCACAGCGCCAAACCTTAACAGGCTGCCAGCAGCCCGTCAGATGCGAAATTAACCTTTTCCTGCAAAGAATAGTGGCAATTAAACCCCGACATATCGTATTTATGCTATTTTTGCCAGCAGTTTAAAAGCAACAGGAATGAAGACGTTCAAGCGATTACTAAGATTTGCGACCCCTTTACATCATTATTTTCCGGAATATGTCATCTACACATTGATCGGTATCATATTCGGTATGGTCAATTTTGCTATGTTAATTCCGTTGCTGACGGTTATTTTTAATCAGGTAGATGAAGTCCCAAAAGTAGTAACGGCGCCACACTTCACTTTTTCCATTAACTACTTTATAGACCTGTTTTATTATTATTTCTACGACTTTATCAAAGCCAGCGGTTCCAAACTGAGTGCTTTATACTTTGTTTGCGCAGTTATCGGAATATGTGTAGTCATCGCCAACTTTGGCCGATACATGAGCGCCCGGGTAATGGTACGCCTGAAAATGACAGTCCTCTCCCGGTTACGCACCCGCCTGTATGAAAGATTTACGGATCAATCACTCTCCTTTTACAGCGAGCAACAAAAGGGAGATCTGTTATCTTCCATGACCAACGATGTACAGGAAATTGAAAATAGTGTGATTAATGCGGTTCAAACACTCCTGCGTGACCCATTCATTATCATTGGCTATTTTGCTGCATTGTTTTATATCTCTGTAAAATTGACCCTGTTTACCATCGTTTTCTTCCCCGTTTCTGGTTTACTGATTTCATATGTCTCGAAAAAACTGAAATTAAAAGGCAAGTTCAGCCAGGATCTGCTGGGAAAAATTTTGTCTGTTACAGAAGAAACACTCAGCGGCATAAGAATTATACAGTCTTTCACCGCAGAGCGCTTTATGAAAAATAAATTCGGAGAAGTAAACAACCAGTTTGTGAAAGTCAGTAAGTCTATGTATAACCAGCGGGAACTGGCATCTCCTATCTCCGAAATACTGGGCGTAATCGTAATTATCATCCTGGTTATTTATGGTGGTTCATTGGTGCTTTCCGGCAGTGAACTGCTCACCGGTGCTACTTTCATGACTTACCTGGTTTTCTATTCACAGATTATGACGCCAGCTAAAAATGTATCTACTTCTATTACCACTATCCAAAAAGGAATGGTATCAAGTGAGCGCATCTTTAAGATACTGGATGCACCAGTAACCATTCAGGAGAAGCCCAATGCACAACCTGTAAAAGAATTTAACAGCCATGTTCAATTCGACAACATATCCTTTAAATACGAACAACAGTATGTGCTGAAAAATATTCAGCTGCAAATTAATAAGGGACAGATGATTGCCCTCGTTGGACGTAGCGGTGCCGGAAAGTCTACCATGGCCGACCTTTTACCGCGTTTTTATGATGTCAATGATGGAGCCATCCGTATAGACGATACCGATATCCGCGACCTTAAAGTACATGACCTGCGTGGCCTGATCGGCGTGGTATCGCAAGAGGCAATTTTGTTTAATGATTCAGTGATCAACAACATTGCCTTTGGCCAGCCAAATGCCGACAGGGAGGCGATTATAGCTGCTGCAAAAATTGCCAATGCCCATGAATTTATTGAGCAGCTGGATCATGGCTATGATACCTTCATTGGTGACCGCGGGCTGAAACTCAGTGGTGGACAGCGTCAGCGCCTGACTATTGCCAGAGCTATTTTTAAAAATCCTCCCATTCTTATATTGGATGAAGCTACTTCTGCATTGGATACCGAATCTGAAAAACTGGTACAGGCTGCGTTGGACAAACTAATGCAAAACCGCACTACCATTGTAATTGCGCACCGACTGAGTACCATACAACATGCCAATGAAATTATTGTAATGGACAAGGGAGAGATCAAAGAACGCGGTACACATGATCAGCTATTGCAGCAGCATGGCATCTATCATAAGTTAGTAGAAATGCAGGAGTTTAAATAAAGGAATCCTAACGTTAAAGTATAAACGAAAACGCAGTACGTCCCGCAAAAACGCGGGACGTACTGCGTTTAATCAGTCCCCATCTGTGTTTCCTTTGTATTATCTTCTTAAAAGATAGTGGTAATGGGTACGGTTTTTGTTATTGTTGCGCCCTGACAATGCCAACACCAGCTCTTTGCAGCACTTATTTTTTAACCTTTTAACATAGCGAACTCCTATGATATCTATCGTAATTCCTGTATTAAACGAAGGTGCTACCATACGCCAGGTTATTAAAACCGTAAAAAAAACGTCTCGTAAAATTGAGATCATTGTAGTGGATGATAACTCTACAGACAACACTGTAGAAGAGGCCATGAAAGAGCAGGTGAGAGTAATTACCAGCAGCCAGCGCGGAAAGGGAATTTCCATGCGTGAAGGCATGATGGCGGCCAAACATGATATTATTGCTTACGTAGACGGAGACATCCTTACTTACCCCGACAATATTATAGACCTATTAACTGGTCCTATAGAAAAAGATGAAGCCGACTTCGTCAAATCCTACTTTGAACGGCAGGCAGGCAGGGTCACCCAATTGGTGGCCAAGCCGCTGCTTAGTATATTATATCCGGAGCTTTCGCATTTTCAGCAACCACTCAGCGGTATGATTGCAGCACGGAAATCATTCCTGTCACGTGTGCATTTTGAAAACGATTACGGTGTAGATATTGGCCTGCTGATAGATATGCACCATTTGGGTGCACGTATTACAGAAGCGAATATCGGGAAGATCGAAAATGCCATGCAAACCTGGGAACAGCTGAGCAAAATGTCGAGAGAAGTATCCCGCACTATTCTACGCAAAGCAGAAAATATACCGCAGGAAAACCTGGAAACCCTGGGTAATATCAACCTGATACGAGAACAGATGGAATATTCCATCCTGGAGTCTATTGATAAATTACAGAAGATGGTCATCTTCAACCTGGACCATGCAGTATTCACCCAGAGCTACCTGCAATGGGCGGCCGTTGCATTTGACAAAGAAGAAGCCCTGCAGGATATCCTGGCTGGCCGTCACGACGCATTGACCCGAATGAAATTGAGCGCCACGCTCTTTGAAGGACGCAATATTGCGGAGATGCTGGAGATAGCGGATGCGATTCCTCTAGTACCCGGTTTCAGGGAAATAGTGCAGGAATTGAAAAAAAGAGGGTATGCCTGTGGTCTCATCACAGATGGATTCGGAACAGTGGCCCGTCATATAAAAAACAAGCTGGGAATGGATTTCGTATTTGCCAATAAGTTACATCTGGTCAATAGTGTAGCCACCGGTGAATTTTCCGCAGCCGATTATTTTATGAAAGGCGACCAATATAACAAGAGCAATGTGTTCCCCTATATAGCGCAGCAATATCACATTAATACACAAAATATCATTTACGTGGGAGAGGGGAAGCAAGACAGCCAGCTGCTGGCAGAAGCAGGCATAGGCGTTGCTTTTTGTCCACAGTACCGTGGCGAAATTGTAGAAAAGGTTGCCGACAAAATCATCAGTGGGCTGTCACTCGCACCACTGTTGGATATAGCGCAGGCAAGTCCTTCTAAATTTGGTATTAAGCTCCCTGCTATCAGTAAAAAACAGGCGCGTAATATCGGTGTGGGTAGTTTGGTAAGCCTGGCAGGAGCTGGGTTAATTTACCTGGCAGTACGCCAGTTGCGTAATAAGAAAGTAGCAACCTGCTGATAACTCATCGCAGTGACGCAATAAAAAAGGCGCAGTGGACTAGTCCGCTGCGCCTTTTTCGTTGCGTCTTTACCGGTGAGTAAGACTATTTACTTTTAGCCAGTTTGGCTTCAATGCTCAATGTTGCGTGTGGAACAGCTCTGAGACGTGCTTTGTCTATGAGTTTACCGGTTACGCGGCAAATACCATAGGTTTTGTTTTCAATGCGCATCATGGCTTTTTCCAGGTGGTCAATGAACTGAATCTGACGGCTGGCCATCTGGTTAAGTTGCTCTCTTTCCTGGGAGCCACTACCATCTTCCATGCTCATGTATTTGTTCTCAGTATCGTCAGTACCAGCTTCATCTTTACGGGTGATTAAGCCTTGCAGGTAGATGAGTTCCTTTTTAGCTGATTCCAGCTTTTTTTGGATCAATTCTCTAAACTCCTGAAGGTCGGAATCACTGTATCTGTATACAGGACCGGTAGGTGGTGCTGGTTGATCCAACACTGACTTGGTAAATTCAGGTTGATAAGTTACCAAAGTAGCTTTTCCACCTTTTTTCTCGGTTTTTTCAGTTTTTTCGGGTTTTTCGGATCTTTCCGTCTTTACTGATTTTTCAGCCTTAACAACTGGCTTTTCAGCTGCTTTTTTCGAGGATTCTTTTTCCTTAGCAACTTCTACCTTAGTATCTGCTTTCTTTACTGCCATCGTTTTAAGTTCTTTTTCTTCTGACTTAGAAATAAATGGTTTCTCTTTTTCAGCGGAAACACTTTTCGTAACCACTTGCTGCTTTACAGCAGGCTCTTTTTTAACGGTCGATTTTGCAGGTACAGCAACGTTCTTGACGGATGTTAATTTACTGTTTTTTATGGCTGAAGCCTTTTTTACCGCTGGTTTCGACGCCACAGGGGCGGTTTTTTTAGCAGTACTTTTGGCTACCACGGCTTTTCCGGCTGCTGGTTTTGCAGCTGCTTTAGGAGCCGCCTTTGTAGGGGCAGCTTTTTTTGCAGCGGCTTTCTTAGGTGCGGGTGCGGCTTTTTTAGCGGGGGCAGGTTTAGCAGGTTTCTTTGCTGCTGGAGCCTTTGCCGCCGTTTTCTTAGCCGGAGCTACCTTTTGGGTCGTTTTACTAGCAACCTTCTTTTTTGTTGCCATGGGGGATTAGCTTTTTTTGTTAACTAATACATTAAATTTAAGGTCATTCACCTCTATTTCTGTACCATCATGCAATCGTTCCACTAATTCCAGGCTATCTGCCAAAATTTCCGTGCAAATATAGTCATTATAGTTCACAATGGCCGACTTGAGCGCCTCCACACTTTCAACCGTTACGTTGATTCTGTCTGTTAAAGCAAAATCACTATCCTTGCGGATTTTCTGTATCCGGTTTACCAGTTCCCTGGCATTTCCTTCGTCCTGTAGCTGGGGAGTAATAGTAATGTCAAGCGCTACCGTTAAAGCGCCCTTATTAGCTACTGTCCATCCCGGAATATCTTCGGAAATGATCTCAACATCAGAGAGTTGGATTTGCACTTGCTCTCCTTCCACAACCAGGTTGAAATGGCCGTCGCGCTCTATCGTGGCAATATCTGCATCTGTAAACCCGCCGATAACGGCAGCCACAGATTTCATCTTTGCACCCATTTTACCACCAAGCGACTTGAAGTTCGGCTTAATCTTTTTCTTGATAAAACCTTCCGTTTCCGTAAGATAATCAATCCCTTTGACATTCACCTCACTTTTTATCAAGTCCGCTACCTTTTCTATTTGTTCCCGCATCCGAACATTAGTAACTGGTATTAAAACTTTTTGCAAAGGTTGACGAACCTTAATGTTCACCTTCTTACGCAAGGATAATACCAGTGACGAAATATCCTGCGCCAGTTGCATTCTTTCTTCCAGATCTGCATCTATTGCAGCAGTATTAACTACCGGGAAATCAGTGTGGTGGATAGAAGCAGCTTTACTGCGGCCACTTACACTGTTCAGGTTGTTAAATAACCAATCTGTGAAAAATGGGGAAACCGGGGCCATCAGTTGTGTAATTTTTTCCAAACATTCGTACAATGTCTGGTACGCACTGATTTTGTCATGCTCATATTCTCCCTTCCAGAACCGGCGGCGGCAAAGACGCACATACCAGTTGCTCAACTGCTCATCCACAAAACGCTCGATAGCTCTGCCCGCCTGTGTAGGTTCATAATCATCAAAGCTGCTCGTCACATCTTTCACCAGGGTATTTAATACGGAAATGATCCAACGATCAATTTCCGGACGCTCCTCTAACGGAATGTATGCCTCCTTGAAAGTAAAGTTATCAAGATTGGAATACATAGCAAAGAAGT
Organism: Chitinophaga sp. 01L420; assembly: GCF_056399985.1. Taxonomy (NCBI): domain Bacteria; kingdom Pseudomonadati; phylum Bacteroidota; class Chitinophagia; order Chitinophagales; family Chitinophagaceae; genus Chitinophaga; species Chitinophaga sp. 01L420. The sequence goes on from NZ_JBFTSK010000001.1 coordinate 285,858, forward strand.
TATATGTATTGTACAGAGTACCAAACAACTTACGTTGCGCTTCTCCTATACCTTTTACATCAAATTTCAGACTGTCCCATGGGGAGGCATTGGTGATCAGGTACCAACGCGTGGCATCTGCACCATACTTTTCTATGGTTTCAAATGGGTTTACCACGTTTCCGAGGCGTTTACTCATTTTATTACCATTACTATCCAACACCAATCCATTGGATACCACTGTTTTATATGCCACTTTATCGAAGAGCATTACACCCAATACGTGTAATGTATAAAACCATCCACGGGTTTGGTCCACACCCTCAGCGATAAAGTCAGCTGGGAAGGACTCTCCTTTATCTATTAACTCACGGTTTTCAAACGGATAATGCCATTGTGCATAAGGCATTGCACCACTATCAAACCAAACATCCACCAAATCCGGCTCGCGGCGCATCGGTTGCCCTGATTCACTCACTAATATGATATCATCTACATAAGGCTTATGTAAATCCAGAATACCTTCATGCAGATATGATTTATTCACATCTCCTCCCAAAACTTCACTTGCTTTCCGGATCTCAGCATTCAACTCTTCAATTCCTCCGATACATTTCTCTTCTGTACCATCTTCTGTACGCCATATCGGCAAAGGAGTACCCCAATAACGGCTACGGCTAAGGTTCCAGTCCACCATGTTCTCCAACCAGTTACCAAAACGACCGGTTCCGGTGAAGGCAGGTTTCCAGTTAATGGTTTTATTCAATTCGACCATTCTTTCCTTCATTGCAGTGGTCTTAATAAACCATGCATCCAGCGGGTAATATAAAACCGGCTTATCTGTACGCCAGCAGTGAGGATAAGTATGCTCGTATTTTTCTACTTTAAACGCCCGGTTTTCCTTTTTCAGCTTTACCGCAATATCAACATCTACATCTTTATAATCAGGATCATCCTTGTAGTTCTTAACAAATCTGCCAGAAAACTCACCCACATTATCTGTAAACTTCCCTTCCCTGTCTACCAGTGTTAAAATACCAATGCCGTTCTTTTTACCAACCTTATTATCGTCTGCACCAAAAGCAGGAGCAGTATGTACTATACCAGTACCGTCTTCAGTGGTAACGAAATCACCTAGAATTACGCGGAAGGGATCTCCTTCTTCCGGCTGCGCAAACGGCAATAATTGCTCATAGCGGATATTCTCCAACTGGCTGCCTTTAAAGCTGCTCAGTATCTTCCAGGGAATTACTTTATCTCCTTCTTTATAAGCATCAAAATCAGCATTTTCACCTTCTGCCTTAAAATACTTACCCAGCAATACTTTCGCCATAACAACATTCACCGGCAGGTGAGTGTATTGGTTAAAAGTATTTACCAGTACATATTCTATATTAGCACCTACGGTCAAACCCAGGTTAGATGGCAATGTCCACGGAGTAGTGGTCCAGGCGAGAAAAAACACCTCACTTGTTCCGGCTGCATCAAAAAGGAATTGTGAATTATCTGCCTGCAAGGCTTTAAACATGGCCACTATAGTAGTGTCCTTAACATTCTTATATGTACCCGGTTGGTTCAGTTCTGCGGAACTAAGCCCTGTACCAGCAGCAGGGGAGTATGGCTGAATGCTCACGCTTTTATATAACAGCCCTTTCTTATACAGGGTTTGTAAAGCCCACCATAAGGTTTCTATATATTTATTCTCAAAAGTGATATAAGGATCTTTCAAATCAACCCAGTAGCCCATTTTACGAGTCAGGTCATCCCATTTATCTTTGTACTTCAGGACTTCTCTGCGACAGGTTTCATTGTAGTCTTCAACAGAAATCTTAGTACCAATATCTTTCTTAGTAATTCCAAGTGTTTTTTCTACACCCAGTTCCACTGGCAGGCCATGCGTATCCCATCCACCTTTGCGCTTTACCTGGAAACCACGCATCGTTTTGTAACGGCAAACCAGGTCTTTTAAAGTACGTGAAATAACATGGTGAATACCCGGCAAACCGTTGGCGCTTGGGGGGCCTTCATAAAACACAAAAGGAGTGGCGCCATCGCGCACTTCCACACTCTTCTCAAAAGTCTGGTGCTGCTCCCAGTGTTGCAGTATATCTTTCTCGATCTGAGGTAAATTCAACTGGTTATATTCCTGATATTTGCTGGACATAAAACAATTCCCCGCCCTTTGATGTTATTTAGACAATAATTGATTAAAATTGTGCGAAGTTAAGAAAATACAATGGCTCCTAAAGGGGCAACTTTATTAAAAACAAAGCTTTTTGAATATTTTTTATTGTTTTTTTTGTACTTTGCAATAAAGAGCAATTAAATTGCGTTTTTGGCATTGTTTTAGCTTATTTGCCAGGAAGATTAGAAAAACCTAGTAGTTAATTTTAACCCAACGGAAAAAACCATATCGAATATGAAAAAGTTGACGTTAATATTTTGCGCGGTTCTATTCACTTCCGGCATAACTTTTGCACAGCAAAAAAAATCAGTTAAGAAAACAAAAATAGTTGCTAAAACGGTGCAAGCACCTGAGGCAGTTAAGAGTTCTTTTGATCAGAATTTTGCGGGAACAACAGCTGCTAAGTGGACAAAGACAAGTGCAGGACATTGGACAGTAAGTTTCCAAAAAGAAAACATAAACACAATTGCAGAGTATGATGCGGATGGCAAATGGATTGCCACAAGAAGCGCTTATGATGCTCAAACTCTTCCGGAATCAGTGTCTGGTACACTGAAAACAAAATATCCGGCAGCAACCATAAAAGATGGCTGGAAAATTGAGAGATCAGATGTAGCTTCATACTACAAAATAAATATTCAGGAAAACGGTACAGACAAATCAGTGTTGTTGAACGAAGCTGGTACCATTACTGAATAACACAAACAAGTATTTCATAGGTATAGGGATAAATAGGACAGACCCTGCTCTTTTGGGCGGGGTTTTCTTTTGCTCCTGACTCAAGAATCTCATAGAAGAACCTAGCCCTCGGATCAAATTAAAAAATTGAGGAATATCTTTTTTCAATATGCTCTAAATGCCACTCAACCAGTGTTTACCATCTATACATCCGGAACTCATCCCCCCATCAAGTCCACCTCTACTGCAGTGATACTATACGTATTTAGTGGGTGTTAAGCATAGCATCGGCAAAGTCTCCCACTTCTCCACACTCACACCTCCTTCCACAAAAAAAGTCGCCCGCAGAAGCGAACGACTTTATAAAAATCTGGTAGAAACTTTTCTGGCAAGATGCACTTAACTTCAATGGTGTTTGATATTCATGCAAGTATTATTTATGGCTTTACTTTACTTTTTGCCAGCCAAGCTTCTTCCATGGTCAAATCTGATAAGGAAGCTTATAGGAAACGCAAATGGATATTTGCCTATCGTGTTACAAAGAAACAGCTATATTTTATCTTCCACTTTTCAAATCGGGAAAACAAATGATCGAAAAGGGAAAATACATATAGCTCCTTTATGGTAGCTGGTTTCCCGGCATCATAATTCCATGTAAAGGTAAAATAAAATGTAAAGAGATGTCAAACAGACACTGGCTTACTAGCGCAGCAAAAGTTCGCAAGGCTTAAGCCCGGTGTGCTTTTTAAAAGCTGTAGAGAAGTGAGAAATACAGGAATAGCCCATTAACATGGCCACTTCTGAAACAGACATGCCTTTTTCATACAACAGGCCCTTGGCTTTTTCCATTCTTTCTTTCTGGAAATAATCATATATGGTGGTACCATACATGGCCTTAAAACCTTTTTTAAGATAGCATTCATTCATAGCTACCCGGCGCGCCAAATCCCTGATGGTAATAGGAGAGTCTAGTTGCTCAAGTAAAATACCACGGGCATTTTCTATTTTTTCACGGTCTTCCAGGTGAGTCAGGAAGCGGCAACCGTAGCGCTCGTCTGTATCATTCTGCATAAACTGGTCGGAGCTGTATAACAGCAGGTCCAACGCACGGCTTTGCAGGAATATATTTTTCAGAATACCTTCGTAATCGTGATGCACCATGGTTTCCAGTACGGATTTGGATTTCGTACATGGCTGAATGGTTTTCACAAAAGGCTTACGTGATTGATTTTCAAATAAAGAGAAAGTAGTGGTCCCTTTCTGCAATGACTGTATAAAGGCAGGCTGAAAGCGCACGGTGATCAAATCCACTGAAGGCACCCTGTCTGAACAAGCCTCTTTGTGGCCTTCTGCGCAAAGTTGATCTGTACAGGATGGATTTTTACAATATTTGGTACCTGCAACACAATACCGGAGCTCAATAGCAGCAGATTGCCCTCTTTTGGCGGGCTGATAAACAACCATCGCTACATCTTCAACCGGCAACGGCTTATCATATGTAAAACGCTGTAAAGTAAAGTCCAGACAGTCAGGGACTGACACACTATCCTGCTCCGCCAGTTGTAGCTGGTCGCTCATCGCGGGTTGCGGAATGGCTAATGCCAATATTTCCTGTATTTCTTTCACTTTAGCTATTTTTTTAAATCCATGCTATTATCGAAGTCACAAATTTAGGGATTCATTTTTTAAACAAATACGTTTTGACAATACAGTTACAAAGCCCCTCACCTGAACGGAATGCTTTTACGCTGCAGTCGCGCGCTCACAGAACTTATTGGTATAAATTTCGTTTATGCTTTACTGATGGCAAAAAACGGATTTAATATACGCAAACTGATTAAGATTGTACTCATCACTTTCGGCAGCCTCCTCCTATTGGTAATAGCAACCGGTTGGTACCTGAATCGCCACTGGAACACGCTATTGAAGCGCGAATTACCCGGATATGTAGCAGCGTTATCAGATAGTCTTTATACAGTAGAATTTAAGGATCTGCACCTTGATGTACTTTCCGGCAGCGTCACTGTGGAAAAAGTCGTCATGGTAGCTGATACAGCAATTTACCGGCAACTGCTGGCCCAGCAAAGGGCGCCAACAGATATCTATACCATCAGTGTAGACAAATTAGAACTGAAATACTTCAAACCGTGGCGCTATTTCATCGGAAAGGAGCTGAGCGCCTCCTCTCTTACCGTGACTGGTCCCAGTATTATTATGGAGCAAAACGCAACTGTAATAGATACCAGTAAACCGAAAACTGCCTATCAGAACATATCTGCCAGGATGAAGTCTATTTTCATCGGTAAACTGGCACTGGACAGCACCAATTTTAAATACATTTTTACACGGAAAGATTCCTCCCGTGTTGTTCACCAGTTTCATAACCTGAGGGTGCGTATCAATGATTTCCTGATAGATTCTTTAGCCCTGGATGATCCAACCCGATTTTTATACGCCCGCAACTACGAAATAGGGATGAAAGACTATATGAACAGGACCCGGGATAGCCTTTACTGGATCAATGTACGGGGTATCCGGTATGATGCCGCATTGCGTACCCTCCATATCGGCAGATTTGAAGTGCAGCCCCGGTATGATAAAGTGGCTTTTCAACAAAAAACCGGTGTACAACAGGACCGGTATGAAACCATACTCAACGATATCAGCCTGCATGACCTGAATCCCCGGCTTTTGCTGCAGGAGCAACAGATCTGGGCACAACGGGTAAATATACAGGGAGGTAGTGTGGAAATTTACCGGAACCGCATGTTGCCAATGCCACCTGGAAACAAATTGGGGCAATATCCCCATCAACTGTTGCATAAGTTAAAACTCCCCCTGAGCATTGATACACTTATTGCCAGTAATATAAATATCCGGTATACTGAGTTAAGCCCGGTAACCGGGCAATCAGGGTACATAAACTTCAGTCATGTGCACGGACGATTCAAAAATATCACCAATATCGACAGCCTGGTTGCCAAAAACAGGCATATGATAGCTGATGTAGATGCCGTATTTATGCAAAGCGGTAAACTCACCGCCAGGTTCGATTTCTCCCTGAATGATAAGGCTGGCCACTTTGCAGTTTCCGGGCAACTTAAAAATATGAATGGGAAAGACCTCAATGTGGTTACCAAGCCCCTGGGAAAAATTGAAATCCGCTCCTGCGATATCCAGGAACTGACCTTTAATATTAAGGGAGATGAAAGAAAAGCAGATGGACATGCAAACATGCTGTATCAGAACCTGAAAATTGCGGTACTGAAGCTGGATAAGGATCACAAGGAATTTAAACGGAAAGGGCTCATTAGTCTTATTGCTAATTCATTGATTATCAATGAATCAAATCCATTAAAAGGCGAAATACCACGTACTGCCACCGTAACCTGCCAACGGGACATCCAAAAATCCTATTTTAACCTGGTGTGGAAAACTTTATTTACGGGGGTAAAAGACATTGCTGGCGCCGGAAATCTGTAATGGCAAAATTAGCCTGTCCTCACCTCTTAAAAACAGGCATTCTTTTGTGGAAATAAGGCTTATTTTTCGTATTTTTGCATGATTGTCTACCGATTTTATTTCTAATAGATTTTACACCAACATATGAGCGAAGAATTAGTGCAAGCACCCAGCCCCAGCAGCAACAAATATGATGCAGGGAGTATACAGGTATTGGAAGGTCTGGAAGCCGTACGTAAGCGTCCAGCCATGTATATCGGCGATATTGGCATCAAGGGTCTCCACCACCTGGTTTATGAGGTGGTAGATAACTCCATTGATGAAGCCCTTGCCGGATACTGCAAAAATATTGACGTTACAATCCTGGAGGATAACTCTATCCGCGTAAAGGATGATGGTCGTGGTATTCCTGTTGGTATCATGCCTAAGGAAGGCCGTTCTGCCCTGGAAGTTGTAATGACGGTACTCCACGCCGGTGGTAAATTTGACAAGAACACTTATAAGGTGTCCGGTGGTTTGCACGGTGTGGGTGTAAGTTGCGTGAATGCCCTGAGTGACGTATTGCATGTAACAGTAGAAACTGAAGGCAAATTATTTGAACAGGAGTTCCACCGCGGTGTACCGCAGTACTCTGTACGTGAAATAGGCATTAGTGAAGTAACTGGTACTACCATACACTTCAAACCAGACAGTGAAATTTTCAAGGAAACTACCTACAACCGCGAAATACTCGCAGGTCGTTTACGCGAATTATCTTACCTGAACCGCAAAATCAAGATTACTTTAACTGATGAGCGGGAAAAGGATGAACAAGGAAATAATTTCTCTGAAACTTTCTACAGTGAAGGTGGTATCAAAGAATTTATCCAGATGCTCGATAAAAACGGCCGCCGTAACCCACTGTTACCAGCACCGATTTATGTAGAAGTACATGAACCGGTTTCCAATGTATCAGTAGAGGTAGCGCTGGTGTATAATGATGCATTCAGTGAAAACATTTTCTCTTACGTTAATAATATCAACACCATTGAAGGTGGTACACACGTAGCCGGTTTCCGCCGCGCTATTACCCGTGTATTCAAATCTTATGGTGATAAAAATAAGATGTTCGAGAAATCGAAGATCGAAGTGACCGGAGATGACTTCCGCGAAGGATTGAGCGCTATCATCAGTGTGAAAGTTCCTGAGCCACAGTTTGAAGGCCAAACCAAAACCAAACTCGGTAACTCCGATGTAATGGGTGTGGTAGACAGCTCCGTAGCTGCTGTACTGGACGCATTCCTGGAGGAAAATCCACGTGAGGCAAAAACGATTATCAATAAAGTAGTGCTGGCTGCACAAGCCCGCGAAGCTGCCCGTAAGGCCCGTCAACTGGTACAACGCAAGAGCGTAATGACTGGTAGCGGTTTACCGGGTAAACTGGCTGACTGTTCTGATAACGATCCTACCAAATGTGAACTGTACCTTGTCGAAGGAGACTCCGCGGGTGGTACTGCCAAACAAGGCCGTAACCGTAACTACCAGGCTATCCTGCCACTGCGTGGTAAGATCCTGAACGTAGAGAAAGCCATGGAGCACAAAATCTACGAGGATAATGAAATCAAGAACATCTTTACTGCACTGGGTGTAACCATTGGTACAGAAGAAGATGACAAGGCACTGAACCTTAGCAAACTGCGCTATCACAAGCTCATCATCATGACGGATGCTGACGTGGATGGTAGCCACATTGCGACGCTGATCCTGACCTTCATTTTCCGTTATATGAAAGCCATGGTAGAACAGGGTTATGTATACATTGCACAACCACCGTTGTACCTCGTAAAAAAAGGTAAGGAACAAACTTACGCATGGACAGAAGATGAGCGTAAAGCTGCTACCCTGAAACTTGCAGGAGCCGGTAAAGAAGACAGCGTAACCATTCAGCGTTATAAAGGTTTGGGTGAGATGAACGCAGAGCAACTGTGGGATACTACCATGAACCCTGAACACCGCACACTGAAACAGGTAACCATTGAAAGTGCTGCAGAAGCTGACCGTGTATTCAGTATGCTGATGGGTGACGAAGTTCCGCCACGCAGAGCATTCATTGAATCTCATGCGAAGTATGCAAAGATCGATGCTTAATTACGTATATACGTTTAGGTTATAAATAAGAAAGCCTTCCGCTAAAAACGGAAGGCTTTCTTATTTATCATTTCTTTTTTATCCTTCTTTTGTGAGAATATAATTCGCTAAAATCTGGTATCCGAAAACACCTATCAGCATAACGGTAACGAATATATTAAAAGGTTCGTTTGTTAAAAAAGCAAAACCCACTCCTAGCGCGCCCAGCAAGGCGAGGCCCCATACATACCATCTTGTAAAATTGCGGCTCTTTTTTCTTTCTGACACATACAATCCTGCTGATGGCAACAGCATAACGCCGGTACAGATACACAATGCCAGCAGGCCGTTAATCCCTGTGATCAAAAACGCTATTCCCGAGAGCAATGTACCTCCTAAGAGAATACCTACAATGTTGGATACCTTTGTTTGCTCCGGACTCAGGGCATATCTGCCGTAAGGATTGAGGCGAAGAAACAGGTTACTCACCGGCGTAATTAACCAGGTGGAAATAGCCATTAACGCGAGGACAATGTATAGTGGATAGAAATACTGATTGGCAATTTGTGTGAGTATAAAAATAGCAATGATGATGGCCCATTGGGTACGTGCTTTCTGACGCCCCATAAAGAACGAGTAGTTCAGGAACTGCCGGTATAACCAGTACTTGGCTTTCATGGCCTGTACCATACCATTTCTGGCCACTTCATTATTAGGGTCTATTTTTAATGACTCCCTGAAATGTTCCAGTGCTTTGCGGTGATTGCGTGCTTCCAGCCATTTCCAACCAAGGTTGGCGTGGGTGTAAGCGTTTTCCGGGTTATGTTCCAGTGCTTCATGCAGACCGGAAAATGCTTCTTCTTTTCTACCTAAACTAAACAAGGCATGAGAGCGCAGATTCAGACAGGCTTCATCTTCCGGATTCAGCGCCAACCCTTCATCCGCTTTATGTAGTGCGGCTTCATACTCTTTCTTGTTCAGCAATATCTGGCTCCACATGGCAAAATAATGCGCATAGTGGGGGTTGATAGCCACTGCACTGCTGATAGCTCTGATAGCCTCATTATATTGATTTTTAATGAAGGCGATCCTTGACTGCAGATACAGGAACCGGTCGTCATAGGGAGCGAAACTGAGTGTATTGGCGGCTACCTGTTCTGCTTCTGCAGTATTGCCTGTTTCCAGGTAACATACTGCCAGCAGATAAAGGCCTTCCGTATCATGTGCATTGGTGCTCAGGTGCTGCCGTAACGCGGTAAAGGCATCTTCGAAGCGGCCTTGCTGTAACAAAATCTGAGCGCGCTGAATTAATACAGCCATAAACGTTATTTCTTAATATCCAGGTATTTCAATACATCATCATAAAGACCGGTTTCATTTGAATACAGCGCATAATTACGGGCAGTATTAAACCATTCCCTTGTGGTTGGTTTATGGATTTTAGCGGCTTTTAATAATTCTTTTTGTGTGATGGGCTGTGGTACACCTTTTTGCAGTGCTTCGAGCAGTTTTTCTTCAATGGCAATATCTACAATTGCTTTCAGATCTGCACCGGAATAACCAGGTGTAGCTTTCGCCAGTGCATTATAATTAATGTCACTTACCGGTTTATTGCGTAGTTGTAGCTTCAGTATTTCTTCTCTGCCCTCTGTTTCGGGCGGAGCCACAAAAATGATTCTGTCGAAACGGCCGGGGCGGCGGAATGCCGGGTCCAGGCTCCAGGGGGCATTGGTAGCACCAATGATGAGAATATTTTCGTTGCTGGCGGCAATACCATCCATTTCTGCGAGGAACTGATTGATAATATGCGTTGCGCCAGACTGCCGGAGCGCAGAACGGTTAGCGCCCAAGGCATCTACCTCATCAAAAAACAGCACACAGGGTTTACTCTGACGGGCCAGCTCAAACAGGCTATGCAGGTTCTTCTCACTGGTACCTACCCACATATCCAGCACATCGTGAATACCTACATTGATGAATTCTGCCTGTATCTGCCCTGCGGTAGCTTTGGCGAGATAGGTTTTACCACAGCCCGGAGGGCCATATAATAAAATACCTCCACCGGCTTTTTTACCGTAAGCTTTATATAGATCCGGAAATTGCAGGGGCTTAATGATCTTCAGATCTATTTCCTGCTTTTCTCTTTCCATGCCACCTACATCTGAAAAATTGATTTCAGGTTTTTCCAGCATGAATAAGCTTTCGCCTTCTTCTTCTTCCTCATCTTCACCGCTAAAAGAAGCGGGAGATTGCTGGGCTACACGGAAAAGTCCGTCCAGTGCTTCATCGCGAAAGGCTGGATTTATTTGCAGTAAATGCTGGTATACATCTTTTGCCTGGGGCATAGATTGTTCTTTCACCAGGATGCGGCAATGCAACAGCAGCGCATCAAAGTGATCAGGCTCCCGGTGTTCCAGTTGTTCCAGCACCACAATAGCTGCTGAATATTTCTGCTGATGATAAAAAGTCCGCGCCAGACCAAGCTGGGCAGCTGTATTAGTAGAAGAGAGCTCTAACACTTTTCTATATTGTTCTTCAGCTGCGGTATATTCATAATCCTGCAGCAGTACCTGCGCCAGGTGCATGCGTAAAGGCACATTTTCCGGCGAAAACTGCACCGCCTCCTGTAATTGCTTTATTACTTCCGATGACATAATGTGCTTTTAAAATATTCAGTAACGCCGTAATAATACGCAATTCGGGCTCAAAAAAATTGTTAATTATAGTATTTCGACCTGTGTTTAGCAGCGTAATCCTACCTGATATACGACTATGATGAAACCCGAAAATTCTATCCAGCGCTACCAGGGATCTCATAAACCTGATATCATCCCCCAAATTGCAAAGATATCTTCATCTGGCATTAGCTCCCGTTGAATTGTTCCGTATATGCCGGCCGCACACATAATAATTAACTATAGCGCTTTCTTAAACTAAGTTTTACGACGAAAAAACAATCAACTAGCGCCATATCCATATATAATTTATTTAATTCATTTTTATTTATATATATTGCACCTACATTATCCCTATGCCAACAGACCTGACCAGTATCCTATGTTAATTTAAATTATGGCTGGCCGCCACCATAGCGGCCGGCACTGGTTTTCCTGACTAAAAAGGCATACCGAAACAAAAACTACTACGTCATGCGTATGAAATTATTATTGGTAGCCATCATTGCTGTACTAGGAGTAGGACTGAGTGCCTGTAACTCCAAAAAAGATGACGCCAGGCCAGCCAGCAGCTTTTTCTTTAAACTGGATAAGGATACTTATCAGTCCAATTCTACCGAAGCTTATGTTACTGATACCGTTTATGCCGGCAGGAAAACCCTGGTAGTGGATGGTGTAACCAATAACTTCGGCTACCATATGGAACTGATGATCACGTTTCCTAAAGATTCCCTTACTACCGGCTCATTTGAAGGGGTAGAAATGTCCCTGATGCAAATCCAGCAAAAGGAGATGGGGTATACCGGTCGAAATATCAAAGTAAATATAACGAGCATTAATAGTAAACATGCGGAGGGTACATTCTCCGGTGTATTATCAAATGGTGATACTGAAAAACCTTTAACGGACGGGACTTTCAAAGTCGAAATTTATTAAACATCATTTTTGATGACTTTGCACTGGCCCTGCCTATAAAGGCGGGGCTTTGTTCGTATATACGTTAAGGTTATATTATTTATGTTTATTGTTTACCCTCAGTTAACAATTAATTTGTATTCCCTTTTTTCGGCGCTGTTAACATTAAGGTTAAATAGCAATGTAAATTCGATATTATTTTAACCCAAAAAATAAAAAAACTCGTTTTTCAAGTTCACTTTATGTACTCCTTAACAATTCCGTAATGATCTGTTAACATTCTGGTTGTTTTAGACTGTTTCCTTTGCACCTGTAAATACTTACAAACAGTTTATGAAATCATTCTTTACGCTATTAGTTAGCTTCCTTGTAATCATTTTTTACAACAACGCGCAGGCGCAGGTGACTACATCTGTTATATCGGGTAAAGTAGCCGATGCAGGTGGACAAGCCATTCCCGGCGTTACTGTAGTCATAGTAAACAATAGCACCGGTGCCAAATCCGGCGTGCAGACAAATGGTGACGGCCGCTATATCCTGCCGAACCTCAATCCTGGTGGTCCTTATACCATCACTGTTTCCTTTATCGGATATAAGAAAGAAGTAAAAGCAGACGTTAACCTGGGTCTGGGAACAACCAGCTTCAACTTCAAATTACTGGAAGAATCAACTGCCCTGAGTGAAGTAGTAGTAACAGGTAATGCTGGCGGCGGTAAATCCGGCGGTACCAGAGTAGGACAGGAGCAGATCAAAACGCTCCCTACACTGAGCCGTAGCCTGCAGGATCTTACCAAAGTAACTCCTCAGAGCAATAACAACTCCTTCCTGGGTACCAACTACCGTTACAATAACGTAACCCTGGATGGTGCTATCAACAATGATGCGATTGGTTTCAGCCCTTCCTTAGGTGGACAGAGCAGCACCAGCGGTCAACCAGGTAGCAGTACCCGTACCAACCCCGTATCACTCGATGCAATCCAGGATGTACAGGTTTTACTGGCTCCGTTTGATGTGAAAGTAGGTAACTTCCTCGGCGGTAGCGTAAATGCGGTAACACGCAGCGGTACCAACGAAGTACACGGTTCCATTTATGGTTATGGCCGTAACGCTTCCATGATCGGTAAAAACAATGCCGGTGACGGTTCTAAATTACCAAGCGATTTTCATGAATACCAAACTGGTATTCGTGTAGGTTTCCCTATCATTAAGAACAAATTATTCTTCTTTACCAACGAAGAAATTACCCGTCGCGTTGATCCGGTAATCCTCGCTGCAGGTTCTGCTGATAACGGTGGTATCTTAACAGAAAAAGATGCAGCTGACATCACCGCCTTAATGAAAACTTACGGTGTTGATCCAGGTACTGCAGGTAACACCAGCATCTATTCCAACTCTAATAAATTCTTTAACAGATTAGACTGGCATATCAACGAAAAACATCAGTTATCTATCCGTAACAATACCATTACTTCTGAAGCTACCAACCTGGAACGTGATCAACAGAACTTCCGCTTCAAAGGTATTGACTTCAAACAAACCAATAACCAGACCTCTACAGTTGCTGAACTGAAAAGCAATTTCAACAGCTTCCTGTCTAACAGTCTGATCCTCGGTTACTCTTCCGTTCATGATTTCAGAGATCCATTGTCTGATCCTGCTACACCGCAGATCCAGATCAAAGGAAGAACACCAGGTTCTACTATCTTCCTGGGTACTGACCGTGAAGCAAGTATCTTTAACATGAAACAAAAAACGTTTGAAATCACTGATAACGTAACCATGTTTAAAGGTAACCACACCATTACTGTTGGTACACACAATGAGTTCTACAATATCACCTACGGTTTCGTAAACTCCTGGAATGGTCGTCTGGATTACGACAGCATTGGAGCTTTCCTGGCTAACAATCCTGCCCGTGTACGTGGTAACTTCAATTATACCAACAACTCACGCGATTACATCATGAATAATCCTCCCGCACAGTTCAAAGTGAACCTGCTGAGCTTATACGGACAGGATGAAATTCAAATTACTGATCGCTTCAGAATCACTCCAGGTTTACGTTTAGACTACACTGGTATTCCTAACAAACAACCATTGAGCGATAAAACTATCAAATCACCGGAAGATCCTAATTTTGGAACTACTTACTCCTATACCAAACCTAAGGATATCAAAAACGACTTCCTGAATAACATACAGTTCTCTCCACGCTTAGGTTTCAACTACGATATCAAAGGTGATAACAGCCTGGTATTACGTGGTGGTAGCGGCTTATTCACTGGTCGTATTCCTTTTGCATGGATTGGTTACGCTTACTATAATAATGGTGTTACTTATGGTGCATACGATAATAAAGCATCCAACAAACCATTCGTAAATACGCCACTGCCTGCAGCTAAACCTTCTCCGAATGGTATCGCTGATTTCGCTTCACAGAATGGTGTAAACGTAAAAGACGCAGCAGGTGCTACACAGGTAGATATGATTGACAATAACTTCAAAATGCCGCAGGTATGGAGAAGTAGCCTGGCACTGGATTACACTACTCACGACCAGTGGAAATTCACCATCGAAGGTATCTATACCAAAGTAATTAAGGATCTGCAGTTCCAACAGGTGAACCTGGTAGATAATCCTACTTACTATGCTTACGATGTAAATAAACAACAACCAATTTTCTCTGGTAAAAAAATCAACTCCCTGTATACAAACGCTTACCTCCTGTCTAACACCGACAAAGGTTACCGTTACAGCATCACTGCCCAGATCTCTAAAGTGTTTCCTTTTGGTCTGAACTTCATGACTGCCTATACTTATGGACAGGCGAAAGATATCACCAACGGTATCCGTAACTCCATGGAGTCTAACTGGCAGCTGAACCAGGCACTGAACCCTAACAATCCGGGTCTGGCTTATTCTAACTTTGATGTTCGTCACCGTATAGTAGCTACCGTTAGCTACAAACAGGACTGGGGTACAAAAGGTAAATGGGTATCTAACTTCTCTGCCTTCTTTAATACTTCTTCCGGTCTTCCATTCAGCTACGGTTTCGTAAACGCCACTGTACAGGGTACTCCTCAGCAGGTGAGCCTGGCTTACATTCCAAAAGATGTAACCGAAGCGACCAACTTCTTTACTGATAAAATCGGTGGAGCAACAGCCGCTCAACAGGCAGCAGCTTTCATGGATCATGTAAACAGCGACAAATACCTGAGCAGCCGTAAAGGTGATTTCACAGAACGTAACGGTGGACGTACACCATGGAATACACAGGCTGACTTCCGCTTCAGCCAGGACCTGAACTTCAAGGCAGGTAAAAAAGTACACACCATCACGCTGACTTACGACATCGTGAACGTTACTAACCTGCTGAACAAAGAATGGGGTATTTCCTACTTCTCACCAAACACCTTCAACTCATCTGCGAGTGTGGGTCTGACGCCTACCGGTAAAGTGGTTAACAACTATCCAACTTATACCTACAGCAATCCAGGTACTCCTTACTCAAAAGATTTCTTTGCATCCCGTCATCAGATGCAACTGGGTCTGAGATACAGCTTCTAATTTAACTAGTCTTTATAAATGTAAAAGAGGTTGTTCCGTAATGGAACAACCTCTTTTTTTGTTATTACATCTCCAGTGTAATTATTTTATCGCAAATACTGCTCTTACTTCTGCACGGATCTTAATGGTTTTGAAATCAATATCAGATGAAGCATCTTCACTACCAGCTGCAGACTTATAGTTAGCCATCATCATTGGGCGAACATCTGTATAGTTATCAGTGTTCATTTCCTGGATTTCAATAACACCATCCATTTTACTACCGATAGCAGTCAGCATATATTCTGCTTTTTCTTTCGCTGCCAGTAATGCTTTAATTTTTACTTCTTTACGATATGCTTCCATTTTGCTGGAAGAGTAAGAAGCAATCCTTGTATTTTCAATTCCTTCCGCATCTACTGCGCCCAGAATTTCATTGATTTTATCCAGCTTCGTTAATTTAAGGCGATACTGTTTGCGCGCCATGAATTCCTGTGGATCTTTCTTTTTACGTAATATCTCAAAGTTGTTGCCATACACGTTTTCAATGGTGAAATCTGCTTTGGAAATACCTGCATCCGCTACTGCTTTCTGCAATTGTTTTTCCAGTGTGCTGATCTCTACTTTGTTTTTACCTTTCATATATTCACGTAAAGAGATGTTGAAATAAATTTCATCCGGTGTGATTTCCATTTCTGCGGAACCGTTTACTTCAATCTTTTTTACCGGTTGTTTGTCTGCCTGTTGTGCAAAAGTGCTTAAGGCCAAAAATAATCCTGCGGCTAATAACATTACCTTTTTCATGTGTCGATGTTTTCTATTGTTTTTAAAAAATTAGTTTCCGTTGTTAATTACACCCTCATGATGCTACGTTTAAAAGTGATTCCACAATGGGGTTTTATAAAATTTTGTTAATGCACAGTTACAGAAATAGATATATACATTTCATATTATGGATGAAACGTTTACAACGGGTTTATGTTACAGGTGAAATTATTTTCGGCTGTCGGTCATTGCCTTGAGAAAGTCGTACAGGTCATTCATATTACGGATACGGGAGGCCACCAGCATAAAGTTTTTGCCTACCTGTTTCAGTTTGGCGTTGTTCGTACGGGTTTGTATATACGTTAATATATGATTGAACGTAGGGGATTCGAAATAAGGGGAATCGGGGTTATTTATGAAATAGCAACGCAGGTTTTCTTCTTTCAGCATCATTTTTTTCGAAGCCCA
The DNA here is from genome assembly GCF_056399985.1 of Chitinophaga sp. 01L420. Classification (NCBI taxonomy): domain Bacteria; kingdom Pseudomonadati; phylum Bacteroidota; class Chitinophagia; order Chitinophagales; family Chitinophagaceae; genus Chitinophaga; species Chitinophaga sp. 01L420. The sequence continues at coordinate 302,637 of NZ_JBFTSK010000001.1, forward strand.
GTTGTATGGCCATCCAGCGGCAACGGATCATGGTAAGCAGTTCTTTTACTGGCTCGGGCAATGGACCGAAGCGGTCAGCCAGATCTACTTCAAAGGCCTTTAGCTTGCCTTCTTCCATGATATTATCCAATTCCTGGTACAGGTTCAAACGTTCCTGTATACTCTCTATATAAGTATCAGGAATCAATATTTCCATGTCTGTATCAATGGTACAGTCACTTACAAAGTCTTTCTTTTCTTCCAGCTGATCTTTAAACAGATCGCGGAATTCATTTTGTTTCAGTTCGCGGATGGCTTCGTCCAGAATTTTCTGGTACATATCAAACCCTATTTCCGCCATGAAACCGCTTTGTTCACCGCCCAGCAGGTTACCGGCACCACGGATATCCAGGTCGCGCATAGCGATCTGGAAACCACTGCCCAGTTCACTGTGCTGTTCGAGTGTTTGCAGGCGTTTGCGGCTATCGGAAGGCAGGGTACTCATCGGTGGTGCCAGCAGATAACAGAAGGCCTTTTTATTGCTGCGTCCTACACGGCCACGTAGCTGGTGCAGGTCACTCAACCCAAAATGATGAGCGTTATTAATGATGATGGTATTTGCATTGGGAATATCCACACCGCTTTCCACGATATTGGTACATACCAGTACATCGTATTTGCGGTCAATGAAATCCAGAATCACTTCTTCCAGCTGATGTCCTTCGAGCTGTCCGTGTGCAGTGGCAATAGAGAGATCGGGGCATAATCCCTGAATCAGCCCGGCCATTTCTTTGAGTCCTTTAACCCGGTTGTGGATAAAGTACACCTGTCCGCCTCTTTCTGCCTCGTAATAAATAGCATCACGGATCAGATCCTGGTTAAATACCTGTACTTCTGTTTCAATAGCCTGCCTGTTGGGCGGTGGCGTGTTGATAACAGAAAGGTCACGGGCACCCATCAACGAAAACTGTAGTGTACGCGGTATAGGCGTTGCCGTTAGTGTGAGGGTGTCTACGTTATGTTTTATCTGTTTCAGTTTTTCTTTGGCAGAAACACCGAATTTTTGTTCTTCATCTACCACCAGTACGCCGAGATCTTTGAACTTCACTTCTTTGCCCAGCAAGGAGTGTGTGCCAATGATGATATCGATCTTTCCTTCTTCGAGGCGTTTGAGTGTTTCCTTTTTTTCTTTGGAAGATTTAAACCTGTTCAGATAATCTACTGTGCAGGGGAAATCTTTCAGACGGTCTGCAAAAGTTTTATAATGCTGAAATGCCAGGATGGTAGTAGGTACCAGTACGGCAGCCTGTTTACCATCTACAATAGACTTAAATGCGGCACGGATAGCTACTTCTGTTTTACCAAAACCTACGTCACCACATACAAGTCTGTCCATTGGTGCCGGCGATTCCATATCACGTTTCACATCTGCCGTTGCTTTGCTCTGATCCGGGGTATCTTCATAAATGAAAGATGCTTCCAGTTCTGTTTGCAGATAAGTGTCCGGTGTATGCGCAAAACCTTGTTGGGCTTTACGTACGGCATACAACTGTATCAGATCTTTCGCGATATCTTTTACCTGCGTTTTGGCTTTTTCCTTCAGCTTATCCCAGGCATCACTACCCAGTTTATTTACTTTAGGTTCTACGCCTTCTTTGCCGGTGTATTTACTGATTTTGTGCAGGGAGTTGATATTTACATACAACAGGTCGTTGTTTTTGTAAATAATACGGATGGCTTCCTGCATTTTTCCCCCTACCTCAATTTTCTGTAGACCGCTGTACATTCCGACGCCATGATCGATATGCGTTACAAAATCGCCCGACTGCAGCTCCCGCAAGGTTTTCATGGTAATAGCCTTATTCTTGTTATAGGCTTGTTTTACCTTGTATTTGTGGAAGCGCTGGAAGATCTGGTGATCGGTATAACATACCAGTTTCAGCGAGTGATCAATAAATCCCGTGCTGATAGCAACAGGAATGGGGAAAAATACAAAATCTGCTTTGAGGTCCTCAAAGATACTCCGCAAGCGTTCCAGCTGACGGGGATTATCTGAGAATATAAAAAGGGAATATTTATTACTGTTATGTTTGCCCAGGTCTTTGATCAGCAGATCGAACTGCCGGTTAAACACAGGCTGTTCCTGTGTATCGAAGGCAATAGCTGTGGCGGAATAGCCTTTTTCAGTGAGCCAGTCTTTGTTACCAAAAACAATGGTGGACTTTTTCAGCAGTTGTTGTATCAGTGGGGCAGCTTTCACAAAGTCGTCTTCTTTCAGCACCATCTCTTCGTCTTCATCCACTTTTACTTTCTGTCCGGTGAGCAGGAAGTCGTCCAGGCGTTGCTCCATTTGTTCTATCACGCCCTGTACATAAGCGGGATCTTTCATCCATACTACGGTATTGGCTGGCAGAAATTCTGTGAGCGGGGTTTTGCCGTGATCAGCGCTGGTGCCATGGGTGTCCATGTTAGCGATGAGCGTCACCTGGGTGAGTTTGCGTTCACTCAGTTGTGTCTCGGGATCAAACAGGCGGATGGAGTCTATATCTTCTCCAAATAATTCAATACGGTAAGGCTTTTCGTTGCCAAAGGAATAGATATCCAGGATACCCCCTCTTACCGCATACTGGCCGGGTTCATACACAAAATCTGTTGCATGAAAGCCCCAGGTGATCAGTTGTTCCAGCAGCGAATCTACTTTCAGTACATCGCCTACTTTCAGTTGCACCATATTGGCGCTAAAAGCCTGGTTGCCGGCCACTTTCTCCCAGAGTGCTTCCGGATAGGTGACCAGTATTTTTTTACGGACACTGTCGCCGGAAAATTTCATGAGGGCTTCTGTCCGCAGCATGCTATGGCTGCTGTTGATCTCGTGAAACTGACCTGCTTTTTTGAAAGAGTCCGGGAAATAGAAAATGTCCAGTGCCTGGCTGAGTTGTTCCAGATCGTTATGGAAATAGGCTGCCTCCTCTCTATCGTTTAAGATGAAGAGATGGTTCGCATCTGCATGCGCCCAGGTGCTAACTGCCACAAAGTTTATTGCACTCCCACTAATGGAGGAAAGCTGAAAGTATTGTGGGGTGGGTGATTGTATCCCCTTCACCAGCGACTGCAGGCGAGCATCACGTTGAAATAATTGTAATACAGCCTGTAAATTCATGAAGACTGCAAAGGTAAAGAACATTTACCGATTTTGATATTGGGTTATCAAGATATTTAGGTTTTGAGGAAGGTAGCTGGCCGGGGAATAATCAAATAAGGAAATATCCAAATAACAAAATCCCGAATTTTCAGTATATTCAGTGAGACCAAAACTCAATTTCCATGTTGGACCTATGGCATACAGGCATCGTCACAAAGTTGGTGGATGAAACCCACAACACCCGCCGCTTTTGGATAGAGGTACCGGACATGGATCGGTTTGACTTTAAACCGGGGCAGTTCGTAACCCTGGATCTGCCTATTCACGAGAAAAAAAACAAACGCTGGCGTAGTTATTCCATTGCCTCTCATCCTGATGGCAGCAATGTGTTTGAGCTGGTGATTGTACTCCTGGAAGGCGGATTAGGCAGCACTTACCTGTTCAATGAAATAAAAGTAGGGAGTGAACTGCTGCTGAGAGGGCCACAGGGAATTTTCGTACTCCCGGAACCGTTAGACAGGGAATTATTCCTGATCTGTACGGGTACAGGAATAGCTCCATTCCGGTCGATGGCACATTACATTCATGAACACGCCATTCCGCATGCGCCTATTCACCTCATTTTCGGGGTGCGGTATCAGCATGACCTCCTCTATGCGCAGGAGTTGCAGCAGCTTGCAGCCGAGCTGCCCAACTTCAACTACATTCCTACTTTATCACGTGAGGAAAACTGGACGGGTAAAAAAGGATATGTACATAGTGTATATGAAGAGCTCCTGCAAAACGATAAACGTCCGGCTCACTTTTTCCTTTGTGGCTGGAAAGCCATGATTGACGAGGCAAAACATCGGATACAGGCACTGGGCTACGACCGGCATGATATACACCAGGAATTATACGGATAACCGCTAAAACCTGAATCCCATTCCCCACTCCGGCGTTGGAAACGGCGCTACATATTCTTTTGAAGCCATCGCAACAAGTCCTACTCTCATTAGCAGGTGCTTTCCAATAGTACGGCGATAATGCATAGACATCCAGCCCAGCCAGGTATAGCTGGTGCTAATATCATCATACCAAAGCGAATCACCTGACATGTAGGTGAGTCCTGCACCGAATTCTATCATATGTCTGGGAGAGGGAGCCAGCACATAGTTGAACCCGAATGGCAGCGTAGTTTTGGCTTTATATATTCTCTTATAGGTAATATGCGTACTCCACGATTGCCGTTCTTCAGAATACTCCGGCACATATCCGAAACCGATTCTGGCGCCGAGACCTTTGTCCGTGCCGTTGAACCGGATATCATAATTCAGGGATATGCCGCAGGCAGGACCAGCAACGCCTAGCAATATTGTCTGACTGTAGGGGTGTGGCGCTTTCTTTACCGAGATGTTGGTCCTCTCTGTTGGGGGCTGTGTTTGCGCCGTAGCGGACAAACAACACATAAAAAGGGCTATGACAGTTATATAGCTTCGTATAGGCATAAAGGTGGTTGCTTATACTTATATAACGGTCATAGCCACTATAAGTTACCGGAAAATAGTACTAGAGAATTTTGCTTAATACCAGTGCTTTCACTTCTGACAGTGGGATGCGTTCCTGCTCCATGGTGTCGCGGTGACGGATGGTTACAGTACCATCTTCTTTGGTCTGATGATCAATGGTTACGCAGAAAGGAGTACCAATGGCATCCTGGCGGCGGTAACGTTTTCCAATGGCATCTTTTTCTTCATAGAAGCAATGGAAAGCAGGTTTACAATCATTCATCAACTCTCTCGCCAGCTCTGGTAAACCATCCTTTTTAGTAAGCGGAAAAACAGCCAGTTTAATCGGCGCCAGTTTAGCTGGTAAGCGCAATACCACACGGCTATCCTGTTTATCTGCAGTGCTCAGATCTTCTTCTGCGTAAGCATTACAGATAGTAAGCAGGAACATACGATCCAGACCAATAGAGGTTTCTATCACGTAAGGCACATAGTTCTGATTGATTTCTGTATCGAAGTACTGAATTTTTTTCTTGCTGTATTCCTGGTGTTGTTTCAGGTCAAAATCACCACGGGAGTGAATGCCTTCCACTTCTTTGAAACCGAATGGGAACTCGTATTCAATATCCACTGCGGCATCAGCGTAGTGCGCTAATTTTATATGGTCTTTGAAATGGTATTTAGCAGGATCGATGCCCAGGCTCAGGTGCCATTGCATACGTTCTGCTTTCCATTTTTCATACCATTCCTGTTGTGTGCCGGGGCGTACAAAGAATTGCATTTCCATTTGCTCAAATTCGCGCATACGGAAAATAAACTGACGGGCTACGATTTCATTTCTGAAAGCTTTACCAATTTGTGCAATACCGAAAGGCACTTTCATCCTGCCGGTTTTTTGTACGTTCAGGAAGTTGACGAAGATACCTTGTGCCGTTTCAGGACGCAGGTATATTTCGCTCGCTTCATCTGTAACGCTACCCAGCTGGGTGGAGAACATCAGGTTAAACTGACGTACTTCTGTCCAGTTAACGGTACCGCTAACACCACATTTTATTTTATTGGTTTCTATTAATGTTTTCAGCCCTGCGAAGTCGTTTTCCTTCAGCAGTTCATCCATTTGTGCCAGGAGTGCATCGCCAGCTTCTTTGGATAATGTTTCTGCGTGCCCTTCAATGAGGTGATCTACACGGTAGCGTTTTTTGCTATCCTTGTTATCAATCATCGGGTCGCTGAAATTATCCACGTGTCCGGATGCCTTCCAGGTAGTAGGATGCATGAAGATGGCAGCATCAATCCCCACGATATCTTCGTGCAATTGGGTCATGCTTTTCCACCAATAATCCTTGATGTTTTTCTTCAGTTCAGCCCCGTACTGACCGTAATCATATACGGCACTGAGCCCATCGTAAATTTCGCTGGACTGAAAAACAAAACCATATTCTTTACAATGCGATATGATCGCCTGGAATTTATTCTGATCTGTAGACATAGTGGCGCAAAGATAAATGCCTATTTTGAAAATACGTATGCGATTATTAAAATATTTGTAAGACAATGACGAACAGATATGCTATCCTTCCTGAACCACTTCCGGCTCATGTGGAACCTCTATTTGTTTGATCCAAACGGCATATTCGTTGGGGTAAATCTGTGCCCCGGAATGCTGTACATATACGCGGGTAAATACAGCCCCAAAGTACAAGATAGCTGCGGAATAGTATACCCAAAGCAGTATAATCACGATAGAACCCGCGGCTCCATAAGTAGAACTTACTTTGCTGGCTCCGAGATAGTATCCTATCGCAAATTTACCGAGCATAAAAAGAATGGCTGTAGCAATGGCGCCCACCCGCACATCTTTCCATTTAATACGGGCATCTGGCAGTACCTTAAAGATGATAGCAAAAAGCGTGGCTATCACCAGGAAGGGCACTACAAAATCTGCCAGGGAGAAGAGGATTCCGGAAGTTATCTTTCCCGGTAACAAGCTCACCACCAGCGTGGAGAATAATTCTACCAACCCATTAATGGCCAGGGATACCAACAGGATAAAGCCCAGACTCACCACCAGTGAAAAGGAGAGGAGCCTGTTAAGGATCATGCGTAACAGGCCATTCTTTTTGGGTTTTGATTTCAGCCGCCAAATGTGGTTAATAGAGTCCTGTATTTCGGCAAATACCCCGGTAGCACCAATGATGAGTGTAACAAAACCCACTATGGTAGCCCAGTTCATATCGCCGGAAAGGGAGGCATTCTTAATCATATCCTGGATCTGCAAAGCGGCGTTACTACCTACCAGGCCGCTGATTTGTCCGTAAATATTACCTTCTACGGCATCTTTACCAAGAAACAAATCACAGAAAAAAATGATGATGATCAACATAGGGGCAACGGAGAATATAGTATAATAAGCCAATGCAGCACTCAGCTTCAGTACTTTATCTTCAATGAATTCGCTTCCGGATTGTTTCAGTACCTGCCAGATCTTTTTTAGCTTTCCCTGTTTTTGCATAGCAGTGTTTTATAAGCAGCACACAAAAAGCGTGCAGGCTGCATTAGGATTTTAATTTGGGGTTATTATGATGCCGCTGTGCATCGCGGATATTTTTCTTTTCAAAGTTCTTTTCCAACGCTACCGTCATATCAATACCCGTTTGATTAGCGATGCAGAGCAATACCCACATCACATCAGCCAGCTCATCTGCCAGCAGCTTTTTGTTATCACTTTCTTTCGATGACTGATCACCATATTTGCGGGCCATCACACGGGCTACTTCTCCTACTTCTTCTGTGAGTATGGCCATATTGGTCAATTCACTGAAATAACGCACTCCCGTAGTGTTTATCCAGCTATCAATTTTTTCCTGGGCTTCCTGAATGGTCATGGATTAGTTTTTATTTATTAAAGATAACGGATTGACTGCATTGCTGTCTTCTTTATTCCCGGTGATGAGAATCGATGATAATGGTGACAGGGCCATCATTTAACAAGGCCACTTTCATATCTGCCCCAAAAATACCTCTTTGAATAGTGGTCCCTAAATCCTGCTCCAGCTGAAGGATCATTTTCTCATACAAAGGGATCGCAACATCTGGCTTACTGGCACGGATATACGAAGGCCGGTTTCCTTTCTTCGTGGAAGCGTGCAAGGTAAACTGACTCACCAACAATATATCACCGTGGATATCTTTCACCGATACGTTCATCACTCCATCATCATCATTAAAGATCCGGAGATTCACGATTTTAGTGCTCAGCCACTGAATATCATCTGTAGTATCTATATCTTCTATGCCCAGCAGCACCAGTAATCCCTGCTGAATTTGCCCGGTAACAGCTCCGTCTACCGTTACCGATGCGGAACTAACGCGTTGTATAACTACCCTCATGGCTCCATTTTTTATGGGTGGGAAATTAAAGCAAATCGGTCGATTCTGTAACTTTTCGCCCTGCCTCACGTTTAAACTGCACCAAAATCATTCTTCCATGACCCGTATCTCTTACATTTTACTTATTGGATTCATTTTATTTGCTGCCTGTAAAAGTTCAAAAAAGGATACTCCCTGCGATGGTATTATGTGTGATTCCCCTGCGCAGTTGATGTTTGGATTTAAACTGATAGACCCAGGCACCGGACATGATCTGGTGTATGGCCCCGATGCCCGTATACCATTAGACAGCATCAAAATTCAGATGCCTGACACGCTTATGCAGGTAAGACAGTGGATAGATACTCCAAGAAACAAGGCAGTGCTGTTTTTTTATGTGAGAACTCCTCAGTCATTGCGTGTGGGCAGACCAGGAAAGTTTACATTGGATAAAATGGCATTTTTGACGAAGACGTCGGGCTGTTGCGGATCGTCAGTATATGGCCTCCTGCTGAATGACAACCCCGTTCCGGTGAAACGGGATTCATCGGGGATCTTCCTGATTCCTTATACTTTATAGGTGTAAGGAAATATGTTCCCTTACTGATTCCATTGGCATATAAAGCCTGAAAGCACAAAGAAAAGGGCGTATTCGCTGCAGTTTTAATAAATTGCCCTTCTTTAGTGCTTTTTTATATTAAAAATTAAATATACATGAATATCAATGTGACCGCTGAAATCACGTTTCGCACTGCCCGCAGCGGTGGTAGCGGAGGACAAAACGTGAATAAGGTGGAAACCATGGTAGAAGGCTATTTTGATATAATGGCTTCTGCCCTGTTAACTCCGGAACAAAAAGCCGTGCTGATGGAGAAATTGTCTAACCGCATTAACGCGGATGGTCTGCTCCAGGTGAAATCCCAAACAGAACGTACCCAATTGGGCAACAAGCAGGAGGTGATCTCCAAAATGAACGAGATGATCAGCAAAGCGCTGATCCCCCGCAAAAAGCGGGTGCCCACCCGGCCATCCAAAGCAGCCCGGGAGAAAAGAATTGAGTCAAAAAAGCGATTATCGGATAAGAAACAACAGCGCAGGGGCGGGTTTGAGTAGCTGGCTGCTGGGTGTTGCACTCGTTGGATTCACCCATTAATCTGGCATACATAATCCGTAATTCGTATTTTGCACCAAAATATCTGGGAATTGAGTATTAAGAAACTGGCAGGACAAACGATGTATTATGGGCTAAGTAATATTGTGAGCAAATTGCTCAATTATTTTCTTACCCCCTTTTATCTGACGATTTTAACCCGTGCATCATTCGGGGAGATGTCTAACGTTTATGCCTATATACCTTTTGCCAATATTGTGCTGACTTATGGTATGGAAACGGCTTTTTTCCGTTTTGCCAAAAAGGAAAACAAAGCGAATGTACTGGGAACCACCACGATATCCCTGCTGTTGTCGACCATCTGTATCACCATCTTATTATTGCTGTTAAAGTCTTCGGTCATAAATTCCTATGCCGGGGAACTGGCGGGGCTGAATGGTCATCCTACCTATTATACCTATGTGGTGATGCTGATGGCGTTTGATGCGCTCACAGCCATTCCATTTGCCCAATTGCGGCTGGAAGACCGTCCCGTGAGGTATGCAGCTATTCGTATAGCCGGAATCGTTACCACTATTTTCTTCAATATTTTTTTCCTGGTCATCTGCCCGAAGCTATACGCAGCAGGCCACCACTGGGTGCCGGATGTACAAAGCAGCAGCGACCAGACGGGATATATCTACCTGAGTAATATGCTGGGCAGTGCCATTACCCTGGTACTTTTCCTTCCACAGATCCGCAAAATTCAATGGAAATTTGATGCCCGGCTATGGAAGCAGATGATGCACTATGCCCTGCCACTGATTATTGTGGGTATGGCGGGCATGGTAAACGAGACCTTCGACAGGGCCTGGTTTTTACCCCAGTTCCTCCCGGGGAATAATATGGAAGCTAAAAAAGAAGTGATTGCCCTATACAGTGCCAATTACAAACTGGCTATACTGATCACGATGTTCATACAGGCATTCAGGTTAGGAGCGGAGCCCTTTTTCTTTAAGCAGGCAGAGAGCGGCGATCCCAGGAAAATGTACGCCCGTATCATGAAGCTGTTTGTGATCATGCTCTGCTTCATGTTCCTGTTTGTAAGTCTTTACCTGAATATCTGGAAAGCTTTCCTCCGGGTGCCTTTCTACTACCAGGGGATGCGGATTGTGCCTGTTTTATTGCTGGCCAATATGTTCCTGGGGATCTATTATAACCTTACTATCTGGTTCAAACTTACTGACCGCACCAAAACCGGGGCAGTGATTACCATATTGACGGCCATTCTTGCTTTCCTGCTGAATTACTGGTGGATTCCGGTGATGGGCTATTATGGCGCGGCACTGGCTACCATGGTTTGTTACTTTATTCAGATGGTGGTGTGCTACGTCTGGGGGCAAAAATACTATCCTATTCCTTATCATCTCCCTAAACTCATTACCTACGTAGGATTGGCTATAGGCATCTACTATGTGTTTAACTGGCTAAACGGGCTGGTGCTCTCACCCAAAGATATCTACGCCCTCAAACCCCTTCCCCTCGCAGTAGCAACAGCTTTCTTTGCAGCTTATGCCTGGTTTATTTTCCGTATGGAGAAGAAGGAGTTTGCCCGATTGCCGGTAATCGGGAAGTATATAGCGAAGTAGCTGTTAGCAGTTAGCTATTAGACTTTAGCGGTTGCTTCTGGCGACTGCTGTTAGCGGTTCCTTTTAGCTTTTAGGCATGAACAGGTTAGATTAGAAACGGATTGTGCTTCTTTTCAAAGCCAACCGTGGTGGAAGGTCCGTGGCCAGGGAATACCCTTACCTCGTCTGGCAGGACAAACAGTTTTTCCCGGATACTTTGCAGCAGGGTGCTGTGGTTGCCTCCTGGCAGGTCGGTACGGCCAATGCTCTGGTAGAACAATACATCGCCTCCAATCACGAAATGCTGGCTTGCACAGTAGAAAGATACGCTGCCGGGAGAATGGCCAGGTGTAAGCAATACCGTTAGTTCGTCTGTTCCAAAGGGAATGGTCTCTCCTTCCAGCAGGTATCGGCCAGCCATAGGAGAAGGCTCAAAGGGAATATTGTACATGGCAGCGGCTCTCTGGGAATTATCCAGTACCGGCTGTTCCAGCTCATGAAACTCCGGACGCACTTTATACGTATCTGATACGAGTTTATTACCAAAAATATGATCAAAGTGACAGTGCGTATTCAATAATCTTATAACATTTAACCCGTGTGTTTGTATATATTGTAATAATTCTTTTCTTTCGTCCTGAAAATAACATCCCGGGTCTATAATTATACATTCCTTTTTACCGTTAATAAGCAGGAAGGTGTTTTCTTGTAATGGACCAAAAGTGAATTGTTGTATTTCAATCATTGTTACCCGATTTTTTTAGGCTAATTTTAAAACAGATCACAATATTATCAATACTTTCTGTATGAACAGATTTATTACCCGGTTATTATTCCACGGTACCCTATTACTTGGAACGATAGTATCGCAAGCCCAGACCAATACAGTAGAATTCGGCCAAAATCGAGTGCAGTTCAAGAACTTTAAGTGGAGATACTATCAAAGCCGTCATTTCAATACCTATTTCAGTCAGAATGGACTTGAACTTGGTAAGTATGCCGCCCAGGTAGCCGAAAAGGAATTACCTCAGCTGGAACAGTTCATGGAGAGCAATCCCAGACAGCGCATTAATATTGTGGTTTACAACTCCTTCGGGGAAATGAAGCAGTCCAATATCGGTATTGGCGTAGAGTGGCAGAATACAGGAGGGGTAACAAAGCTGGTAGGGAACAAGATGATCGTTTACTTTGATGGCAACCATGAGCACCTCCGCCGGCAGATAAGACAGGGTATTGCCCGTATTATGCTGGAAACATTGCTTTTTGGGGAAGATATCGGCGAATTTGCCGGTAACGCCGCCCTCATAGATTTCCCTAAATGGTTTACAGATGGTTTTATAGGATATGCTGCCGAAAACTGGACGGCCGAACAGGATGAGGAACTGAAACTGATCCTTATGTCCGGCAAATACAGCAACTTTAATGCACTGGCCTATGACCATACCTTCCTGGCAGGCCAGGCTTTCTGGTATTATGTGGAAAGTAAGTATGGCAAAGATGCTGTGCCTTACCTCATGTATATTACCCGTATTAACCGCGGGCTTAAAAAAGGATTTGAACAGGTATTGAACCAAACCCCTAAAAAAGCAACTAAAGACTTCTTCGTATTTTATCAGAAGCGATTCCAGGAAGATAACCGCAGGAGAAAAACATCCGCCAAAGGCCGCACTATTGTAGCCCAGGAAATAACTCCCAAGTCAGAATACTATCGTTTCAATCCAAACCCTAAGAATAACTCTTATGCAGTAGTGGAATTTAAAAAAGGCGTATACCGGGTGCAGATACAGCTTGGATGGAACAAACCCAAGGTACTGCTGCGTAGTGGCGTAATGCAACTGGCTAACCAGGTAGATCCCAACTATCCGCAGCTGGCCTGGAACACTAAAGGCAATCGTCTCGCCGTGGTATATGAGCATGAAGGCAAAACCAAACTGATGATCTATGACCTGATTACCCATACGACTATACGGCAGGAACTGAATCAGTTTGACCGGGTAATAGACTTTAAATACATGCCGGTACAGGAAAATACCCTGTTACTGTCTGCCGTAAAAAATGGCCACACCGATATTTTCACTTATAATATCAGCAATTCCAAAACAGACCAGATCACCAATGACGTATATGATGACCTGGATCCTTCCTTTGCTGCCTTCCCTGGCAAAAGCGGCATTATCTATTCCTCCAACAGGGCCACGCCTAAAGGAAGAGGTTCAGATACTTCGCTGATGAACAGGCCTTTCAATATTTTTATGGTGGACAACTGGAACAAGAGCTCTGAAAAGCAGATCACCCAGTTAACTGACCTCCGGTATGGTAACGCCAAACTGCCGATGCAGTACAACACTACCCACTTCACCTTTGTATCTGACGCCAACGGTATCCGTAACCGTTATGCCGGGTTCTTCAAGTCCCAGGCCGATGGCGTGGATTCCCTGTTTTATGTAGGCTCAGAAATTCTGCATAATCCGGAACCGGAAGAACTGGACTCCGCACTGGCCGCCTATGGTGCCACAGCGCCGGATTCTATTGAAGCAGTGGCGCTTACTAAAGATTCTACCTATACTTTCCCTATTTCCAACTACCCTTATGGTATACAGGAATCCCGGATTACCGGTGAAAAGGGAGAAGTATCTGAAGTGGTACAATATGCCGATATCAAACGCCTGATGAAGCTGAAAGTAGATACGGTGGTACTGAAGAAAAGAAACATCACCGCCCGCGCTACCAACTTCAGACGCTCACAGATGCATAACGATAGTCTCCGTTTGGGACTGCCCACTTTCCAGGCGCCATTAAAAGACACCACTACCCATACTAATTTCTTCCAGAATGAATTTGGCAACGAACCGGCCGACAGCACCGCTACTGGTGAGGCAAAAGGCCCTACCCTGTTCGAGAAGAAAAGAGAGGACGAACAAATACTGAAGAAGTCAAAGCTGTTCCCATATAAATACAAGTTTGCTTCTGATTACCTGATCCTGCAATTGGATAACTCGGTGCTGATTAACAAGTACCAGCCTTTCACCGGTCAGCCGCAGGCCCCTATACGTCTTACGGATCCTGTGAACGGATTAATCAAAATAGGGGTAAGTGATCTGTTTGAAGACCTGAAATTCAATGGTGGCTTCCGTATTCCGTCTTCCCTGCAAGGGTCTGAATATTTCTTCAATGCCAGCTATCTGAAAAAGCGGTTTGACTACAAATTTACGTACTACCGTAAAGTGGATAAGAACTCCGCATTGAACTTTTATGATTCAACCGGCAACCTTACCGCTTCCGGACCTACTAAGTTTATTACCAATATTTACCAGGGAGAAATGCGTTATCCGTTTGACCAGGTGAGAAGCATTCGTTTATCGGCAGGTATACGTACTGATAAACTGGTAGTACAGGCTACAGATAAACCACCTTTGTTATTTAAAGATCGCAAAGAAACGTATGCATTAATGCGCCTGGAATATGTGTATGACAATACCATTAACCCGGCTATTAATATCTGGAATGGTACCCGCTATAAAATTTATGGAGAAACCAATGCGCAGTTAACCAATAATGGTTTGAATGAGCTGTTCAACCCAGCTACTTCTGCAGCTGCTCAGGGCAGATTTACCTATAACATGGGGATAGATATCCGTCACTATGAAAAGATTTACCGCAACTTCATCTGGGCTACCCGCTTCGCCATGGATATGTCGTGGGGAACACGTAAGCTGCTGTATTACCTGGGTGGTGTAGATAACTGGTTAAATCCACAGATCAATACCAATAACCCGGTAGACATGAGTGTGAACTATGCTTTCCAGACTTTGACTGAAAATCTGCGTGGTTACAAACAAAATGCGAGGAACGGTAACAATGCGATGGTATTAAATACAGAGCTTCGTTTACCTGTATTCGCCACATTTATAGATAAGCCTATCAACTCTGCTTTCCTGCGTAATTTCCAGGTAACCTCCTTCATTGACATAGGTACTGCGTGGAACAAAAAGCTGAGCTTTAAGGATGCTAATTATACCAATTATACCAATCCTACTTCTGGTATCACTACCCGTATTAAAGAAGGATTCCTTGGTCCGTTTGTAGGTGGGTATGGCTTCGGTGCCCGTACCACTATTGCCGGCTACTTCCTCCGTGCAGATGCAGGCTGGCCTGCAGTAGCCTTTTTCAGAGGCAGCCCGATATGGTACTTTGGAATGGGGGTAGATTTCTAAACGCGAATTTTTAACTTATTAATAGAAAAGGGAGAACAGATCATGTTCTCCCTTTTCCTTTTTATGAAATACTGATCAGCTATGTTGTTTCTTTACCAATGGATACATCAGGCTCAGGAAGACGCCCATGCATATTGTAAAAGCCCATGCACTGCGGTTTTCCCAGGGATGCAACACGATGTCTCTCATATCACCCAGCAGGGTAAGCGGATCTTTTACAATGTCCCAGCTGTTATATCTTAAGAATCTGCCAATATAAACGCCCATTCCACAAAGGAACATCACCGGGAAAGTGAATAACCAGGCCGGCCAGCGGGAATGGCGCTGACTCCACATGTTTTCCATACTGCGAATAGAAATGTATCCCAGCATCATACCATTCCAGGCAAAGGAAAAAATTACAAACAGATCAAACCATAGTGGTACCCCTCCATCAAAGAGGTGGAAGAGATCTGTGAGTATATAAGGCGCATTGGGAATAAACAGCAGCCAGCAAATAAAGCAGCCGTACCAGTTGTAACGGTTCTTTATCTGCTCCGGATGTTTCTCCATCCAGCGGGTAATGGCAAAAGGCACATAAGCCAGGAAAAGGTTCCATATCAGGGAAACACGCAGGTTACTGCCGGTATGGATAACACGACATAAGAGCAACGCCAGACTAAACAGCACAGAGGCATACAGTGTATATTGAGGCCGGGAGCGGCTGATACGGTGTTGTGCTAAACGGATGGTTCTTTTCAATTGCATATGGTTATGATGTTAGATGGTTTTAAAAATATAGGGAATAAATATGACAGCCCCGATAATAGCCGCGGCTATGGCGGCTATTAGTACTGCGCCCGCAGCTACATCTTTGATGAACTTCACTTTGGGATGTAGTTGTGGTGAAAGGTGATCCATTATTTTTTCAACGACCGTATTCAGCATTTCCGTTGTCCAAACCAATGCTGTTGCGAGGATGATCCAAATCCATTCCGGCGTTGCTATTTTATACCAGCAACCGGCAGCTACTACAACGAGGGTAGCGATTGCGTGGATGCGTGCATGCGGCTCACTGCGCAGGAAGGCGCCAATACCATTGAATGCGTATCCGAAGCTGGCTAACCGTTTGCTGATATAAGAATTTCCCATGTTCGTTTTTATTGAGTAATAGTGGTGTTTTTATGTCCTAACTTATCCCATTTGATGGTGGTACTGAAGTACATGATCAGGGCCAGAATAATAAAGAGTCCTAAGCTTCCCATCAGCAGTGCCTGGTCTTCTGCACTGATGATTACATAAATAAATCCGTAAATCAGTGTAAGTGTGGCTCCTATGCCTGCAGCAATACGGGTGCTTTTAAAGGCAGCAGCCGTATATGCAATAATCAGACCTATCGTGAGTACACTGGCAATAATGTAAGCCATAATAAAGTTAATTTGTTCTGAAATAGATATGAGCAGGGTATAAAAAATACAAAGGGCTAACCCGATCAGGGCATACTGTATTGGATGAAGGGCGCGGCGCTGTGATAATTCAATAAAATAAAATACAAAGAAGGTAAGTCCGATGATCATGATGGCGTATTTCACGGCACGCATAGACATCTGGTGGCTTTCAGCAGGCATAAATAATTTGATACCGAAGTCGGCGGAGTGGATATTAAACTTTTTTCCTTCCCAGCTTTGGGGATAGCTGCGGTTCAGGTGCTGTACCTGCCAGGAAGCGGCAAAGCCTTTATCGTCTACCCGTCTGGTTTTAGGCGGAAAGGCCTCATCAAAGCTGGGGTTAGGCCAGCTGGAGTTGATGGCTACTGTAGTGGTTTTACCAATGGGGGAGAAGCTAATCCTGCCAGAGCCTTTTACGCCCAGCTCCAGGGAGAAATTGCCGCTCAATGCGCTGGTGTCCCCTGGTATGATGGCCAACGGTGACTGGATACCGCTGTTAAACAGATCACTGCTGACCACCCCGGGGTTAAAAAGGTAGTTCTTACCATTCCACATCATCTGCACCTGGTTATCAATGCCGTGGAGATCGCTGATGCCAATGAGTAATGACGCATGTTCCCAATCTAAGGCGGAAGGAGAGATGTTTAGAGATGCTATAGCTTCTCTGTTAAAAGCGCCACTCAGTTGCAGTTTAGCGTTGTACACCGCTACATTGAAAATACCTCTTTGTAATTTTTCTGGTAAGAGTTCCCCGTTGATTTTAAGATTTTCCGGTAACAGGTAAACATAACTGGCTGCGTTTCCCGAAGTGGATTTATAGGGAATGGCCAGCACCGGACCTGTGATGTTCTGTTCATTTCCCCAGCGGCTGCTGACTTCCTTGGAAGCTTCCTCCTGCCTGTCTCGGCGCTCCCATATGAGGTTTTGAATCATGTTGGCGGGTATCAGCAATATCAGTATCAATATTACAATAATGCCTGCTTTAAGGGCGTAGGCGTACCTGTCGAAGAAAGAAAGTGGTTCATTAGTTGAAGGTTCCATGTTTTTATTTTTTAGAAAGTACTTTGTATTTCAAAGTAAAAAGGCAAAAAAAATTTATTTAGTGAATTTTATCATGTGCTCCAGGGCCGCAAGATGCCCTTTAAAGGCCTTCTCACCGGCAGCGGTAATAGCATAGGTTGTATTGGTTTTGCGGCCAATAAAGCCCTTATGCACTTTCAGATAGCCATTTTCTTCCAGTGTATTGAGGTGAGAAGCCAGATTACCGTCTGTTACTTCCAGCATTTGCTTGAGGTCATTGAAATTAACTTCCTCGTTCACCATCAATATACTCATCACGCCCAGGCGTATACGGCTCTCGAATATTTTGTTTAAGTTACCTATCGGGTTCATGCTATTGATTAAATAGTCCTTTTCCGTTCATATTTCCACCACATCAATGCACCATAAATGATGTGTAGCAGACCAAAACCTACTGCCCAAAAATAAAGGCCTTTACGCAAATAGAAAAGATTAAGTATACCGAGGATCGTTTCACATATGCCCAGGTACTTCACATCCGGCAAGGTATATTTGCTGGCATTAATAATGGCCAATCCATAAAATACCAGGCAGGTAGGGGCTACCAGCCCTTCCAGGTGATTATATAACAGACCCGCAATGAAAGCACCTCCGGCAGCCAAAGGGATAGCCGTGTTAATCAGCACTTTCCGCGCGGTTAAATCCCAGATCGGTAAATTATTCTGCCGCGCCTTGCGCCAGGTAAAAAAAGTTCCCCCAGCCAGCGCCGCTGCCATTACAGCTAATCCCAGGGCGATTAAGCGATACTTTAATATCCTGTAATCTGCATCATTGTAGGCACCTACAGCTTCCCATCTGACATAATATGCTACCAGCCAGTTATGCGCTATGAATGCTCCAATCAGCCCGCTGATGCCGGCAGATATTCCACTTAATCCACTCAGCGAAATGAAACGGCTGCTCCGCTCCATGAGGCGCTTAATGTCAGTTAATGCTTGCAGATGTTGTTGGTCTGTCATACAAAAAAGTACTTTGCATTACAAAGCTAATAGAAATATTTGAATCTTAAAATATAATTTTTTGTTATAACTGCGTTACCTAAAGGATACCGTCTGCGTAGAATAGAGATAAATAATATAATATTGTTGTCAGATATGGTTGGCTGGAAAAGAATATTAGCAATAATCATCGGCGTAAGCGTTTGGTGTTCGGGTTTGATGGCGCAGCAGTATAAGGTTAGTGGAGTGGTCAGGGACGCGCACTCACAGGAAATCATCCCCTTCGCCACTCTTCAGTTCGTACATACCCAAACCGGTATGGTTAGCAACGCGGAAGGTAAATACCTGTTCGAACTAAATGGTATCCCATCAGATTCATTACTGGTAAGGGTAATGGGATATAACATGCTGAAACTCCCCGTACATAAAGACCTGAAAGAACAGACGATCAATTTTGAAGTCACCCGCTCAGATGTTTCACTGAAAACATATGAAATAAAAGCCAACGTAAACTGGGCCCTGATCCTGCTCAAACAAATTATTAAACATAAACCGGAGAACAATTATAACCGCCTCGATAATTATAAATATGAGGTGTATAATAAGCTGGAGCTGGACATGAAGAATCTCAATAAAGAGAAACTTGGAAGAAACCGCTTCACCAAACCATTCGCGTTTATTTTTGACAACATAGACAGTACCTCGGAAGACAAACCCTTCCTACCCATTTTCCTCACCGAAACATTGTCGGATTATTATTTCCAGTCGAGCCCCCGCAAGACAAAAGAAGTAATTAAAGCCGCCCGTACCTCCGGTATCGATAATGAGAGCGTGACAAAATTCCTGGGTGGAATGTACCAGAATATAAACGTGTACAATAACTTCATTCCCGTATTCGATAAACAATTTGTAAGCCCGATACATCATAATGGCGCTTTCTATTACGACTACTCCATTGCTGATACACAATACATCAACGGACAACGGTTTATTAAACTAAACTTTACGCCCAAACGAAAAGGAGAAAACACCTTTATCGGTGATCTCTGGGTACATGATACCACCTACGCCGTTCAGAAAACAACCTTATCCGTTCCCCGCGACGCCAATATCAATTTCGTTCATAAAATCAGTATGGTACAGGAATTCCGGCAACTAAAGGATAGTTCCTGGTTCCTGTATAAAGATAAATTTGTGGCCGACTTCTGGGCACCCAGCCCAAGGCCGGGGAAGACGTTTGATTTTATTGGCCGCAAAACAACGAGCTATGATAACGTCATTACAAATGATACCGCTGCCACCAACATCTTCAGTGATAAAAAGTATCCGGAACCTGTAGTGGTAATGGACAGTGCACGCATCCGGAAAGACTCTTTCTGGATGGATAACCGTCCGGAAGACCTCAGCAAAAATGAAGAAGGCATTTACAAAATGGTGGATACCCTTCAGAAAATGCCGCTGTTCAGAACGTATTCCAATACCATCCGTTTCCTGGCCACCGGGTATAAACCAGTTGGGCCCATTGAGTTTGGCCCTTACTATTACTTGTTTTCACAAAACAGGCTGGAAGGATTCCGTTTAAGAATGGACCTGGGTACTACCCCTAAATTCAATAAAGATCTCTACTTATACGGCTATCTTGCCTATGGCTTCAAAGATCACGTATACAAAGGCAAGATGTCTGCTTTATGGCTGCTGAAAAGGCATCCACGCACCTACATCTATGCTGCCTATACAAAAGATCTGGATAATGGTACCCACTATTATGATGAAGTAGGTACGGATAATATTTTCACCCTGGCCATACGCAAGGGTGGAGTGCCTCAGAAATTTTTGATGGTAGATGAAAAACGGGTGGAATTCTTCAAGGAATACTACAGCGGTTTTTCTCATCAGATAAACCTGGTACACAAACAGGTAAGGCCATACGAGCCATTACCCACCGCCGCAAACTATCCAAAGGAACCCAACAACCGGGATCCGCTGACCAGTATGGAAATAGAAGTGAAATTCCGCTACGCTTTCCATGAGCAATTCCTGGAAGGCAATTACTACCGTATTAGTTTAGGCAGTAAATATCCGATTGCAGAGTTAAAACTTGCTGCAGGTATACCTGGCATCGCTAACAGCGGCCAGAAATACCAGCGTGCGTCACTTAGTGTATCCGACTACATTAAACTACCGCCTTTCGGGTCTATTTACTATAATGTATTTGGTGGTAAAATTTTTGGTACCGTCCCCTACACTTCCCTGGAAGTGCACCCTGGTAATGAAATTTACTACTATAACAAATATGCCTTTAACATGATGAACCGCTTTGAGTTCATCAGTGATCAATATGTAGGATTCAACGTAGAGCATACCATCGGTAATGGTGTATTCGGTTACATTCCATTAATCAAAAAATTAAAATGGCGCCAGTTCTGGACAGCGAAAGGCGTGATCGGCTCTTTATCTGAATCCAACAAACAACTGAACCTTAACAACGGCTATCCATTTAAAACCTTACAGGGCAATCCCTATCTGGAACTGGGTACTGGTATAGAAAATATTTTTAAATTCCTGCGGGTAGACTTTATCTGGAGAGTAACACCCGATGTAACGCCGGGAGAACCTGCCAACAAGCGTTTCGGCGTATTCGGCAGTTTCAAACTACAGTTTTAATTGTTTGCTCATGAAAGATGTAACACATACACCGCTGTTTGAAAGTATCATGGTGGGCGAAATAGATGGCCATCCTTATGATCTGCATAATGATTTTCAATGCATCAAAATACAGTTGGATCCTACCGATAAAAAGCTACAATTAAGATTCACCAATGATGACTTCAAAATCATTGTAGAGTTTCATCAGGCAACGATTACCAACTTCACGATCCATCCTGAAAAATCAACTGACAGTGGGACCCTTGATCAGTTTTATCGCGGACGATTTAAATACAACAATAACCTGCATGAAATGACGGCACAAGGTAAGTACTATTACTACCTGTCTTTACTCGAAAAAGATGCCATAGAGCTATTTGCTAAAAGTGTTACCCTATCTTTAAGCCGGCTGAATTCCTGATACATGAAGTATTTGCCGTACCTGCTGACAGGCTGCCTGATTAGCTCCTGCTCTTATGTTCAGAAAAAAATGAAAGAACAGCAAATAAAAACATGGAATGAAAGAATAGCTGCTTATAGAAATACATTAAGACAGGATATCTTCCTGAATATTCACAAAGAAAGCCTCCGCATAGACAGCTTCCTGGTAAGCAAATCCACCAATGGCAGCAATACTGTATATACCTATCAAAATGACCAATACACTTTCGCCATTTCATTCGATAGCAGTTATCAACGTTTCACGTATAGAGAGAAGGAGGAGGAAAGTAAACTTTTCACACTGAACAGAGATACTACTTTCACATTAAATGATCATCACTTCCGGGTATTCAAGCTATTCCTGAACACGGATATAGCAGATGGTAGCAGTTGTTATTTCTTCTCTCCTGATGTCGGTGTCCTGGTGTATAAATCAATGACCTGGCTTAACTCCAGCAATTTATCCTCTCAGAAAAACGGAATGGATCCGTTGATATTATCTGCGTTGCTTATGAAGTTGTATACCGCCAACGATTTCGCCTCCATAGAAACTCCTGTTCCGCCACTTCCATCCAATCTCAAATAGCAACCATCACTAATTTTTAATACCCTGGTTATTTATCAGACCGTATCAGCTGCTTCGCAGATCAGTTTACAAGCCCATTCAATTTCCGCGGGCGTAATAATAAGTGGAGGCACAATGCGCATACATTCCGCGGCAAACAAGAACCAGTCGGTTACCATACCATTTGCGATACAATAATCAATGATTTTTTTATTGATAGGGAAGCTCTCAAATTCCACAGCTATCATCAATCCAAGAGAGCGTACAGATTTAATAGCAGGGTGTTTCAGCTGTTGAAGAAATAACTGCTCCTTTACTTTTACATCTTTCAGCAAATCCTGATCCAGTAAGGCCTGGAAGCCTGCACGACCAGCCGCACAATTTACCGGATGACCACCAAAAGTAGTAATATGGCCCAACACGGGGTTGTTGGTTAATGTCCACATAACTTCGCGGGAGGCGATGAAAGCACCTAAAGGCATACCACCGCCTAACGCCTTGCCCAGCAGCAAAACATCCGGTATGATACCGAATTGTTCAAATGCCCACAGCGTACCATTTCTCCCGAATCCACACTGAATTTCATCTAATATCAGCAATGTTCCGGTAGCAGTACATTTAGCACGAAGTGCGTGTAGCCATTCCCGTTGTGGTAAATTTACACCGCCCTCTGCCTGTACCGTTTCTGCAATAACGGCTGCGGTATTATGTGTAATCAGTTCCAGCGAATCAAAATTATTATAGTCCAGGTGTTGAATGCCTGGCAACAAAGGCCGGTAAGCATTACGCCAGTATTCATCGCCCAGGATGCTCAAGGCGCCCTGCGTAGACCCGTGGTAGCTACGGTTAAAAGCAGCGATTTCTGTTCTGCCGGTAAAACGTTTAGCCAGCTTCATGGCGCCTTCTACAGCTTCTGCACCTGAGTTGGTGAAATATACGCAGTCCAGCTGTTCCGGAAGATGTTGTGTGAGCAGTGTGGCGAAGGCCACCTGTGGCGACTGTACAAATTCACCATATACCAGCAGGTGCATATATTGCTGCGCTTGTTCCTGTATTGCTTTTACTACTGCCGGATGGCAATGGCCTACGTTACATACGCTAATACCGGCAATGAGGTCAAGATATCTTTTGCCATTTACATCCCACATATACATGCCTTCCGCCTTCACTATTTCCAATGCCAGAGGAGCATCAGAAGTTTGCGCTAGGTGCTGCAAAAAAAGTTGCCTGTTGTTCATATCACTAACTACTCTGTTCTTTGCGAAGTTAGAAAACAACTGCTAATTAGTAATTGTTATATTTGTAAAGTAAGCATTAAAACACATTATTATGGCGCACATTATTCCACTAAAAGGAATTACTCCTCAAATTCCAGAAGACTGTTACATTGCCCCCAATGCTACTATAGTAGGGGATGTAGTAATGGGAAAAGGCTGCACGGTATGGTTCAATGCTGTTGTTCGCGGTGATGTAAACAGTATACGTCTGGGCGAAAATGTGAACGTACAGGATGGTGCAGTGATCCATTGTACCTACCAGAAGTCAAAAACCATTGTAGGTAATAATGTGTCTATTGGTCACAATGCTATTCTGCATGGCTGTACAATTGATAATGATGTGTTGATCGGAATGGGGGCTATTGTAATGGATAATGCCCATATCAGCAGCAATAGTATTATTGCCGCCGGCGCGGTGGTACTCGCCGGTACCAATGTGGAACCAGGTACTATTTATGCCGGGGTGCCTGCCAAAAAAGTAAAAGATATTGATATGGCCCTGATTAAGGGAGAAATAAACCGTATTTCCAAGAACTATAACATGTACGCATCCTGGTATCAGGAGGCAGAAGAAGTAAAAGAACCATAACCCGTTCATGTTATAGAAAAAGGTTATATTGCAGGCAAATACCCTCCTATGAAATCTATTTTGTGCCTGCTCATATTGGGCAGCATCCTGTTTACCGGCTGTTCATCGCAGAAAACAGGATGCCCCTCTTCCAATTACTACACGAAAGATATCAAGCAAAGTAACCGCAAGGCGGGTAAACAAATGAGCCGTTTATTTTAAAAAATTACTCATGCGTAAAACCGTCTCCATCGTCTTATTGCTGGCTGTTATCCTGTTAGCCGCCTGTCGTACTCAAAAGAAAGGTTGCCCACAACCCAGACGTAACTGGGGTGCTGAAAAAGTGCTGGACGAATTAGGTAAACCAAAGAAAGGCTGATCAGTACTGTTCTTCCTGTATTGTTTCCAGGATGGTAGCATAGCTAACATACCTGTCTACATCGATATGCCCTTCCTCTACGGCGACTTTCACTGCACAGCCGGGCTCATTGATATGCAAACAGTTGTTAAACTGACACTGGGTAATATAGGGTTGCATTTCCAGGAAATAGTGGGATAATTCCGGCTTGGGAATGTCTACAATACCAAATTCCCTCACTCCGGGGGTATCTATCAGGCATCCGCCAAATGGCAGGTCATACATTTCGGCAGACGTAGTAGTGTGTAATCCTTTGCCGCTCCAGCCACTCACGGCTTTGGTTCTCAGGTCCAGGCCCGGCATCAGTACATTGATCAGAGAAGATTTCCCTACACCGGAATGTCCGGCCATCAGGGTAGTTTTATCTTTCAGCAATGCCCTTACTTCATCTACACTATCGCCTTTGGAAGCAGAGATCAATAAAACCTGGTAACCAATACTGCCGTATAGTTCCTCCAGTTCATCATACTTCTCTGTTTCTTTTTCCTTATAAATATCTTTTTTGTTGAACACCAGTATCACCGGAATGTGGTAGGCTGCGGCAGTAACCAGGAAACGGTCTATAAAGCCCTGTGAGGTACGTGGCTCCTTTACGGTACAGATCAGCATTGCCTGATCCATGTTAGCGGCTACAATATGTTTTTTGTTTTTCCCATGAGGGGAGCTGCGCACAATATAATTCTTGCGGGGACCGATTTCCGTTATCATGGCATTTTTGGCATTCGCATCGCTGTCGTCCGGCACTATTTCCACTGTATCACCCACCGCAATGGGGTTGGTGGAAGTAATATCTTCATCTTTCTTGAAAATACCTTTCATTCTTGCCTGAAATGTTTCACCTGTGGTAGTTTTTACCACATACCAGCTTCCCGTTGATTTATATACTGTTGCTTGCAATAGTTTCTGATATTTTATAAGAGTACCAAAGGTACGGATAAAGCGGAAAGCAAAAAGCTATTAAGGCTGTTTATACATTCGCCTCAATAGCTTTTAGCTTTATCCTTTATGCTTTCCGCCTCTTAGGGCAGGCTTTTGAACAGACTATAACGCAGTACTACTTCCAGTAGTATGCATCCCAGTGCGATCATGGCCAGGAGGAAGAAATGCTCTGCGAAGCGTTTGTAGGAGGTAATTTCTACCTTGGTCTTCTCCAGCTGATCAATTTCATTATAAATGCTTTTCAGATCATTGGTATTGGTAGCCCGGAAATATTTTCCACCCGTTTCTTTAGAAATCTTTTTCATCAGCGGCTCATCGATCTGCACGTCCTGCATCACCATTTGCACGCTACCATCCGCCATAGGCATAGGAAACGGCGCTTTGCCGATAGTACCTACCCCAATGGTATATACCCGGATTTTAAATGCCTTGGCGATATCCAGTGCGGTGAGCGGATCTATCAGTCCGGTGTTGTTCACACCATCTGTGAGCAGGATGATTACTTTGCTTTTAGCATGACTGTTGCGCAGGCGATCTACCGAAGTAGCCAGGCCCATACCAATGGCAGTACCATCCTGTAACATGCCGCTTTTCACCTGCATGATCTGGTTTTTCAATACTGCATGATCAGTGGTGATAGGGCATTGCGTAAAGCTT
The DNA here is from genome assembly GCF_056399985.1 of Chitinophaga sp. 01L420. Taxonomy (NCBI): domain Bacteria; kingdom Pseudomonadati; phylum Bacteroidota; class Chitinophagia; order Chitinophagales; family Chitinophagaceae; genus Chitinophaga; species Chitinophaga sp. 01L420. Next base: position 328,502 of record NZ_JBFTSK010000001.1, read on the forward strand.
TCGCCGGAAAACACCACCAGGCCAATACGGTCGCTGATGCGTTTATCCACAAAGTCGGTGGCCACTTTTTTAGCAGCCTCCATACGATTGGGCTGCAGATCTTCCGCCAGCATACTACCGGAGATATCTATTGCCATTACGATATCAATTCCTTCACTATCTATGCTTTCAGAAGTATTGGAGGTTTGCGGACGGGCAAGCGCCACAATCAGTGCTATGACCGCCAACAGGCGCAGCACCAGTAATAATGGTCTGAAACGCACCTTCCAGGATATCGGTAATCCTTTTAATCCTTCCAGGGAAGAAACCATCATCACACTCTGCCGGCCCTTGCGGCGGGCAAAGTACCAGTATATCAGCACCGGTACCAGCAGCAATAGCCACAGGAAAACCGGATAGGCAAATTCAATATTTTTCCACGTTGAAAAATCCATCAATTTTCTAATTAAGATCCATTCTGGCTTTATGCTTGTTGTTTCTCACCTTCCGCGCCTGCTGCTTCTGCGGGTACCCCAGCCTTGGGTTTAGTCCACTCCAGAATTTCTTCTGCCTTGCGCATACACTCTTCATGCTCTTCCGCCGTAGGCTGTAATTTGGCGAACTTCGCCAGATCGGCAATAGCCAGCAGGCTACGCAGCTTATCTCTTTGCTGATTCAGCTTCGTAACAGGTTTAATATTCTGCAGCAATTCCTCACTTGTTTGTTCCAGCGCAGCAATGCTGAACTGATGCTCAAAGTAAGTACGCAGAATATCTGTTAACCGGGTATAGTATTGTTTAATATCACCTTGCTGCCACAACTTTTCTTCTTTCAAAGCCTTCAGTTCCTGAGCCGCAATTTCATACGGGGAAACAGTAGGGATATTAATTATCTTTTCTTTCTTAGGTCTTGTACGGAGATACCACCAGATACCTATTGCTACTAATACAATCGTGATCCCGATGGCGATATACAGCCAGTAATCCCAGATATTCCAGGGCACTGATTGCACCGCTTTGATGGGTTTAAAGGCTTTGGTAGTATCTACAGCCACCGTATTTACATCTATACCTACTGGCAGTGTAAACGCTGAATCGGGATTGGTATTGGCCCCGGAGAATACTTCGAATCGCATTGGCGGAATTTCCCAATGGCCGGAGTCAAAACTGGTGAGTGTAAATGTTTGGTGAAGAATGTGCTGATCCTGGTTGACCAGTGTATCCAGAGAAGTACGGGCAACTACCTCAAAATGATCCAGGGAATCCGGTAGTACCGGGAACAGTATTTTAAAGTTGGCGTCCTTAAACTGTGCCGGCGTGAGCTTGGCAGTAAGCTGCAGTTTTATCTGCTCACCTAACCTGATACTGTTGGTATCTGCTTTAGCCGTGACGTCTACCGCCTGCTGTGCCAGCAGGCTAAAAGGATATAACAACCCCAGTAAGCAACATAAAAATATACGTCTTATAACTTGTTGTTTATACATGTTCAATTTGCGCTCCATTATAACTTAGGCCCTCTTGAGGAAAAATGTTTGTAATGCTTTCACATAGTCTTCATCTGTGCGTACGCTTACCAGTTCGGCACCACTTTTCATAAACGCATTTTTGCAGTATTGTGAATGTTGCAGGAATTGTTGCTCATAATACTGACGCACCCGGCGATCGGTAGTATCTATCCATTGGGTAGCACCGGTTTCGGCATCTGCCACCTGTATTAATCCTACTGGCGGTAAATCTTTATCCCGCTGGTCATATACCTGTATGCCTACTACGTCATGCCGTTTGGCGGCGATGTTAAGCGCATCCTGGTAATTGCCGGAAAGAAAGTCACTCAGCATGAAAACGATGCTGCGTTTCTTTGTAGCATTATTAAAGAAACGCAGGGTTTCCTGTATATTGGTTCCTTTACGTTTAGGCGTAAACGATAGTAGTTCACGGATAATGAACAGGATATGTGATTTACCTTTTTTAGGCGGAATATATTTCTCCATACCATCACTGAAAAAGATCACACCTACCTTATCATTATTTTTGATGGCAGAAAAAGCGAGAACGGCGCACAGTTCCGTGATCAGATCACGTTTATCCTGCTTTTTGGTACCAAAGGAAGAGCTTTCGCTCATATCCACCAGTAACATCACGGTCAGCTCTCTTTCTTCTTCAAAAACCTTCACAAAAGGGTGGTTGAATCGTGCTGTTACATTCCAGTCGATAGACCTTACATCATCCCCAAAATGATAATCTCTCACTTCGCTGAATGACATACCACGTCCTTTGAAGGCGCTATGATATTCGCCCGCAAAAATGTGGTTGGTAAGCCCTTTCGTCTTTATTTCTATTTGTCTTACCTTCTTTAATATTTCAGCCGTATCCAACATGAGAAATTACGTATTACAAATTACGAATCTAAAAGCTAATAGCTAACGGCTAAAAGCTATCCTACGGTACTTCTACAGCGTTCAGTATTTCGCTCAGTATGTTTTCGCTGGTTACGTTTTCTGCTTCCGCCTCGTAGGTTAAACCTACACGGTGACGCATTACGTCAAAGCATACATTACGTACATCTTCCGGAATCACATAACCGCGGCGTTTCATGAAAGCATATGCTTTAGCAGCCCAGGCCAGGTTGATACTGGCTCTCGGAGAGCCTCCGTAAGCGATCAATGGCTTCAGCTTGTTCAGTTTATACTCTTCCGGATTACGGGTAGCAAAAACGATATCAAGAATATATTTTTCAATCTTCTCATCCATATACACCTCTCTTACCAGCTTACGGGCTTCCATGATATCGGAAGGCTGTATGATGGGGCGGATAGGAGCCATGGCTTCCGGATTCAGGTTTTGACGGATGATCAGTTTTTCCTCTTCCTTGGTAGGGTAGCCGATCACTACTTTCAACATGAAACGATCCACCTGTGCTTCAGGCAGGGTGTAGGTACCTTCCTGTTCAATTGGGTTCTGGGTAGCCAGTACCAGGAAGGGTTCGTCCAGCTTGAAAGTGGTGTCACCAATGGTGATTTGTCTTTCCTGCATGGCTTCCAGCAAGGCGCTCTGCACTTTTGCCGGAGCACGGTTGATTTCATCTGCCAGGATAAAATTGGCGAAGATGGGACCTCTGCGCACCACGAACTCGTTCTTCTGCTGGTTATAGATCATTGTACCTATCACATCCGCAGGTAAAAGGTCAGGCGTAAACTGAATACGGCTGAATTTAGCGTTGATAGCGGATGCCAGAGACTTGATAGACAAGGTTTTTGCCAGACCGGGTACGCCTTCCAGCAGTACGTGGCCCTGGGCCAGCAAACCGATGAGCAGTCTCTCCACCATATAACGCTGGCCAACAATTACTTTACCTAACTCCATTGTGAGCAGGTCCACGAAGGCGCTTGCCTGGTGAATCTTCTCATTCAGTTGCCGGATGTCGGACGATGTATTTTCCATGCTAATAATTTTTCAGGTGTGCTAAAATAAACATTCTCTGGTCAAATAAAACTTATCACTATGTGAACAGGCCGTTAAAATGCTGTTAAACTTGCCACTGTGGCCATTTCCGGGCACCTAATCATTTAATGGCGCTGCCTAAATTAATAAAGCCCGGCATATTTATATAATATTTTTCCCTATAACGTACATTTGCCGGGACAAGCTTATGGCAAAACACCAACAATTTAAAGCAACAACAATATGGAAGATTTTGAGCAGCGCTGGAAACCAGTAGAAGAAATGCTTACCGAAAGGTTTGGTAAAAAGCCCAATATGGAAGCCATCCTTTTCCTGATCGGCGTAAATGAATTAAACAATCTTAAAAAGAAATATACCAAAGAACAAAAGCAGGATCTGATGCATGTGGCCGTATGTACCCTTCTGAGTCAGAGCGGATACTTTGAAGTAGATGGCTACGATAAAGAAGGATGGCCTCATTTTAAAGAGTTACAACCCGTTCCCAAAATGGAAATGATGGAACAGGAACACTTCCTGAAAGAGCATATTATTGCTTACTTTGCTGATCACGAAGAAGCATAAAGATATTTTATGAAAAAACTATTACCCCTCAGTGTCCTCCTGTTGTTCCTTGCTTTCTTTGCTGCTGCGAAAGACAGAAGAGTGAAAGTGATTACACCATACGGCACCATGATCATTAAACTATATGATCAAACCCCGAAACACCGTAATAACTTTGTAAAGCTGGCCAGGAGCCACTTCTACGACAGTACCCTGTTTCACCGGGTGATCAATAATTTTATGATACAGGGCGGGGATCCGGATTCAAAGCATGCCCATCGCGGTGACACGCTCGGAAATGGGGATGTAGGTTATACTATCCCGCCGGAATTTCAACTGGACTTATACCATCGCAAGGGCGCATTGGGTGCTGCACGGGACGACAGGCCTGATAAAGCTTCTTCCGGCTGCCAGTTTTACATTGTGCAGGGCAAAGTATTCACGGATGAACAACTGGATAAACTGGAGAAAACGAGGCTGGGAGGCCGCAAAATACCGGTGGATCAGCGCCGGGTATATAAAACAGAAGGCGGCAGCCCCCATCTGGATCAAAACTATACCGTATTTGGTCAGGTAATTAAAGGCATGGATGTGATAGATAAAATTGCCGCACTGAAAACTGATAGCCACGACAGGCCGCTGGAAGATGTGCCCGTGCGGATAAGGGTTATTAAAAAGTGGTGGTTATTTTAAAACGGTAATGACTCCAAATTGCCAAATTCATAATTCTTTCTGTATTTTTACGGCTCAAAATCAAACTTGATATGAATTTTCCGTCAAACCTGCGTTACACAAAGGATCACGAATGGGTTTTATTAGAAGGTAATGTGGCTACCATCGGTATAACTGAATTTGCACAGCGCGAATTAGGCGATATAGTTTTCGTTGATATCAACTCATTGAGTAAACCAGTAGGCGCTGAAGAAGTGTTTGGTACAGTAGAAGCAGTGAAAACAGTATCTGACCTCTTTATGCCTGTTGCGGGCACCGTTAGTGAAGTTAATCCGGCACTGGATGGCTCACCTGAACTGGTTAACCAGGATCCATATGGCGAAGGCTGGATGGTGAAAGTTACCGTTAACAACCCGGCTGATGTAGAAGCCCTGCTGGATGCTGCAGCATACCAGGCGCTGGTAGGTGAATAATTGCACCATAACATCTTTAATATAGAAAAGGACAACAGGCTACGTTATTATACGATAAGCCTGTTGTCCTTTTTACTAATAATCGGAAACCGGATAACAATAATTTAATACGAAGATGAAAGCTCTGAGATATTTTGCGCCAGCCATTCTATGGATCATCCTGATCCTTGTTGTGTGTACCCTGCCGGGAAACGATATTCCCTCCAACTCATTCCTGGATAAAATACATTTTGATAAGTTTGTTCATTTTGGCCTGTTTGGAGGCATTGTATTATTTCTGAGCCTGGGCATTTATAAGCAAAAGAAATATATTTCCCCGCTTACACTGGTATTACTGGTAATCGTTGCTGCCGGTTATGGACTTGCCATTGAATTTATTCAGAAATACTGGGCCATCGGAAGAAGCTTCGATATGTATGATGTGGTGGCCGATACGCTTGGCGCTATTGCAGGTGTGTGGGTATTTAAAATTGTCAGATACTGGTTCTTCCCGGATAAGAAATAAAAATCCCCCCTGTAAACAGGGGGGAAGGCATATCTGCTTATGAGAAATAAGTGTTCTTAATATTTTGATTACTGTTGACCAGCTTCTTTCTTCGCGTCATTTTTCATTTTGTCATTTGCAAAGATAGAGAACTCACAACGGCGATTTATAGCGCGGTTAGCGTCAGAATCGTTTGGTACTTTAGGCTGTGATTTACCATACCAGAAACCCTGAATACGGCTACCAGAAATACCCTGCGCCTGCAGGAATGCCATCACCGCTTTAGTTCTTCTTTCAGATAAACTCATATTATATTCATCTGTACCCTTATCGTCCGTATGACCTTCCACACGCACATAAGTATCAGGGTATTTATTTAAAACAACAGCCAGTTGTTTAATGTTTTCCTGTGCTACAGCTGACAAGTTTGATTTATCAAAACCAAATAATACACCTGCATCAAAAGTTACGTTGATACCTTCACCTACACGTTCTACAGTAGCATTCGGTACTTCCGTTTTTATTTCCTGTGCCTGTTTATCCATTTTTTTACCGATCAAAGCACCACCAGCACCACCTACAACAGCACCAATGATGGCACCCAGGGCAGTATTACCGGCTACTTTACCTATTATAGCACCAGCGGCAGCTCCGCCACCTACACCTATAGCAGCACCCTTTTTAGTATTGTCCGCGCTCTGCCAGGTTTTACAACTGAACAACATGGTTACAGACAAAACCAAGGCTACCAGAACATTGAAATTTTTCATCATAATAATTTTAGACATGAAGGTTTTTAAGCATTAATTCCGTTGACAAAACTAATTGAAAAACTTGTAATCAAATATGTTGCCAACTTGATTTAATATTCACAACTTATTGATTAATAAAAATAAACAGAAACCAAAAAAATGGCAAGTCTTTAACACATGGCAACAATATCTTATACCGTTGAAACGACTATGAGTAATAAACAACTGCACCTGTGAAAAAGATTAACCCAGCAGATTTTTTAGCATTCCGCCAATACCACCACCGGTATTTGCCTGTTGCTGTTGCTGCGCGCCATTGGATAACAGACTCTTTAAATCTTCCAGATCTACATGGCCATCACCGTTCTTATCCAGGCCTCCGGACAACTGGCCCAGTATGCCCTGCAGATTGATGCCCTGTGCAGAGCCACCAGTGAGTGAATTCAGGATACCATCCAGGCTGAAGCTACCATTGGCAGGATCGTTGGTTTTATTAGCCAAAGAGCCCAATACAGTTGGAATCAATGTAGCTGCAAGCTGTGTGGCTGCTCCTTTATCAATGTTGAATTTCTCCAACAGGGTACCCACCAGGTTATTGGAGATATTGCTCACTACCGGGTTACTGGCAGATGCAGCAGTATTACCGCCCAATAAAGAAAGTACACCTTCTGTATTGCCGCTGGCCAGCTCCTGCTGCAAACCGGATGCAATAGATTCTGTAGCTGCGCCAATAACAGCTTCATTTTGTTCATTAGGAACGGCAGGGTTGTTCACCACAGCACCCTGTGCATGTTCCCGAACGAGGTCCATTAATTGCTCTAACATTTGGAGATGATTTTTAGGGGAAGAAAAGGTTTTCGCTTTTAGTGCAGCCGCCCCATTCACACGAGACCGCTAACTAAATGTAGGATATTTTGGGAAATTACGGAGTCGTTGCGGAAAGATAACAGAGAATACATATCCCCGCATCTTTCCACAACACCCAGTCTTAGTGAGACTAGCTTCCTTGTTTCAGTTTCTCCGCATTTTCAGCAAAAGAAAGGGCATCAATCATATCTTTGATTTCACCATTCATAAAGGCATCCATATTATATACGGTCATACCAATACGGTGATCTGTAACACGTCCCTGTGGATAGTTGTAGGTACGTATTTTAGCAGACCGGTCACCGGTAGATACCAGGCTCTTACGTTTGGAGGCAATGGCGTCTTCATGTTTACGTACCGCTGCTTCGTAGATACGGGTACGTAACATTTTCATCGCAATTTCACGGTTGGAGTGCTGGCTACGGCCTTCCTGACACTCTACTACCACGCCGGTAGGAATATGCGTAAGCCTTACTGCGGATTCCGTTTTATTTACGTGCTGACCACCCGCACCAGAGGAGCGGAAAGTATCCATCTTAATATCTGCTTCACGTACATCCACATCCACTTCTTCTGCTTCCGGTAATACCGCCACTGTAGCAGCAGAGGTATGCACACGGCCGGAGGCTTCTGTAGCCGGAACACGCTGTACACGGTGTACACCTGATTCAAATTTCAGGGTGCCATATACATCATCACCATTTACTTCCAGTACGATTTCCTTGTAACCACCGGCAGAACCAGGGTTTTCGCTCAGCAAACTGGTAGACCAACCCTTGAGTTCACAGAAACGGAGATACATACGGAACAAGTCACCGGCAAAAAGACTGGCCTCATCACCACCGGTACCAGCGCGGATTTCAAGAATAGCATTCTTTTCATCCTGGGGATCTTTTGGTATCAGCAGGTTACGGATATCCTCTTCCAGGACAGTCTTCTGTTCCTGCAATTCTTCCGTTTCTGCCTTCGCCAGTTCGCGCATTTCATCGTCACCACTGTCCAGCACTTCCTTGTTGAATGCAATATTGTCCAGTAATTTACGGTAGGCGTCATATGCCTTCACGATCTTTTCCAACTGCCGGTATTCCTTGCTCAGCTGACCAAATTTCTTGTTATCACTAACAACAGCCGGGTTGGTGAGCGCCATTGATACCTGCTCGAAACGACCTTTTATAGCTTCCAGTTTGTCTATCATAATTATATTTGACTTTTGAGTATCCTTTCCCAACCGGAAAAAGATACTGCCAATCGGGTTGCAAAATTAACACCATTAACTTAATTAAACAGCAGGTAATTGAAACAGATCAAATTAAAGGGAAAAGATATATTTAACGGTACCCGGCTGCTGGGCCCCGGCAAAGTACTCATTCTTCAGGAAGATGGCATAGTGGCGGGCATTGTAGCCGAATCAGAAGCAGGCGATTCCGTACAGGAACTGGATGGAACTTTGTGCCCGGGGTTCATAAACACACATTGTCACCTGGAATTATCGCACATGAAAGGGGTAATACCGGAAAAAACCGGGCTACCTGCCTTCCTTACCCAGGTCATGCAATCCAGGAATAATAATACCGGCGACTATAACGCTATCATTGATCAGGCAGAGCAGGCCATGTGGGAGGTCGGTATTTCAGCCGTTGGCGACATCTGCAATGGTACTGCCACCCTGGTTAAAAAGCAGCAGGGCAGAATGTATTACCACTCTTTTGTGGAGTGCATGGGCGTAGCAGATGCCGGCGCCAATAGCCGCTACCAGTACAGCCTGGATGTATTGGCAGCTTTCCGGGAAATCAACAGTTCCCGGCATCAGTGCTCCATTGTACCACATGCGCCTTATTCCGTGAGCCAAACCCTGTTTGAACTATTGGCCAGCACACCCGCCAACACGCCTGTGTGTATCCATAACCAGGAAACACCAGCAGAAAATGAATTGTTTCAACAGAAAACCGGCGACTTTCTTAATTTTTATCGTCAGTTCGGGATGGACGTCAGCGGCTTCCAACCTACTGGTACCAATAGCCTGGAAGCTTATCTGCCTTACTTCTCCCAAAATAAAATACTATTGGTGCACAATACCTTTACTACGGAGCAGGATGTACTGTTTGCACAGCAACAGCCCCTGGAAACCTGGTGGTGCCTTTGTCCGCAGGCCAACCTGTACATAGAAAACCGTTTGCCGGATATTCCGTTATTCCGGCAGCTGCAATGTAATATTACCCTGGGCACCGACAGCCTGGCTTCTAACCACGCCTTGTCTATTTGGGAAGAAATAAAAACCATCCGGCAGCATTTTCCGGAAATTCCGTTGGCAGAAATCCTGCAATGGGCTACTTTTAACGGCGCAAAGGCCCTGGGCATACAGGATACCTATGGCAGTTTTAACACCGGCAGCCAGCCAGGTGTAATATTGATTAACCAGGAAAGCAGGAGAATAATTTAGCTGTAACTTATGAATGAGTTTTTGAACAAGGTCTTTTTAGACAACCCCGTGCAGGATTACCTGATATTGATTGGCGTATTATTATTTGTGCTGCTCGTGAAGCGCTATGTATCCAAAGGACTGGCGGCTATCCTCTTCAGGCTGGTGAGACACTGGTCTCCGCAAATCGAAGAAAAGGATTTTGTAAACCTGCTACTGCGGCCGTTGGAGTACTTCCTGTTGCTGACCACCTTCATGCTGACTATAGATAGGTTCACCTTTCCACGTCTCCTGAACGTACATGTATATGGCAAAGCCACGCTGCAAAACGTAACTGATACCTTACTGGAGTTGGCCCTGAGCATGAGCATTATCTGGATTGTGTTGCGGCTGATCGATTTCATTTCCCTGGTGCTGGAAAAGAAAGCGGATCTGACTGAAGATAAAACCGATAATCAATTCATTATTTTCTTCCGGGATTTTTTCAAGGCCATTGTGTTTATCATGGGGGCTATCGCCTTTATCCGCATCCTCTTTGGCCCGGGGCTGGTAGAAAAGATCATTGCCGGTCTGGGGATAGGCGCGGCAGCCCTTGCACTCGCTGCCAAAGAAAGTATTGAAAACCTGATAGGCTCTTTCATTATCTTTTTCGACAAGCCATTCCGTGTAGGCGACAGCGTTAAAGTAGACTCCTACCAGGGAGCGGTAGAAAAGATAGGCTTACGTAGTACACGTATCCGTACGCTGGAGAAAACATTTGTGACCGTTCCCAATAAAAAAATGGTGGACAGTATTCTCGACAACCTTTCCTTGCGCACGCAACAACGTGTGGCCTTAAAGCTCGAACTGGGGACAGATACCCCCGCGGATGCGTTGTTGGGATTTTTACAGGATGTAAGACAGTCGCTGAAAAGCAATGCTAATGTACTGGAGAACTTTACCGTAAATCTGAATGATTTTACGAAAGATACTTACGTTATCCAGATCGTTTTTAATACCTATATCATTGATGGTGCCCAGTATGCGGCGTTAAGGGAAACAGTGAATCTGACAGTGATAAAGCTGTTGGAAGCCCGAAACATTAAATTGCCGACTACCTCTACCAATGTAACGGTAACGGATGAACGACCGTAATTTCCACAGGCTCCTGATAAAAAAATTAGCGAAGACAAAAGCATATACCAGCTTTGATCTTCGCTAATTTTTTTATCATTGGCAGAAGTAAAATCGGGTGGAAAACATCCGCATTTACTCCTTATCCTTCTCTTTTTCCTTGGCTTTCTGGCTGCTGCTCAGCAAAATGCGGGACAGGTCAGCTTCTACAGATTCTTTTGGAGAGCCTGTAATACGGCCTTCTTCTTTACCGTCTTTGAGAACGATAATAGTAGGCAATTTCTTCACTTTATAGTCAACAGGAGAATCTGTCTGTAATTTCTGATCGGCAGCAAACATCAGAATTTGATCTTCCGGGCTACCACCAGTGATCATAATTTTATAGAGGGCAGGCACTACCTCACGACTTGTTTCGTCCCATGTGCCCATTACCACTACCAAATTGAAGTTGGAGCGGTTTGTTTTAATATAATTGAGCATATTGTCATTGGGCTGATAGCTGTTTACACCCTTGTAGAACCACGTTGTGGAGGTATCATTCATCAGTGTTTTCATATCTATCTTGCCCTTCAATACCTTTCCATTCTGTGCCCATGTCAGGGAAGAGAATAACAGGCCGCCACCCAATAGTAATGTTTTCAATCGCATAATGATGTTTTTATAATTGATCTTTCAGTTCCGTTAAGAAACCCCGTACCTTTAGCAAAGCCTGTACCATTTCAAAATTCCGGGCAGCCAGCTTGTGATCTTCCTTCAGCTTTTGCTTAGCACCTTCTATGGTATATTTTCTTTCGCGTAATAAATGATAAATTAATTTGAGGTGTTGAATGTCCTCCTGCCTGAAAAGTCGATCGCCTTTTCGGTTCTTCTTGGGTTGCAGTATATCAAACTCATTTTCCCAATAGCGGATGAGCGAAGTATTCACCTTAAACATGGCTGCAACCTCACTGATCGAATAATACTGCTTATCTAGTACCAATTTATCCAATTCCATAATCAGATCCGGGTCCTCCGATAACTCTTTCAATGATTTACGTCCCCGCTTTTTCCCAGGTATGGTGGGTGCTACGGCAGCTTTTTTGCTGCTTGCCTTTACTTTTACTTTAGCTGGCACAGTTACCGCAGCTTCAGCAGGATGCGGTATTCCAGGTGTCGAAAAAAGGTCTAGCTGGTGCATCGTAGTAAAAAACGAGGTGACAAATATCTTTTACGAAGATGAAGTTAAGCTTTTCGCCTTTAGCTTTCCTTTTTTAGATCTCAGAATTTTTAGTTCGGTGCAATTAGTCAGGACATATAACTTACTAAAAGCTAAGGACTAATGGCTCCTGGTTAGTCAAATGACTGGTTTCCTGACCTGGCCATTTTTAACATACGATCAAACTGTTCCGGGGTGAGATCGTTAAAGAAGAAGTAAACCGGATCTACCTTTTCGCCGTTTTTCATCACCTCATAGTGACAATGCGGGCCCGTAGATTTACCAGTGCTGCCTACCCATCCCAATACATCCCCACGTTTAACCACCTGGCCAGCCTTCACTTTCATACGCAGCATGTGGCCATATAACGTTTTATAACCATATCCATGCCGGATGACCACGTGATTACCATAGCCCACATCACTTAGACTGGCTTCTTCTACCACACCATCGCCGGTAGAATAGATAGGTGTACCGCTGGGAGCAGCGAAATCGAGCCCCGCATGATATTTCATGGTTTTATAGATAGGATCTATACGATACCCGAAACCGGAGGCAATATGTTTGAGATCTTTATTAGATACAGGTTGTATGGCAGGGATAGACGCCAGCATCTGCTGTTTGTTCTTCACCATCTTATCAATTTCATCATAAGAGGCTTCCTGTGCTTTTACCCGGTTATTCAGTTCTTTCAGCAAAACAGAGGTGGACGCAATGATTTCACTGCTGGCAAAAGATTGCAACTGAGCAGCTTCTTCATCCCGCTTTACTTTACCCAGGCGGGTACTGTCGGGAATGGGAGAGGCCTCAAAGATAACCCGGTAAATTTCATTGTCACGGTCTTCCAGCTCCGCCAGCTTCCCTTTCACTTCCCTCATACGGCCCTGCAATGCATCGTACCTTTCCTTCATTCCTTCCAGATCACGGCGGAGTGACTTCTCTTTGGGAGAGTCAACCAGACGATAAGCCACGGACAGAAAGATAGCCCCGGTAACGATTGCCGCAGACACAAACCCCAGTATTCGGAGGATCTTAACCCGCAGAGATACTACGAGTTTCTCGTATTTTAATGTTTGGGTGTTGTAAAAATATTTAACCTTCTTCATGCACCAGGGTATACTTTATGCGCCATAGTGCAGTGAACGCTATGACAGCCGATTTATTTCACGAGGTACAAACTTATGGATGCTATAGTTGGCTTTTCTTTTCCCATTGAACTATTTTTGCCGGGTTATACAACCTGTTTTGCATAATCATACCAGTTTCGATATTTTTGCACTCCCTTTAACACGGCGGGAAAATAAGGCGCACAAACCTACTGTAATTAGATTAAAACATCAACCTTTTGAATGTCAATTTTCTAACTACTTTATAAGGGCTTGAAACACAGTTGCAAGTCCAAAGCAGGATGAAACGCCTTTATAAGATATAAAATACATATTAATTCGTATCAATATTTATGACAGCATCTGAAATAAGACAGCAATTCCTGGACTTTTTTGCGTCAAAAGGGCACCAGATCGTCCCATCTGCCCCTATCGTTATTAAAAACGACCCCACCCTGATGTTCACCAACGCGGGGATGAACCAGTTTAAGGATTACTTCCTTGGCAACCGGGTTCCTCCCAATAAAAGAGTGGTAGATACGCAAAAGTGCCTGCGGGTAAGCGGCAAGCACAACGACCTGGAAGAAGTAGGTATTGATACTTACCACCATACCATGTTTGAAATGCTCGGTAACTGGAGCTTTGGCGACTATTTTAAGAAAGAAGCCATTGCCTGGAGCTGGGAATTACTGACCGAAGTATATAAGATCCCTAAAGACAAGCTCTATGTGACTGTTTTCCAGGGAGATGCCAGCGAAAACTTACCAAAAGACGAAGAAGCATATAATTTCTGGAAACAACATATCGCAGAAGACCGCATCCTGCTGGGTAACAAAAAGGACAACTTCTGGGAAATGGGTGATACCGGTCCATGTGGCCCTTGCTCTGAAATCCACGTAGATTGCAGAACAGAAGCAGAGAAAAAACTGGTAGATGGCAAAACCCTTGTCAATGCAGACCATCCACAGGTGATTGAAATATGGAACAACGTATTCATGCAGTTCAACCGCCTGAAAGATAAATCCCTGGAGCCCTTACCGGCACAGCACGTAGATACCGGTATGGGACTGGAGCGCCTCGTAAGAGTGTTGCAGAATAAAACCTCCAACTACGATACTGACCTGTTTATGGGCACCATCCATACTACAGAAGAACTCAGCGGCAAAAAATATGCTGGTACCGATGATAAAAAAGATGTGGCCTTCCGCGTTATTGCTGACCACATCCGCGCGATTTCCTTCACCATAGCTGATGGGCAACTGCCATCCAATACCGGTGCAGGATACGTAATCCGCCGTATCCTCCGCAGGGCTGTACGTTATTACTACTCCTTCCTGGATGTGAAAAAACCACTGCTACACGACCTGGTACCTGTACTGGCAGCCCAGTTCTCTCATGTATTCCCTGAGTTGCAGCAACAGGTAGATTTCGTGAAGAAAGTAGTTTTTGAAGAAGAAAATAACTTCCTGCGTACCCTGGAAAGCGGTATCCGCCGGATAGAAGACTTTATCCAACACGCAACCGTTAAGGCCGTAGATGGTAAAACAGCCTTCGAATTATATGATACTTATGGCTTCCCTTATGACCTCACCAGCCTGATTGCTGCAGAAAATGATTTTTCTGTGGATGAAAAAGGATTTGAGGCTGCTATGAAAGAACAGAAAGACCGCTCCCGCGCCGCGACCGAACTGGATATGGGCGACTGGGTAATACTGGACGAAACACCTAATTCTGTTTTCGTAGGTTACGAACAACTGGAAAGTACCACTAAACTGCTAAAATACCGTACTGTAAAGGCAAAAGGTAAAGAACAGTTTCAACTGGTACTGGGACAAACGCCTTTCTACGCTGAAAGCGGCGGACAGGTAGGGGATACCGGTACGCTGCATTTTGGAGAAGAAGTGATCCATATAACAGATACCAAGAAAGAAAATAACCTCACCATCCACTTTGCAGATAAATTGCCGGCCCAGCCAACAGTTCCTGTAAAAGCGGCCATAGCAAAAGATAAACGCCATAACACGGAGCGTCATCACTCTGCTACTCACTTACTCCACGCAGCATTACGGCAGGTACTGGGGACCCACGTAGCACAGAAGGGCTCGCTGGTAAATGCAGAAGCCCTGCGCTTTGACTTCTCTCACTTCGCGAAAGTAACAGACGAGGAAATGGCGCAGATAGAAGCTATTGTAAATGAGAAAATACGGGAAAACATACCCGTGGTGATCCGTGAACTGCCTAAGGAAGAAGCACTGAAACTGGGCGCCATGGCGTTGTTCGGTGAAAAATACGGAGATATGGTACGTGTAGTAGTCATAGATCCTGCTTATAGCGTAGAACTTTGCGGGGGTACACATATCAGCTCTACCGGCGAACTCGGTCAGTTTAAATTTGTGTCAGAAGGTGCAGTGGCCGCAGGCGTACGCCGTGTGGAAGCTGTTACCGGCTCCAAAGCAGAAGCTTTCGTAAATGAGCAACTGCAGCAACTGAAAGAAATTAAGGCCGCCCTGAAAAATCCGAAGGAAGTGGTTAAAACAGTGGAAACACTGCTGCAGGACAAAGCTTCCCTGGAAAAACAACTGGAAGCCCTGGAGCTGGAAAAAGTACGTGCACTGGCCACTACATTACGCCAACAGGCAGAATCCGTGAATGGTATTAACTTCCTGGGGCAGATCGTAAACGTTAGCAGCGCAGAAGGATTAAAACAACTTTCCTTTCAGCTGAAAAATGATATCCCGGATCATGTGCTGTTATTTGTTGCCAACATCGGTGGCAAAGCCAGCGTAGCACTCACCATAGACGAAAGCATAGTGGCTGCCAAAGGATTTGAAGCACCTAAATTTATTAAAGAACATATTGCACCGTTGATCAAAGGTGGCGGCGGTGGCCAGAAAACCTTTGCTACTGCAGGCGGACAGGATACAGATAAACTGGATCAGGTAATCGCGGCGGTGAAAAAAGCAATCAGCTAAGGCAAAAGGATAAAAGCAGAAGGCGATCAAAACGAATGACCAACGCAGAATTTATTACTTGCGCCAGTCATTCGTAATCAAGAATGGCGACATCCTCGTGAATGGTAAAAAAATGGATCAATACAGTGATCCTAATCTCTCTGTCTTCCGCAGAAAAATTACACCGCGTGATGGTAATTCCTTCAGCTTCGACAGCGATAACTTCCCCGGCAATTTTGATATGTTCAATGACGATGGCAATGACCAGGAAGATGATATGCCCGCATTAGCTAATAAAGCAATACTGGGCGTGATCACAGAAAAAACAACAGCGACCGGCGTTACCGTGAAAAGCGTTGCCAAAGGCACACCTGCAGATAAAGCCGGTATCAAAGAAGGCGATATCATCACCGCCAT
The DNA here is from genome assembly GCF_056399985.1 of Chitinophaga sp. 01L420. Classification (NCBI taxonomy): domain Bacteria; kingdom Pseudomonadati; phylum Bacteroidota; class Chitinophagia; order Chitinophagales; family Chitinophagaceae; genus Chitinophaga; species Chitinophaga sp. 01L420. Next base: position 344,931 of record NZ_JBFTSK010000001.1, read on the forward strand.
CGACAATCAAAAAATTAATGAACCGGCAGAATTGTTTGAAGTCATCGGCAAACATCAGCCGGCAGAAAATGTAACGGTATCATATATACGCAATTCGAAACCAAACAGTGTGATTGTTACACTGGACAAAAGAAAAGATATGGGTGGTGATAACTGGAGCCTGTATCCGCCATCCGGATCACCCAAACCAAGACCACGCACTTTCACTTTTCCGTCCCCGTATCCACGTGGAGAACAAGGCTTTGGCAACGGCTGGTACAACCGGGCAGAAGAAGGCGTAAAACTCGGGCTGCAGGTACAGGATACCGAAAATGAAGAGGGCGCCCAGGTAATTGATATTACCCCGGCATCTCCGGCAGAAAAAGCAGGATTTAAAAAAGATGATATTATCACAGACCTGGCTGGCAGTGCGGTTAAATCAGCATCAGATCTTTCCAAAGCATATCGGGAAAACCGAAATAAAGGCAATATAACGACGACGGTTAAACGAAATGGACAAATACAGTCACTGGAAATAAAAATACCAAAGAAATTAAATAAAGCAGACTTGTAGTATTAACTTACGCAACAATGCATTTTCATCAATAAAAAAGGACGCTATATCAGCGTCCTTTTTTATTGATAACTATTTCATTAATAGCTTCATCACTTTCAGCTTATTTTTAAAGGGTGGATATTTCGTGGGAACATCCAGCCACGTAGCTGTTTTCAGCATTCCTTTTTCATGTGTAAACGTATCGAAGCTATACTTACCATGGTATTTGCCCATACCACTATAACCGGCGCCACCAAAAGGCAATTCAGGATTCGTGAGATGTACCAGCGCATTGTTCACGCAGCCACCACCAAAACGTACCTGTTCTATCAGCATTTTTTCTGTTTTCTTACTCTTTGTAAATACATATAATGCGAGTGGATAAGGCAGTTTTTTGATCGCCTGTATGGCCTGTGGTAAGTCTGTATAGGTAAGAATCGGTAATACAGGACCGAATATTTCGTCCTGCATCACTGGATCGGTCCATTCCACATCGTCCAGCAGGGTAGGGGCGATGTACAGACTATCACGATTGGTTTGGCCGCCATGTAAAATATGACCTTCCTCCAGGTAGGCAGCCACCGTATCAAAACGTTTACTATTGATGATCCGGGCATAATCGCCGCTGGCTGCGGGATCATCTCCAAAAAATTCTATGATGGCCGCTTTCAGTGCTGTTACCAGTTCTTCTTTTACTTTCTGATGCACCAGCAAATAATCCGGTGCTACACAAGTTTGGCCGGCATTCCAGAACTTTCCCCATACAATACGTTTAGCCGCCACCGTTATATTCACTTTTTCATCTACCACACAAGGTGATTTACCGCCTAACTCCAGTGTTACCGGTGTAAGATGCGGCACTGCCATTTCCATAATCTTTTTACCAACAGGTATGCTGCCGGTAAAAAATACATGATCAAAACGGAAGCTCATGAGTAGTGGAATTACTTCGGTACCATCACCTTCTACCACGGTAATATAAGCCGGATCAAAAGTATCCCTGATCAGGTCGGCTACTACGGTGGCCGTGTGTGGAGCCATCTCCGAAGGTTTGATAATGGCACAATTACCACCCGCAATAGCCCCCAGCAAAGGACTCAGTAGCAACATAAACGGATAGTTCCATGGGCCAATGATCAGCGTGAGCCCCAGTGGTTGCTTGTACACCCGGCTACTGCTGGGGTAGGTCACAAAAGGAGAGGTCACCATTTCCGGCTCCATCCACTGTTTAAGCCCATCGAGTATATAGCTTATTTCTTCATATAAGAATCCTACTTCGCTACCATAAGACTCCATGGGGTGCTTATGCAGATCAGCGTGTAAAGCCGCAATGATTTTCTCCTCATATTTCTGTATTGCCTTTTTTAACCGCTTCAACTGCGTTTTCCGGAAGGCATACGGGAGTGTAGCGCCAGAGTCGAAATACACCTGCTGCGCCTGATAAAGTTGACTTGCCTGGGCCTTACTGATCATAGGGAAGATTTTTTTAATTGTTGCTTATCTCAATTTAGGGATTTATTGGCACCAAATAGCCTGAAATCACGGTATTATTTGAATATATTTGTGGGAATCAGTATGGAATATGAGCGATATATACAGCAAATATGAAACAGTGATAGGGCTGGAAGTGCACGCCCAGCTGCTTACCGAAAGTAAATTATTTTGTAGCGACAGCGCTGCCTTTGGCGGCGCACCTAATACGCATATCAGTCCTATTACGATGGCGCATCCGGGCACTTTGCCCCGTATGAACCGTAAGGCGGCTGAATATGCCATCAAACTGGGACTGGCTTGTCATTGCGAGATTGAAAAAGATAATTATTTCGCCAGAAAGAATTATTTCTACCCGGATCTTCCGAAAGGTTATCAGGTATCGCAACATACGGCTCCTATTTGTAAAGGTGGCTATATTACGATTATTACCGATGCAGGCACCCGTGATGTGCAGTTAAACCGCATTCACCTCGAAGAAGATGCGGGCAAATTGCTGCACGACCAGGATCCCAATAACAGCTATGTGGATTATAACCGCGCAGGCGTACCATTGGTAGAAATCGTGACGGAGCCGGACATGCACAATAGTGATGAGGCTTATGCTTATCTCACTGAAATGCGCCGCCTGGTACGTTACCTGGGCGTATGTGATGGTAATATGGAAGAAGGAAGCATGCGTTGTGATGCTAATATCTCCGTTCGCCTGAAAGGTGCTACCACCTTGGGTACCAAGGTAGAGGTAAAAAATATGAATTCTATCCGCAACGTAAAGCGGGCTATAGATAACGAAGTAAAAAGACAAATAGACCTGATTGAAGCTGGTGGCGCCCTGGTACAGGAAACCCGGAGCTTTGATGCGTCTAATGGCAGTTCTTTTTCCCTTCGTTCCAAAGAGGAAGCCAACGACTACCGTTACTTCCCGGAGCCGGATCTGGCGCCTTTCCGGCTTACCGATGAATTTATTGCAGGGATCAGGGCAACCTTACCGGCGCTGCCAGAAGAACTGATCCGCAAGTATACGACGGAGTTCGGGCTACCGGAATATGATGCCCGCGTGATCTGCGATGATAAATCCACGGCAGATTATTACGAAAGCCTCATTGCAGTTACGTCTCAATACAAAGCTGCAGCCAACTGGATGTTAGGACCTGTTAAGTCCTGGCTGAATGAAAATTCAGTGGAAATCAGCCAGTTTCCGGTAACACCCGCCGCATTGGCGTCGCTCATCACCTTAACAGATGCCGGCAAAGTAAGCTTCTCTATCGCCTCTTCCCGCATACTGCCGGAAATGATACAGTCGCCTGCTGATCCGATGGAAATAGCTACCCGGCTCAATTTATTGCAGGACAACAATGCCGACAACATTTCGCCTATCATTGATGAGGTGCTGGCAAAATATCCGGATAAAGTAGCTGCTTTTAAAGGTGGTAAAAAAGGCCTGATGTCGCTGTTTGTGGGAGAGGTGATGAAACTCTCCAAAGGCAAAGCAGATCCGCGTCTTACCAACGAATTACTGGCCGAAAAGCTCAAGGGCTGAAAAAGCATTAATGATAATTAACCTATATTGAGTAGCATTGGTCAGATGAATGTTCAAAAAAACAACAGCATGAAAAAATACTTATTATGGATTTCCGCCGGTGTTTTTCTGGCAGGATGTGCCGGACAAACGGAGAAAGGTGAGTTTAAAATAGACGGGCACTTTAGTAATCTTCCATTGGGTCCGGTGGTATTGGAAGAACTGACACTGGAAAATGTGAAAGTAGTAGATTCTACCAACATCAAAGATGCCAGTGGAAAGTTTTCACTGAAAGGTATGGTGGCTGAACAGGGCCTGTACCGGATACGCTTTGACAACGGCAAATTTGTATTACTGGCACTCGATGCCGGCGATATGAAAATAGATGGTGATATGGACAAACTGGAAAACATCAAAGTGACCGGTTCTGAACCTACTACTGAACTGCAACAGTTCCTGTCAGATATCAGCAAGCAGTCCATTTCACTTACGGAAGAAATGCGCCAACTCGATAGCCTTCACGGATCATTGCCTGATAGCGTGTTTCAGCCTCGTCTGGCCGAGCTCCAGAAAAAAGAAAAGGATTTTGAAAATGGCTTCTTCCTGATGGCTGATAAAACAAAAAATCCTGCCAACGCAGTATTTGCTATCAGCCAGGTAAGAAATGGTGAAGAAATTGTAGCACACAAACAAGTGATCACCAATCTTACTACGCGTTTCCCTAAGAACACGCTGGTAAAAAGCATGACAGATAAAATTGCTGAACTGCAGAAATCACAGCAACAGGGTGGTGGCAGTGATGCTGCCGGTGGTGAAGAACCATCTGCTGTAAAAGTGGGTCAGGTAGCTCCCGACTTTACATTACCGGATCCTGCCGGTAAAATGATCAGTCTGAGTTCCTTCCGCGGTAAATATGTACTCGTGGATTTCTGGGCCAGCTGGTGTGGTCCCTGTCGCCAGGAAAACCCTAACGTAGTGAAAGCTTATCAACAATATAAAGGTAAAAACTTCACGATACTGGGCGTATCTCTTGATAAAACAAAGGATAAATGGCAACAGGCTATCAAAGATGACGGACTTGCCTGGAACCATGTAAGTGATCTTAAATTCTGGGATTCTGCAGTAGTGCCTTTGTATGGCATTAATGCTATTCCTACCAACTTCTTACTGGATCCTCAGGGCAAAGTTATTGCCTCCAACCTGAGAGGAGACGCACTGGAAGCGAAGTTAAGAGAGGTACTGAAATAAGGTATTCATCTTCATAAAAAAAGCCTCACTGGAATAATACCAGTGAGGCTTTCTTTTACAGGTAATAGCTTGCAATTATTATGGATTCTGTACAATCTTAGGATTTGCATTTAACTCATCCTGAGGGAACAGCCACTGCCATCTTGCATCACCTACAGGCATCTTCATGATGCTTGCCAGGGAAGGATCATGATTGGCACCACTTCTGTCAAGCGCTTCATTTTTACGTTTCAGATCTAAGAAACGGAAGCCTTCACCCCAAAGTTCCAGACGACGTTGAATAGCAATTTCATCTTTCAGCGCCTGGCCAGTGTTAGTTGATCTTACATAATTAACATCGCGGTTGTTTACCAACGTGTATAATGCATCAGCAGCTGCTCCATCCTTTGACAACTGGGCGTTTGCCTCTGCATCAATCAGGTACATTTCAGCTAAACGCATGTAAGGCACATCTCCCACACTGCTACCAGTTCCTTTAGCAAGAAATTTCTGGTTCATGTAAGGATACCTTATGAAGTTCGGCGCAGGTAACGGATATTTTTTTCCGGTAGAGTCCCACAACTGAGCACGTACATCCGTTGCCGTTAGCTTGGCGTATAGCAATTTATTAATCGCTTTTGGATTACTACGGATATTGGTAGAGCTAAAATTAAAGGACATGTAAGCAAAGAAACCGTTGAATGCGGTGGTCTGGTCATCTGTTGGACGACTCGCCCAGATCCATTCTGCGTTATCGCCGTTGTTGAATCCTCTTACATAATCCGTATTACTCATCAGAGAATAGCCGCCTTTCTTGATCACCAGTTCCGCATTGGCAGCAGCATTCGTCCAATCCTGCATAGTTAATGCAACACGTGCTTTAAGTCCCCATACCACAGTAGAATCAAAGTGAGATTTAGCTCCTGAAGTACGCGCATAACCACTCAGGTTCGTTAGGGCATCGTTCAGGTCTTTGTTTACCTGCGTGTATACTTCTTCTACCGATACTCTTGGCTGTGCCTCAATAGTAAACTTAGTCAATACCGGTATACCATCCTGACTGTTAGGTTTCGTAGTAGCATCATAACGTTTGGCAAATAACTGTACCAATTGAAAATGTGCCCATGCTCTATAGGTCAAAGCCTCACCTTTGATGGCTCTCTTATCAGCATCACTACCGGGAATACCATCTATCTTTTCAATGATTTTGTTAGCATTTGCGATGATCCTGTAATAGAAGTAATAAACAAACTTCAGATGGGCGGCGCTGGTATTACGGTGTGTAACCCATTGGTAGTTGGCAACAAACCAGTTATTACCTGCGCTGGTCATCACGAGATCATCTCCCATCATATCTGCATCGATCATAACCGTAGACTGACCGGTTTGGTCCTGGCTATCATAGTCCTTATACATTGCCCTGTGAATACCGTTCAAAGCAGCCCATGCGCCCTTCATGTCAACAAACACAATGCCTTCCTCCACTGATTCGGTAGGAGCAGTATTGAGATAATCTTTTTTGCAGGATGTCAGCGACACGCCGGATACTGCAAAAGCAATGAATATATAAAGTATCCTTTTCATTCTTTCAAATTTTAGAGTGTAATGTTCAATCCTGCACTGATGATACGCGCTGGCATATATACATTCGAGGTAACACCGGTAAACGCCTGTGCAACGTTCATTCCTTTACGAGCAGTGAAGAGTGCGAGGTTTTCGCCGCTCAGGTATACGTTGGCGGCACGCACGTGCGCTCTTTGCGCAAAAGCATCCGGAACGTTATAGCCCAATTTAACTGACCTTAAATTCAGGAAAGAAGCACTGGTTAACCAACGATCCGAAGTAGCAGCATTGAAGTTGGAAGTCTGGCTCTGATCCATACGTGGTACGTCTGTGATATCACCAGGTTTCTGCCAGCGTTTCAGTGCATCTGTATGTAAAGCAGCACCATAGCTACCGGAACTCATTAACGAAGCATAAGTTTGATCGTATACCTTACCACCTAACTGGAAGGATACCAGGAAGGAAAGCTGGAATTGTTTGTAGTTGAAAGTATTGGTGATGCTACCAAATAAGTCTGGAATAGCGCTACCTGCGTAGTGATACTTAGCATTATTGATATTGGTCGTTACCGTATCACCATTTTTCAGGGCGCGAACGCCAGCGCCGCTGGTATTGTTGGCAACATACAATGCAGCACCATCAGTAGGATCTACGCCATACCAGTCACGTAACCAGTAGTCATACATAGAGTGACCAACAGACAACTTTTTAGTACCGCTGATAATTTCAGCTTGCGGCAATTTAGTGATCACGTTTTTGAAGGAACTAAGGTTCAGATCTACTGTCCAACCGAAATCTTTCTTGCGGAAAACTTCACCTGTTAACTGCAGTTCTACTCCTTTGTTCACCATAGTACCCACGTTCACTGTTTTAGTAGAAATACCGCTGGAAAGTGGTAATGGCAGATCGAACAACAGGTTATCTGATCTACGGTTGAAATATTCCACGCTACCAGATAATCTGTTATCCAGTATTGCAAAGTCAACACCTACGTCAAAGCTTTTATTAGCTTCCCATTGAATCTGAGGATTACCTAATTTAGTGAAGAATACGCCTGGCTCCAGCGCATTATTGAAGCCCAGCTTATACAGTGTCTGCCATGCGTAGTAGATCGGAGTTACTACCCCATTTCCATCTACCTCAATTACGGCATCATTACCCGCAGTACCATAAGAAGATCTCAGTTTCAGCATATTAACCCAGGTAGCGCTATGCATAAAGTCTTCTTTATCGATACGCCATCCTGCACCAACGGAGTAGAAGTTACCCCAACGGTTGTCTGTGTAAAACCGGGAGGTTCCATCACGACGGACAGATGCAGAAACAAAATATTTCTCATTATAATCGTAGTTAATACGGGAGAAATAACCTTCAGTTCTGTATTGTCTTTTATAAGAATACAGGTTGTTAGTGGTAGTGAAGTTATACAGCTCAGAGTTACCAAGGATGATCTGTGACTGACGTTCTCCATAGAGCTGGTTCGCCGTCTGATCATAATTTTCGTGACCTACTAACACACCCAGGGTATGAGCACCAAAGGTTTTGTTGTAGTTCAATAACTGGTTCAAAGTATAGCTGGTAGTTTGTGTACTGGTACGGGCACCGAGACCTATTGGCGCACCATCACCCACTACCGTATTCCAATAAACATTGCTTCTGGTGTTGGTAATGTCTACACTCAGGTTGGTAGTGAATTTAAAATCTTTCAGGAAAGTTATTTCACCAAAAGTTCTGCCACTGAGAACATTGCGGGTGAAAGAATTATCATTCAACAGGTTTTCACCCACGGTATTACGACCGGGAGAGGCATTGGAACCACGAGAACCTCCCACATCAAAAATCTTGTTGCCATCTTTATCCAATACATAAGCACCGGTTGCATCGTGTTGATATACCGGGTAAATTGGTCCGATATTACGTGCAAAGAAGATAGGGTTTACGTAAGAAGTGCTGCTGGTAACATCTGTTTGATTTGATTTCACAAAAGTACCTGACAAGTTAACTCCCGTTTTAAACCAGTTCGTAGCCTGTGTGTTTACGTTAATACGAGCACTGATACGTTGAAAATCGGAATTGATTACATAACCTTTATCGCTCAGGTAGTTCAGTGATGCGAAATAATCCGTTTTATCCGTTCCGCCGCTGTAATTCATACCATATTCACCACGGGCACCGCCGCGGGTAACTGCTTTTTCCCAATCCAGATCGTCCGGATAGAGCAATTTGGCATTAGGATTCAGTATACCATTGGTGTCAACAATTGCATTATCAGCTACGTTAAACGGATTGTATCCCAACATATCTTTGATGCTTTTCGCACCAGCTACAAGCCCGGAAGCACGTTTGTTTGCAACATCCCGTGCTGTGCCATTAGTCACCAACGCATTACGTTGTGCTTCCCACAGCATCGGATAATATTGCTGTGCATTTAATCTGCTATATTCCGGAATACCACGGGAGTTAAAGCCCTGTATAGCAGTTACCTGCAGCTGATTACGTCCATTTTTACCTTTTTTGGTAGTCACAATGACCACACCGTTAGCTGCGCGGGAACCATAAAGAGAAGAAGAAGACGCATCTTTCAGCACAGAAATGCTTTCGATGTCAGCTACGTTCAAGCTGCTCAGGTTACCGGAGTAAGGTACTCCATCCACTACATACAAAGGATCGCTGGAAGCATTGATAGATCCAAATCCACGGATGCGGATAGCTGGTCCGTCACCTGGCTGACCACTTCCTGCATTTGTTTGAATACCGGGAGCAGCTCCATCCAATGCACTCGCAACGTTGGAAATTGCCCTGGTAGCAAATTTTTTGCTGTCAATTTGTGTAGTAGCGCTGGTATTAGATCCCTTTTTAGTGGTACCATAGGCCACCACAACTATTTCACTAAGCGCTTTCTCATCAGTACCCAGCTTAACATCAATGTTGCTTTTACCAGAAGTAGCTACTTCTTTTGAACCAAAACCAACAAATGTAAACTCAAGCACCGGGTTACCCTCTACATTCAAAGAGAACTTACCCTCTAAATTGGTAGTGGTACCGGTATTGGTATTTTTAATTTTTACGGTTACACCAGTCAAAGGTGCACCGTCTTTGGCATCAGTCACCTTACCGGTGATAGGTCGCGTTTGCGCGTGCGCCTGGATAACGCTGATGGCCGCAATAAGCAAGAGCAGCAATGCTTTCTTCATAAGCGATTTAGATTTTAAAATACAACTACAACAAAAGGGTCCATTACAGGCATAGCAATGCTATTAGGCATCCTACCTTTATTCTAACAAATACGTATATACGAAATAACAAACTCCACGCGTGCAAACAACGTAGCGGCAAACAGCACAATACTGTACAGTACAGCAAATGTTATCTCAAAAGCAATTCAAAAACCAAATAACAAGCTAACATATTGCAGCACAAGTGTGCAGCAACAAACAATTAATTTCTATCGTTAAACATTGTAATCGAAAACATTTCAGAAAGTAATGCGCTCAATACCCGAATAAATTCCGATGCCGGAATAGGTTCTGGTTTACAAGTTGTTTAGATCCTTTATTTAAATGGAAAAAGTCGTTGTAACTAGTTCCTCAGTAAGCAGTAATTCTCTCTCTATAAGCCCAATAAAAGTTAAATTCAGTTTATCATGTTGTAACATAGAATATTTCTATGCGGTTCTGATTTTGGTTCATCAAAATTTTCATGATGAGCGCAAATATAAATGAAAGAGACCCGTCAGGAAATAACACCTTCGTAGTATAGTTGAGATCTATTAAAATAGTCCGGGAATAATCCCGAACTATTTCGTTGTATTCAGATTTCGGTTGACAAAAATTAATACTGCGGTAGTTGTGCTTTTTTCAATGTCTCATTGAAAAATACTTCTGCCAATCGCCATCATTTAATCCTGGCCATAGCATATTATTAGGCATCCTAACTCTATTTTCAGATAATATGTATACATGAAATAACAAGTGCCAATGCAAGATAACCTAACGACGGACTTACAAAAAATCGATATTACTCATAAGCAATGAAAAATAACAAGTTAGTTTAGTTGGTATATAGCACAAGTCAGCAATTTTTCCATGCAACATCGCAAGCGAAGTTTACGTAGAACAAGACACTCAACAAATACTTTCTGAACCCAAATTTCTCCTCAGAATGAATTACAGTTTGGCAAGTGTTAGATCCTTAAAAAAATGGAAAAATTGCAGTAACGAGCCTTAACTAAGCAGAAAGTCTTTCAATAAGCTCAAATTAAAACATTGTCAATTCATCATGTATGTTCCCCGATAATCTATTGTAAATCCAGATTTTGGCTCTTCAAATTTTCATGATGGGGGCAAATGTAACCAAAGAAGCTTATTAAAAAATAACACATTCGTGTTATGCCACAAATTCTACAAAAGCTATTTGAAAAATGTAGTGCCCCAAATATATCTTATCCTTCAGGCACTACATTTTTCAAGTAGCTGCTTCTTAAATTCCCTGTATACGTTAGCCTTATTTCTTGATTGTATACGTCACCTGAATGCTTGCGCCAGGATAGCTGGTAGCATCCGGACCATATCCTCTTACACCTGGAGTACTGTTGAATATGGGCACGACTAACCCACTATTCATGTAAACATCTGCGCCCACCTCAAAGGTGGTACCGTTATGCATCGTATCCAACTTAGCACCGAAAAGCGCTGCCAGTTGCTGGGCGGTAACCGTAAAAGCAGTTGGGTATGTTGTTACATCTGCTTTTAATACTTTTACATTGGTATATTTCTTATTCAGCGCCACTACCACATCCATTTTCTTTGGTAATTCCTGATTGGCGAAATAAACGCCCACGCTGAACTTGCCCTGAAAAGTAGCGAAATCTGTAATGGAAGTACTGGAGCCGGCATCTGCTTTTACGAGGGGTAGGGCTGCACTTTTTACCCCCTCGGGCAGCTTTGGATTTTCGTCTTTCTTACACCCTGTTATGATAGCTGCGCTCAGCAGTGTCATTATTATAAAAGTGGTTATTCTTTTCATAGCAATATTTTTTGTCTGCATAAATCAGTTCTTATCCCAGAATACCGGATACGTAGATGGTATCTTTTGCGCCGGCGCATTCTTATTTACATTCAAATCCAGGCTACTCCATGGCAATGATAGAGGGTAGTTAACACTTAAACTTACCGGTATACCTGCCTGATTGCCAGCAATAGTCGGATCACCCTTTAAAGGCGGTTGTAATACGCCTCCAGGCGCCATTTCTGGATTTCTTGGGTCGAAGAGAATCGGATACCCGGTTCTTCTGTAATCTGTGTATTGATCAACACTATTACCAAAACTCTGAATCCATTTCTGCGTCATAATGATTTCCAGCTTTTTAGCAGCCGTAGTAGTTGGAAGATCATATTCTGCCAGCACTTTTGCGGTGTAGATAGCCTCTGCAGTACTTCCGGAAAGCTTAGGCACGCCCTGTTGCTTCGATGCCAGCGTTACTACATAATCTACCTGTCCAAATGATTCAGCCATTGCTGCTATCAGTTTTGCTCTTGGATCACCAGCCAATACACCAACAGACATCAGTTCTGCTTCTATATAAAGCCGGTCTGCATAAGTAAGCATCCTGAATGGCGCGGCGCCGGTAGCATCACTGGCACTTACAGTACCGGTATCATTAACCGCCTGAAAACGTCCACCCACAGGATAAATACCGAACATCGTCACTGAACCTTGCTGCAAAAAGTTGCGGTTCACACTTACCGAACCAAACGGAATAGAAACAAAACCACTATCCCTATAATCCGTAGGGCTATCAGCTTCTCCATTATAGTTTAGCTGCTCATAAAAATAATAGGGGATTCTCGGGTCTCTGTTACCCGTGAAAATGTTTTTATTGTATCCTCTCAGTATTTCATAAAACCAGGGGCTCATGTAATGGGAACGCTGACTGGCGAAATAATCATTGAAGCCCGGATTACGATCATCCGGTGTAGTACTTCTACCATAGGTAAACATAAAGCCTTCCGATGTCTGACTGATCATCTTATTATCTGCCTCCAATGCCGCTACCTGTGTAGAAACATTCTGTACCAATCTTACCTGGTTATATAATTTCAGTTTAATCGTGCGTGCCAGGTTGGCCCATTTCACTTTATCTCCACCATAGTAAAGATCATCTCCTGCAGGTTTAATCAAATTCGGTGCATCTGCATCTAAATTCGCAATACCTTCATCCAGCAGTGTAAATAACTTAGGATAAATATCAGCACCCTTATCGTATTTGGGATACCTGATACCATCCGTTAAAAATCTATTGGCCTCTGAATAAGGTATATCTGCAAATGCATCTACAAACTGACTGATCGCATATGCTTTCATTATTTTTGCAATACCCACATAAATCATATTACCGTTGGTAGTACCCTGGGAAATAATAGTTTCCACATTCTGTAAAGTACCCAACACATCAGATCCTACCTGTGCAAGCGAGCTACTGTACATATCTGTCCAGGAACCGGTAAGGTTAATATCATTTCCATCTGCACCATATTGATCGGGGTCTTCCCGAACTACCATCTGGTGCATGTATACAGAAAGGACTTCCGTTAATCCCCTGGCGCCCCTGTTATCATTGGTAAATCCCAGTGAATAGGAGAGTCCCTGTTGCGCAGCCGTTAACAAACGGTTTTCAGTTGTCTTTGCCGCATAGTTGGGATCTTTATTTATATCCAGAAAGTTTTTAGTACACGCCGTTAAACATATCAACGTCCCTAAAAACACGTACATCGATCTTTTCATAAATTCCGGTTTTGACTTGTTCATAATTTAGAAACTCACTTTCAGATTGATACCAAACCTACGGGTGGTAGGTGCACTGGATAACTCGATACCTTGTGTGGTCGTATTACCAAAGCTGTTGGTTTCCGGATTAAAGTTGGAGTACTTCGGAAAATTAGGTGCCACATACCAGAGGTTCCTCCCTGTTAAAGTAACCGTTAAACCACCGATAGGTGTTCTGTTAAACAAACTTTTTGGGAAGTCATAACCAATCGCCAGTTCGCGGAAAGTATATACTGTTGCATCAAATACATTCCACTCGGTAGCGGCATTGATCGCAAATGATTCTCCAAAATACATTTCGCGTAAGCTTACATTGGTGGTATTGGGTATTTTGTCTCCCTTACTATCCAGAATAGGTTTACCCGTATTCGCATCTCCATAAAAACCAGGTATGACATATCCTTTTTCGCGGTCCTTGGTATCCCTGGTTACACCACGACCCAGCAGGCTACTGTTGGTTACAGAATACATATCGCCACCCTTTGTCAGGTCAAATAAGGCATTCAGGAAAATACCCTTGTAATTAAAGGTCGTGTTGATTCCTGTTTTGAAATCCGGATTCGGATCACCAATCATCGCCTGTTGCGTATTTCTGATAAGTAAACCTGTGGTAGGATTGATGAGCAGATTACCCTGATCATCCCTGTAATCCACGGTTCCGCGCAGGTATCCGAAAGGCTTGCCTGGCTCCAGGTAAGGAGAAATCGTATTCAATACATTGAATAACGGTATCCTATCTACGCCTGGTAACAAGGATACCACTTCACTCTTGTTTTTCGTAAATACCCAGTGTACTGTCCAGGTGAAATCTTTGGTTTTAACAGGTACCACATTCACATCTACTTCAATACCCTTGTTGGATATTTCTCCAAAGTTTTCATAAAACTGGGTAAAGCCCGAAGATCCCGGAAGTGTGATGGGCGCAATCTGGTTAGAAGATTTCCTGCTATACCACGCAAAATCCACCCCAATTCTTCTTTCAAAGAATTCCAGTGTAGTTCCTACTTCAATGTCTCGTGTAAACTCTGGTTTCAGGTTTGGATTATTAGCAATAGGCGACTGAATAACGCCGGAAACGCCCGTAATAGGACTATTCAAACGGAAAATATTCTGCAGTGAATATGGATCTGCGTCTCTACCCACCCTTGCCCAGCTGGCCCTGATCTTACCAAAAGTAAGTACATGGCTTTCCAGGTTAAATGCTTGTGTAAAGATGAATGACCCTGAAACACTTGGATAGAAGTAACTTCTGTTACTGGATGGTAAGGTGGAAGACCAGTCATTTCTTCCGGTGACAGAGAGGAATGCCCAGTTTTTGTAACCCAGTTCCAGGTCCGCAAAGATACCCCAGAGACGTCTTTGTGAATACAAACCACCATTGGGTAACACCGTTTTGGTATTGTCCAGTGTATAAATGCCTGGTGATACAATTTCATTCCCCAGGAACAATCGATCGCGGGAAGTCCGTTGGTTTACGTTATGGCCAACGATTGCTTTGAAATCAAAGTCCTCGTTTTTAAACTTAGGCGTAATGGTCGCAATCAGATTGGATTCTATTTCCTGGTACTGATAATTATCTTCTACAATTCTTCCTAATCCTTCTGCTGCACGGGATCCGATATCCGTTACTTCACGTCTGAACAGGTTATTGGTATTGGTTCCTATCTGGTAAGAAAGTGCTAACCAATCTGCCACGGTATAACCAAACTTAAGACCTGCCACATACCTGTCGGTATTAGTGGTGATAGTATTGTGTTTGAATGACCAAAGCGGGTTATCAAACTGAGAACCGAGCGGAGATAAAGGACGGTTATTGACATCCTGATAAGGCAACCCCGCAATATCCCAGTTCCTGGCCAGGAAGAGATTTCTGGCAAAGGAAGAAGCAGCTCCGTCTACCTGGTTTTCACCAAACGGACTTCCTAGCTGGTTACTCCTGGAATACGAGAAGTTTGCACTTATCGTCAATCCCATGTCTAATTTGGTTTGTCCCCCCACACTCATACTGGCTCTGTTGAAACTGGAAGACGGCACATAACCATCCTGATTCAGATAAGAAGCAGTAATGCTTAAGGAACTTTTTTCATTACCTCCGTTCGCGGAAACAGAATTTTCGAACATGGATCCTGTCCTGAAGAGATCTTTTACGTTGTTAGGGTAAGCCTTGAACGGCGTTTTCCCTGTAGAAGAAAATAATTCAGGATATGCTCCCAGGTAATCGGGCCATGCAGGAATAGAATCCAGGGTACCAAATTTAGGCCCCCAGGAACCGTTGGCATTAGAGTATTTAAAGGAGGATCCAGCTCCGTAATCATTCTGATAACTGGGTAATCCGGCTACCTTTTCAAAGGCCAGCGAAGAACTATAAGTTACTTCCAGTCCTTTCTTTGACCTGCCGGCATTAGCGGATTTAGTAGTAATAACAATGGCGCCGTTAGATGCCCTTGAACCGTACAAGGCAGCTGCTGCAGCTCCTTTCAATACGTTCATTGAAGCAATGTCGTTAGGATCCAGAGAAGATAATCCGCTTGAATATGCACCACCACCGGACGTTTGGGAAGAAGTAGTTACCTGGTCATTGTTATACGGAATACCATCCACCACAATCAGTGGTTCGTTCTTTCCAAAGAAAGAAGTATTACCACGGATGTTGATGCGGGTGGCTGCACCTGGTGTACCCTGTGAAGTACGGATATCTACACCAGCTACTTTGCCCTGTAATCCTTTTAACATATCCGGTTCTGACTTTTGTAGAATCTGATCAGGCTTTACTTGTGTGAGTGAGTACCCCAGCGCTTTTTCATCGCGTTTGATACCAACTGCTGTGACCACAATTTCACCCAATTGCTTTTTGTCAGCTTCCAGCGTTTGGTCAATAATATTATTGCTGCCAACAGACGACTCTTTAGTTAGGTATCCTACAAATGAGAATACCAGGATAGATCCGTTGTCTGCATTAATTTTATAAGATCCATCACCGGCAGTAAAAACACCTCTTGTTGTTCCCTTAACTACAACGGTTACTCCAGGTAGAGCAGAACCGTCTTTTGCATCAGTAACCCTTCCGCTGATCGATCGTGTTTGTGCCACTGCGCTGAAGACGCCAGTACACAAAAGCAGCCATAGAAGTAGCTCTTTTTTCATAAGCGATTTGTTTTGATTGAATAAGAAAGCAGTTAACAATAAGAAATTATAAGAATATAGATAAACATCTGGTTCGTTGGGTAATATAGCATCAAACAACTATCCAATATTCGCTATATGACAGACTATAGATATTTGTTAAAAGGGGATAACAAGTGATCATTTCGAAATGTTGAGAGACACGGAAAGAATCAATACATATATTTATCGTACATAAATATAAAATATCATAAAATTTTTATTCTTCTTTTGATACGGATATGCCTAAACGAAAGAAGGGAATGCCGGATGGCATTCCCTTCTTTAATATTTAAATAACGATCAATTATTTATTGACCATATCCTGCATTTTGCTCAATCGGATTAGTATTGATTTCCGTTTGGGGAATAGGACAGATGGCAATAGATGAGGTAGCACTGATAGTACATGGCGCCGTTATTTCCAGCAGATTATGACAGAAATTGCGGACAACATCTTTACCATTTCTGAGGAGATCAAAATAACGGTGACCTTCAAACATAAATTCGTTTCTGCTTTCCGCCAGTACATAATCCAGTACATCTTTATCAGCGATACCAGACAACTGACCTCCTCCCGCAATTCTCTGCGCTCTCAGGATATTCAGATTACTGATAGCATTGGCGGATTGATTCAGATGCGCATATGCTTCTGCACGAATCAGGTACATTTCTGCCAAACGGAGGATCTTAGGGCTATGCATACCTGCGATACCATCCTGTCCTGAAAATTTCAAGTTAGTTCTTTCACCGGTGCTGCCGTCAGAAAATACGCCAATAAACATTTTTCTGTTATCGGTGCTGGCTACTGTATTGTACAGATCAGGAGATACACGGACATCGCCATAGCCTGGCTTCAGGTATATTTTACCAATATTATCTGAACCAAAATCTTCAGCGGTACCAACATATCTCAGTGTGAAGATTTCCTCCTGAGTACCAGGAGTACTATAAAATGTTGCCAGGTCACCTGGGGTAGCCAATGTAAAACCTGCGTTAATTACGTTGGCAGCTTCAGTAATAGCTGCCTGGTCATCACCTTTTGCAAGATAAACCCTGGCCAGCAATGCTGATGCTGCATACTGGCTTGCGCGGTATTTGCTTTTAATACCAACATTTACCAATAATTTTTTCGATTCAGTCAGATCTGCAATGATCTGCGTATACACCTGCGCTACAGTACTGCGCGGCGTTTGTGCCAGTTCAAATTTCAATTTGAGTGGAACGCCTGCCTGACTGCCGTTAGTGTTGCGGTAAGGTTTTGCAAACATATTTACCAGATCAGAATATGCTAATGCCCGGATAAACAAAGCTTCTCCTTTAGCAACATTCTTCACTTCCTGATCACCTGCTACGGAATCTACGCTGTTAATAACATTATTAGCCCCAAGGATAGCTTTATATGCCGTTTTCCATAGATCCTCTACATCCACATCCTGCACGTTGTATTCACGCTTAAAGCTGGATATAAAACGGTTACTGTTTTTTGCTGCCAGGTATACGTTATCGCCGCTCACCTCGGTCATCACCCAATAGTTACGACCATAATATTCTGTTTGCTGTAAGGCATCGTATGTACCTGTCAGGGCAGACTGCACGGCAGGTAAATCACCTAATGCATCGCCTATGTCCAACTGGTTGTTTGGTTTCACATCCAGCTTACCAGAACAAGCCTGTAACAGGGCAGCTGCTGCAAATATTCCTATGATATATTTTTTCATGCTGATTATCCTTTTAAAATTACAATGTGATATCTACACCAAAGCTCACGCTCTTGTTAACCGGATACTTAAAGAACTCATATCCATCATATCCGATTTCCGGATCCACACCTGAGTAGTTAGTAATGGTCCACAGGTTAGCTCCTTGTACGTATACGCGGATACCCTGTATCTTGGCGGCTTTCAACATGTATGAAGGCAGGTTGTAACCTAAAGTAACATTACGTAATCTGATGTAGGAACCATCTTCCAGGTAACGGCTGGAGGCTGCGTTGGAAGATTTATTACCACCAATTACAGGTTTAGGACGATCGGCCTTTTGACCTGGAGTAGTCCAGTAATTTTCTCCTGCTTCTACGTTGTAATTCCATCCAAAGCGTCCACCATCTGCATCACCATATCTTTTTGTACCGTTAAAGATTTCGTTACCCTGAGATACATAGAAGAATGCAGACAGAGAGAAGCCTTTATAGTTAACAGTATTGTTGAAGCCCATAGTGAACTTAGGCATGGTGTTACCAAAAGTTTTATAAGATGCTTTGTTGATATCGTTGGTTGTTTTACCATCAGCGGTATACCACAATGGATCACCATTAGCAGGATCCACACCAGCCCATTCTCTCAGGTACCAGGTATAAGCTGGCAGTCCTTCTTTCAGGATAGTGTTGGTGTAAGCGGTTCCTTCAAAATCTTCAAAGTTATTGATAGGCTCATGGTTATTCAGCTTCAATACCTTGTTGCGGTTCATTGCAAAAGTTACATCTGTAGTCCAGGTAACTTCTTTTGATTGAATATTTACAGAAGACACCGTCGCTTCAATACCACGGTTTCTGATAGCACCTACATTTGCCGGCCGCTGGAAAATACCGGTAGACAATGGAATAGGCACATTCATCAACAGATCATCGCTCTTCTTGTTATAAATATCTACGGAAACAGTCAGCCTGTCTTTCAGGAAGCCCATATCCAAACCAATGTTGGTATTGGTACTCTTTTCCCAGGTAAGGTCAGGATTACCGATGCTATTCAGATATCCACCTGGTGCACCGTTGTAGGCAACATTGTATTTGTACAATGCCATCCACGCATAGTTGCCAAAGTTGGCATTACCGGAAGTACCATAACTGGCTCTCAGTTTCAGGTTGGAGAAAATGTTCTGAGACTTCATAAAGTTTTCATCTATCACACGCCAGGAAGCACCCAGGGCATAGAAAGTACCATACCTGTTGTTAGGGCTGAAACGGCTGCTACCATCTCTTCTGATGGAACCTGTCAGGTAATACTTGTTGTTGTAAGTATAGTTTAACTGACCCAGGTAAGAAACAAAACGATAATCATAAGAATCGCCGGTTACTGACTGGGGCGTGGAAGTAGCATCCAGTACATTCAGTTTACCGTTAGCCAAACCAATGCCTGACGCGTTGAAACCATCAAAGTGAGTAGGTACGTATTCCATCATCGCCAGGTAATCAAACTGGCTTTTTTCACCAATGTTGAAGTTACCGGAGAGAGATGTTTGTGAAGTGATCGTTCTGTTGGTCTGACTTGCTTCCAGTACGCTTCCGCTTTTGGAAGCATCTTCAGAATTAAATCCATCTGCAGTAGTTGGATCCTGGAAAGATTTCTGACGGGCCATGATCATGTCAGCAGAGATATTCTGTGAGAATTTTAACCAGTCAAATATGCGGTAGTTCAGGAACATTTTGCCCAAACCACGGAAGTTGTAGTTGTTGTTGGTATTCAATGGAACAGAATACAGGAAGTTATCTCCGGTAGGAGAGTTCGCCCATGCATCTTCCAGGCCCGTATATAATTTACCATTTGGCTGGTATGGGTTCAGCATAGGTGAGTTGGCAAAACTTGCCAGCAACGGGCTGCTGTAACGGTTACCTGCACCAGCGTTATTGGCATCGCTGTAAGATAGGTTCAGGTTCATACCGATATCCAAACGGTCGTTTACTTTATGTTGGATGTTAGATACTACTGAGTAACGTTTCAGACCTGAGTAAATCAGGGCACCGTCCTGGCTGAAGTAAGCACCGGACAGGTAGTATTTGGTTTTGTCGTTTCCTCCGCTGGAAGAAATCTGATAGTTCTGTGTACGTCCATTCTGGAAGGCAGCATCTCTCCAGTCAAACATATGATCCAGTAAAGAATCAGGCAGTTGGTCTTTGATTTCTGCTTCTGATGCACCGCCCAAGCGCAGCAGATTTTTTTCATAATTAAAAGCCTGCTCACCATTCATTTGCTTCCATTTACCAAAGCTGGGAGAAGTGAAACCGTATTGTGCTTTAAAGTTAACGTTGGAGGTACCGGCTTTACCTTTTTTAGTGGTGATAACGATTACACCGTTACTACCTCTTGAACCATACAACCCGGTAGCAGATGCGTCTTTCAACACATTCACGCTTTCAATGTCATTAGGGTTCAGGTTAGCCATGATATCACTGCTCTGTGTCTGGTTATCATAATTGAACTGGCCATTATTCACGATAATACCATCAATTACGTACAGAGGACCTGCACCTGCACTCAGTGAACCGACACCACGGATAGTTACTTTCTGAACAGATCCGGGTTGTCCCGAACCGGAAGCAGATACCACACCAGGTGCGCGGCCTTGCAGGATCTGGTTTACATCCGGCATAGGTACGTTCTCAATTTGTTTGGAACTTACTTCTGCAATGGAACTTACCATTTTCTTACGGTCTACCTGTGTGTAACCGGTTACCACTACTTCGCTCAGTTGCTTGTTGTCGGCTTCCAGGCTCACATTGATGACTTCTTTGTTTACAGGAAGTTCCTTCACCAGGTATCCTATAAAAGAGAAGGACAGGACCGCATTGCTGTTGTCTACTGTAATTTTGTAAGAACCATCCGGAGTGGACATAGTGCCCTTGTTGGTTCCCTTGATCTGAATAGTTGCGCCAGGTATAGGCGAACCGTCTTTACCATCGGCAACTCTCCCTGTTACTGTGCGGCTCTGCGCATAGACCTGCCCGCCCAGAAATAGTACGGACAAGAGGAGAAATAACACTTTCCTCATAAGCATGATTTTGTTGTTTCCTTAACCTTAAAAAATAAAAATCCACATCAAGGCTATAGAGCCCTAATCATTTGGTTCCCGTTAAATCAGTTGAGTAAATTGTAAGCTGGATAACTTTAGTAGTGGAGAGCTGGCAAGTGTATTATATACTTTGACAATAACTAAAAGATTGACCTATTCCATTGTGATTTATTTAATAAATCAACATCAGAAGTGATCAACTTCATCCTCATAAGCAGTTTCCTTAGCAAATTTTCAACCAGCTTCAAATATAATAATTCTTAACAAAAAATTAAGCTAGAAAAGTTGCTGATAACATTTGGATAACACTTTTTTAACGTCTTATTAACTTATTTATAATTAATATAATGTGTAAGGGCATAAGAATAAACAAGCGGCAAGAATACCGCCTGTACTCATCAACCAAAATCTAAATCGAGATTAATGTTGCCCCGCATAAAGCGGGGCTAATTATTTTATCAGGAAAGGGTAAGCGGGTATATTTTTAATAATTCCAGCAGTACCATAAACAGGTCATCATTACGATGATTAAACCGGTATTCACACTCTTTCAGGTGCAAATAGGCGGTGTTACGGTTCAACCCTTTAAACTTGGCTAGCCGGTGCTTTGTTAAGCCCCAGAAAGCATCTACATCATCCATTTGGTGCGTTTCCGAAGTTTGCCCCAATCGGTACAAACGGTATTGACCTAAATCCACCAAACCGTTAAATCTGCGCAAACGTTCTGCTGCACCCTGGGTTTCCAATACGGAACGACCACGTGTGGCAGCATGAATCATGGAGCGGCTTACATCTGGGAGAATTTCGGTGTGCAACCTGTCTGAGGATCTGCAGATGCCGAAGATTACCGGCTTTACAATCCGGTCTACTTCCGGCTTTACGGCCACCAGCGTGTCGCTGTCGTGGTCCGGGGTTAGGTCACTGGGTCTGCTGTCGTAGGTTAAAACGGGAACAGGCGCAGGATGCTGCGTCTCACAGTAGCGTGCAATCTGGTGTCTTAGCTTTTTCAGGTAACTATTAATAGTTACCCTGCTGACACCGCTGATATTGGCTATCTGGGTCGCAGTAAGATCATCGGCGAACAGCCGCAGGATCTCCTTAAATTTGCGCTCGGATAAATGAGCGCCCTTTAAGTACTTATTTTTCATGAACTATGTGTTAGAATGGCATTATAAACCTCATACTTTTTCATTATAATATGCCAGCCTTTTTTACAAGCGGTGAAAAGGGTATTTGAATGCTGTCCACTAGATTATTTCAGGGTGATTATTTGTCCATTTTAGCTAAATGTTTAGCAGCGACTGCGAAAAGTAGCCTATAAAAACACATCGGGGGCGAACAGTTGCAGCCAAAACCGCATCCGTTCGCCCCCGATAGAGACTATTTTTATGCTAAAAAAGACTATTCCTTATCGCTGATCCCCAGCTTCTCAATATCGATATCTTCCTCTTCATCCAGCGCTTTCCATAACTCCTTCTTCTTCGCCTTCTTCAATAACGCCTTTTCCATCCACAACAGCAAAGCTGGCAAGATCGTCAGATTCGTAATCATAGCCACTACCAGCGTAAGAGAAGTTAACCAGCCCAGAGCCTTTGTACCTCCAAACCCGGAGAAACTAAAGATCATAAAACCAGCAAACAGAATCGCAGAAGTATAAATGATACTCAACCCTGTTTCATGAATCGTTTGCTTTACAGTAGCACTGATATCAAAATCATGACGCGGTAACTCTTGCTTGAAATTTACCAGGAAACGTATTGTAACATCAATGGCTATACCAAGCGCTACGCTGAACACCAATACGGTAGATGGCTTCAACGGCACACCTACCCAACCCATCACACCTGCAGTTACTACCAGCGGAATCACATTCGGGATCAAAGATATGATCAGCATCCTCCAGGAACGGAACAGATACAACATGCACAGCATAATCAATACAAAAGCCAGCACAATACTTTCCATCAACCCATTAATGATAAACCGGGTACCTTCCTGGAATATAACACTGGTACCAGTAAAGGTAACCTTATAGTGAGCTGTATCAAAAATAGCTGTTACCTTAGGCTGTAACGAATCCAGCAATACCGGTAACTTCTGGGAACCCACATCCTTCATATTCACACTCAGTCTCGCTACCTGCTTGGTACTATCCATAAAGGAAGATACCAGCTTTGAGAAAGTAGAAGCAGGGCCAGTAGCATTGCTTCCCTTCATTCGCAGATAAGGCGCCAGGAAGCCCAGATCAAACTGGTTAGGCACCGCAAAGTTGGAGCTATCCCCGTTATAGTAAGCCTGCTTGGCAAACTTAATACCTTCCACTACAGACAACGGACGGCCAAAATCAGGCTGCGCAGAAATCAACTGTGTCAGTTCATCCAGCTTGTTCAGCGTTTGCAGATTGATGACCCCGTTTTTCTTTTTGGTATCCACCGCTATTTCCAGCGGCATCACCCCTTTGAAATTAGTTTCCAGGAACTTCAGATCCAGGTACAATTTATCAGTATGCGGAATATCATCCAGCATATAGCCTACAGACTGCAGACGTCCCATCCCTACAATAGCCAGGATCACCAGTACAGCACTTACTGCGTATACCCATGACCGGTACTGGAATACCAGTTTGGTCAGGAAATTCAGAATGGCACCAAAGAAACGGTTATCCAGGTAGGTAGTATGTTTGCTCTTCGGTGCAGGTAAATAACTAAGCACAGAAGGCAGGAAAATGAAAGAGATCAGGAAGATGAACATAATATTCAACCCTGCAACTACACCAAACTCTTTCAGGATAGCACTATTGGTAAAACAAAATACACCAAAACCAATAGCAGCTGTCAGGTTGGTAAACAGGGTTACAATACCCATCCGTTGTATCATATGCACCAATGCCCTTGTTTTATTGGCATCCTTGGCATATTCGGTATGATACTTACTCAGGAAATATACACAATTGGGAATCCCTATTACCACTATCAGTGATGGAATTAACCCCGTCAGCAATGTAATTTTATAGCCCATCAGCACTATCGTACCCACAGACCAGATCACTCCAATGGCAACCACAATCATAGACATCAGTACCGCGCCAAAGGAACGGAAGAACAGGAATAAGATCAACCCTGTCAGGAGAAATGATATTTTAAGAAACAGCTTCAGTTCGTCTGCCACCTTAACGGCCATGGCAGTACGAATTAGTGGCAATCCGCTCAAATGCACTTCTGTATGTTGCTTTTCCTGGAAAGCTGTTGCCAGCTTGGTTATTTCTTTTACTACCGCCGTACGTTTGGGCGAATTAAATACATCCTTATTCACATAAATAGCCATCAGATAGGCATGTGTATCCGGGTTGTACAAAAGGCCTTTGTAAAACAGAAGTGTGTTAAATACTTTTGATAAACTATCAATGACTACCTGGTTTGTCAGATCGCCCTTGAAAAGCAAATTGGCTTCCAGCTTCTGTGTACTGTCGTTTTTCACCAGGTTTACCGCCATGGGCACACTCATAATGTTTTCTACAGCAAAAACATTTTTCATGTCCTTGTTCAGCTGAACATAGTCCTTAAAAAAATCTGCCTGGAAAAATTTATCCGTTTGCACAGCGAGCATGAGCACATTACCATCTGCTCCAAATTTCTTCTTAAACTCCTGGTACTCAAGAAACTTTGGATTATCATGCGGGATAGTGGCCACATAGTCATAAGACATTTGAACCTTACTGGCAAAATAACCCATCACGCCGGTACCGGCAAGCAGTAGAACAAGAAGCAATAATCGATATTTTAGCACAAAGCCGGCTAAACGTTGCCACATAAGGATTTCCTTTTTAGTAATGGGCGTAAAGGTAATTAAAATAGCTATTAGCTGTTAGCGAACAGCGATGAGCTGTCTGGTTTTGGCTACAAGCTGCCAGCTTTTTGCCTTTACCTGTAAATCAGTGGCCTGCATGTTCCTTATCGTGGTTTGTATTAACTTGCAATTCTGTTTCTATCACAAAATGCTAACAGCTACCAGCTAAATGCTTCACAAAACACGCGGCATAGTATTACGCACCGTCAAGTATGGAGATACGAGCCTGATCGTGAATATATTCACTGAACTCTTTGGAGTACAATCGTACATGGTAAACGGCGCCCGATCTTCCAAGCCCAAAGCGGCTAAAGGGAATTTGCTGCAACCAGGCAATATCCTGGAGCTGGTGGTGTACCACAATGAAATCAGGAATCTCCAGCGGATATCTGAATTCAAGCTGGCATATATCTACAATGCCGTACACCTGAATGTAGTAAAAAATACAGTAGCGCTCTACATTATAGAGCTGTTGCAAAAATGTCTGAAGCAACCGGAACAACAACTGGATCTTTATTATTTCACGGAAAACACATTGCAGCTACTGGACGTATCTGCGTTACCGGTAGTCGCTAATCTCCCATTATATTTTACGCTAAAAGTAGGGGAGCAGCTGGGTTTCCGGCTAAATGGCCGCTTCTCTGAATACACACCCTACCTGGATTTACAGGAAGGCACTTTTACTGATTTACCGCCACATCACAGCGATCACCTGGATGCACATAGCAGTGAATTAACCGATCAGTTGTTCCAGTGCACGGAAGTACACCACCTGGCGGCAATCACGATGAATAAAGAAAGAAGAAGGAAATTGCTGTATGCGTACCTGGATTTTTTCCGGTTGCACTTACCTGATTTTACAGAGATGCACTCACCGCCTATCCTGCACGAAATTCTGGACGCCTGATCTGGCGGCCTTTTCACCGGCTTCAGTAAAAAACTTCAGTGCTACCTCATTGCCATCATAAACAGCATAGGAAAAATAGTTGAGCCAGTCGCCCAGGTTAATATAGCGACTACGTTCGGATAGTTGAATATCGAGGGGCAGATGTCTGTGCCCATATATGAAGTAATCGAAGTGTTCTTTTTGCAATATTTCTTTGCTGTAAATGGCCAGCCATTCATTTTCTGTACCTAAGAAATGCTCCAGTTCCTGGCCGGTAGCAGAGCGGCTTTTGCGGCTGAAATAGTTAGCGAGGGCAATTCCCCAGGCGGGGTGAATGGCAGAAAACATCCAGCGACAAAATGGATTTCTGAATACTTTTTTCAGCATCTTATAACCATGGTCACCTGGTCCTAAACCATCGCCATGGCCAATATAAAAACGTTTTCCACCAATGGTATAGGTTTGCGGTTCGTAGTAAACCGGGATATTCAGTTCTTCTTCAAAATATCCATTCATCCACATATCATGGTTTCCGATAAATACAGAAATACCAATGCCCTTATCACTTAAGGCAGCCAGCTTGCCCAGTATGCGTGTATAGCCTTTAGGGATGACATGTTTGTATTCAAACCAGAAGTCAAAAATATCACCTACCAGGAAAATATGTTGTGCATCAGGTTCTACCTGGTCGAGCCATTGCAGGAGCAACTTTTCGCGCTCCCTGCTGGCAGCAGCATTGGGAGCACCCAGATGAAAATCAGAGGCAAAATATACTTTCTTATTTGGCGGTAAGTGGATATCCATTGCTTTAAAACTTTTAGCCTTTAGCGGTTAGCTTTTAGTAGCAAAGCGACGTATCGTTTTCTGCTAAAGGCTAAAAGCTAAAGGCTAAAGGCTGTTTTTATTATTCGTCTACTAAAAATACATATACTTCCTTGGGACCATGAATCCCTACTACCAACGTTTTTTCGATATCTGCAGTACGACTGGGCCCTGTTGCAAAGGATATTGCAGAAGGGAGATCGTTACCATACTTATCTTTCAGCTTATTCAACGCATCCTTCAGATCAAATACCAGTTGGTGCGTATAGGCAATCATGATATGTACAGGTGCATATACTGGTAATGCTCTGCCGCTGGGTTGTGCTGCACTCAGCACCACTGTTCCGGTGCGGGCTACCAGGTATTCACAATCTGTGATGGCAGCATCAGCTTCGTGCATGGTACCCTGATTAAGGGTGGGTAATTCTTCCTGGTGAATTATTTTTAGCAGGGCAGGGGTTTGACAGAAAACGTTGTGCCACTCTTTGTTTTCGCAAAGTGCTCGCAAACTATCCATCAACTCACCTTTTCCTGTACAGAAAACAAATTTTCCTTGTAATCTGGTAAATTCTTCTGCAAACTTTAATTCCAGGCTCTCATTCTCGGTTCTGAAAACAGACGAGTTGCCCTCCGAATTGGGGAAGGGCAACTGTACTGACTGACTTAACGCATTCCGTACTCTTTTCAGAATATTTTCCTTAGCAGGAGAAATCTTCATATCACTATTTACGCATTAGCGGGTGATGGAGAAGGGTTGATGATATCTGACGGATGAACACCATCAGTAGTCATACCTTCTTTATTCAGTAAATGTTCTCTGTGAACGTCGTAAGGACGTTTACCGATCAGTCTTTCCAGGTCGGCCTGGTATAAAACTTCTTTCTTCAACAGTTCCTGCGCCAGTACTTTCACCTGATCCATCTTTTCAGTCAGCAGGTCTTTAGTTCTGATGTAAGCAGTTGCAATCAGTTTTCTTACTTCATCATCAATCATCTTGGATGTTTCTTCAGAGTAAGGTTTGGTAAAGGATTGCTCGCTGTTGGGGTCGTAGAAAGATACATTTCCTACTTTATCGTTCATACCGTAAACGGTTACCATTGCATAGGCCATACGGGTAATTACCTGCAGGTCATTTTGTGCACCGGTAGAAATTTTGCCGAATACCAGTTCCTCTACTGCACGTCCACCGAGGGTCATACAGATATCATCGAGCAGCTGTTCGGTATTGTATAAATATTGTTCTTTAGGAAGATATTGCGCATAACCGAGTGCCGCAACACCACGGGGAACGATCGTTACTTTCACCAGTGGATTAG
Source organism: Chitinophaga sp. 01L420 (assembly GCF_056399985.1). NCBI lineage: Bacteria > Pseudomonadati > Bacteroidota > Chitinophagia > Chitinophagales > Chitinophagaceae > Chitinophaga > Chitinophaga sp. 01L420. The sequence continues at coordinate 372,911 of NZ_JBFTSK010000001.1, forward strand.
CGTGTTCCAGGTGCCAGCCGCAGATAGCGTGACCAGCTTCATGGTAAGCAATGACTTCTTTTTCTTCCGGAGAAATGATTTTATTTTTCTTTTCCAGACCACCAATAACACGGTCAATGGCATCATTGAAGTCATCCATTTCCACCTGTGTTTTGCCTTTACGGGCAGCAATCAGGGCGGCTTCGTTACATACGTTGGCAATATCAGCACCGGCAAAACCTGGTGTCATGGAAGCCAGCTTCTTCACATCGAGGATAGGAGACGTTTTGATAGGCTTTAAATGCACTTCAAAAATAGTTTCCCTTCCTGCCAGATCCGGCTTGTCGATAGAGATCTGACGGTCAAAACGACCTGGACGTAATAAAGCGCTATCCAGTACATCTGGGCGGTTAGTGGCAGCCAGGATAATGATACCACTGTCTGTTCCGAAACCATCCATTTCTACCAACAACTGGTTCAGTGTGTTTTCACGCTCATCGTTGCTCATCATTACGTTCTTGCCTCTTGCACGACCAATCGCATCAATTTCATCGATAAAGATGATACATGGCGCTTTTTCGCGGGCTTGTTTAAACAAGTCACGTACACGGCTCGCACCTACCCCTACAAACAGTTCCACAAAGTCGGAACCGGACATAGAGAAGAAAGGAACCTGTGCTTCACCTGCCATAGCTTTAGCCAACAGGGTTTTACCAGTTCCCGGAGGACCCACCAGCAAAGCACCTTTAGGGATTTTACCTCCCAGGGCAGTATATTTTTTAGGATTTTTCAGGAAATCCACAATTTCCATTACTTCTACCTTGGCTTCGTCCAAACCAGCTACATCGTTGAATGTGATATTCACACGGGTACCTTTATCGAACAGGGTAGCTTTGGATTTACCAATATTAAAGATGCCACCAGGACCGCCACTACCACCGGCAGGGCCACCCATCTTACGCATCAGCAATATCCACAAACCAATGATCAGAATGATAGGTAATAACAATTGGAAGATAGGTTCAAACCAGCTTTGACGCTCATCATAAGAGATCTTAACCTGGTTTTCTACCGGAATACCTTCCTGTGCCTTATCAATATCTTTCTTGAAACTTTCTTCACTACCTATCGTAAAACGGTAATGAGGACCGGGGTTATCGCCACCAAATCTGCTCTTGTTAACAGGATTAAACTTAGCTTGCTTTAAAGAGTCTGTTTTTATGTAGACCTCTACATATTTTTTATTTACAACAACCAGCTTATCAACATCTCCTGGTTTCAGATACTCGATCTGAAATTCCTGGAAACTGATCTCTTTGGTTGAGGATTTAAAATCACCAAAAATGTTCATTGCCAGCAGGGCAACGCCAATAAAGGCATATACCCAGTATATATTGAACTTCGGTCCTTTCTTAGGTGATTTCTCTGAACCCTTGTTGAAGTTATTGCCTCCTTTTTCCATAATCTTACGCTCCTTTACGGATGTTTATTGCAATCAGAATAATATAAATAATTAAATTCTAAAACAACTGTTTAGTCTAGTCTTCGATGTGGTCCATTCTATCAGCATCACTCCACATTTCCTCAAGATTATAGAATCTCCGGTTCTCTGGTTGGAAAATATGTACAACAACATTCACATAATCCACCAAAACCCAGTTTTGTGAACTAAATCCTTCGTGCTTATACGGTTCCTCTGATGTATGCTTCTCCACCTCATCTGACACATAATCAGCAATGGCTTTCACCTGGGTGCCCGAATTGGCTTCACATATGATAAAGAAATCGGCCACGGCTTCAGGAATCTGGCGTAGATCCAGGGATACGATATTTTCCCCCTTCTTATCCTGTATGGCCTTTATGATGGTGGTAAAAATTTCACTTTCTCTGGTCAGGCGTAACTGCGCCTTCTTTCTCGTGCTCAGAACGGTTAAGGGTGCCAATAAATCTCGTTTTTGTTAAAAATAATCTTTAATTGTCAAAGTTACTAAACAAGCAGTAATATAAGATGTTTAATCTCACCTGCGGGCCTCCTGAAATGTTAATTAAATAATAAAATGAATTACTTTTCGGGCCAGATATACAGACTAAAAAAGATTCATGTGATAGGACACCCGTTTCATGTATTAGACGAAATAGACAGCACCAATAACTATGCCATGGAGCAGGTAAATTCCGGGCAGGTGACATCTGGTACTGCCTGGTTTACCAGCAACCAAACTGCCGGAAAAGGTACCCGCGGGAAACAATGGCTGGCCCAACCCGGCGACATCTGTGCGCTCAGTGTTGCCCTCCAACCGGCTATGCTACCGCTTTCGCGCCAGTTTATGCTCAGTATTTCGGTGGCACTGGCTACCGCCGATTTCTTTACTTCCTATGCCGGCGACGAAACTACCATCAAGTGGCCAAACGATATTTATTGGCGTGACAGAAAGGCAGTAGGCATGTTGATAGAGAATGTACTACGCGGAAATATGTGGCAATATGCCATTATCGGAATCGGGCTCAACATTAATCAGGCTGCTTTCCCTCCCGAATTGCCCAATGCTGTTTCCCTGAGACAGATCACCGGTAAAATCCGGGAAACCTCCAGCCTGGCAAAGGAATTATGTACTTTCCTGGACAAAAGAATCCAGCAATTACAGCCTGCTAACTACGAAGCCCTCCTCCAGGAATATACCAGTAGGCTTTTCCGCTGGCAACAGCCAGCCCTGTACCGCAAAGACGGGGAAATTTTTGAAGGCATTATCAGGGACGTATTGCCCGATGGACATCTTTGCCTGGAGAAAAATGGAGAAATACTGCAGCTCGGATTTGGTGAGATAGAGTTTATCCTCAACCGGTAAATATATAGGCAAAAGCGGCAGCCGCCGGCCAAAGCCTGGAGGCTGCCCTTGTAAAATGTCTACTTCGTTCCTGTATATTCCCGCTGCTTTTCCAGTAGCACCTTGTGCAATGCCTGTGGCAACACCGGCGACAAATCAGACAACAGGTAAACATCCGCTCCATAACCATACTCGCGGGAAAGGGTATCCTGTAATGTGCCCGTTTGCACCACCCGGCCAATAAACTTCAGCGTTTCTCCCTGCGGCCGCTTGCCTACTTTAATAATGTAACGGATACTATCCATCCTGGGAAACCAGAAAACATAGTCTGCATCAAAAGACACCGCCAAAGGCATCTTTCCTTTATTATAATAGTTTAATGCACCTGCTTCTCCATAATTACTGGTAACTACCATGGTATAGGGCTTATCTGCTTCCGGCACCTGCTGCCAGGCCTGTAAAGCCATTGCAGCCAGGCTATGCCAGCCCAGCATATCCGCAAAATCCTGGGGCAGCGGATGATCCTGTCCGTCTTCCCAGCGTAATAAACCCAATGCTTTGAACTTGGCGGCCTTTTCACTGATCTGCACCGGGCGCAGTACCGGGAAAACTACATTTACCAGCAATGCAAAAGGGATAACAATGATCGCTATCCATAACACACGCAGATAGCGCGTCCAATCATGCGTAAAAATTCGTTCCCAGTATACGCTGCCAAAAGCCAGTAACACCGGATATAAGCCCAAAGAATAATAGCTTTTTGCCCGCAGGTAGGTAAACAGCAGCATGGTTAGCCCATATGCCAGCAGCACCACCCGGTAAGGACGAAAGGGTTTGTAGAAAAGTAATCCTATAAATGCTGCCACCACAATGAAAGCACCACCTATAAAGAAAATGAACTGATCAGTGATAAAAGTCATGCGACTTACATGTACCAACTGGCTCTCACTCAGCTCCTTCATATGATGCAATACAGGCAATCCATGTTGTAGTTGCCATACTATATTGGGCGATATGATCACCAACGCAATCAATGCCCCTATATACAGGTATTTATTTTTAAATATTTGCCGGTGCGAAGACAGTAATAAGCCACCCACCAGGCCTATCACCCCGAATATAATATTGTATTTATTCAGAATACCGATGCCTGTAACAACACCCATCCATAATAACCACTTATTTTGTTGGGTGTGCAGGAATTGTAATAAACACCAGAACAATAAGGTCCAGGCCAGAATTTCAAAAGAGTTTGGTTGGTACAACAAATTTATACGACTCATCCCCGAACAAATAAACACCAGCGCTGCCAGCACCTGTGCAAACCATCTGCCGCCCAGCATCTCCACCATTTTCCACACCAGCACCATGGTAAATACACCATATATAGCAGGGAAAAATCTTACCCAGAAAAAACCATTGCCCAGCCATTGGATCAATAAAGAAGTGAAAGCGGTGAAAGGAGGTACCGACAAGTATCCAGCAGACAAATGATTGGCCAGGTCCAGGTGAAGGTATTCATCCCGTTGTAAATCGTAGTAGGGAGTCAGTATTCCGTACTGAAAACCCATTTTTACTATTATAATTAATAAAAGCAGCCAAAGAGACGTGCGGCCACTGTGCTGTTGCGGGGCAATCGTTGATGTTATCATAAACAGGGACAAAAAATATTCATCTCAAAAAAAACGGAAATACTTGCCGGTAAGCAATGTATTTCCGTCGATAAATTATAAGTTTCTTGTTCGGTGGCATATGTGGCAGGCTGCTCTACATAGCAATCATCAGGGCTTGATGATAACAAGATTTTGGTTGATAAAGGCGTTAACAAATTGTGAAATTTTTTCTATTTAAGCAAAAATGAAATTGCAACTCAGTTTCATTTTATAAAAATAGCGGGACACAGCAAGGGTTTACAGGCATTCTTTCTTTGTAAAACTTAACATTGACAGCGTAGGCAACTGGAGAATTTAATATGGAATTGCTTAAATTTGGAGTATGCCTACAAATAAAAATGCTTCCATTGGACTGAAAACGATTGACGACTTCAACGATGATGTTCTCTTGTATACAAGAAAAGAAATGGTACCCAAAGCACCTCTGCGTGGCAGTTTTGCCGTTCAGGAAAGGGTCAACTACCCTTGCCTGGATGAAGTCACCGCCAGCAGACGTGATTATTACAAAATAAGTTTCTTTAGTAAAGGCAGCGGCATCTTCACGATGGGGGAAGAACGCTACGAGATAGATGGTCCCACTTTACTTTTCATCAATCCGTTTGAAGTAAAAACATGGCGCTCCTCTTCAGAGGTACAGGAAGGTTACTTCTGCCTGTTTACTGACCTGCTGTTTGAATCACAGACGGGGCACCAGGAAAACCTGTTGCAACATCCGCTTTTGCAACTGGGCGCCAAAGCAGTATTCAAATTAACCAATGAACAATCCGAATACCTGCAGTCCATATTCAGACAACTATTAAGAGAATATAACGAAAATGCAGCCTTTAAACAGGAAGCTATTCTTATTTACCTGAAGCTGCTGATGCTGGAAGGCAAGCGACTGTCTTCCCAAACTCAGCAACCTAACCGGCAACTTTCCGCAGCACAAATACTGGCGCATCGTTTCACAGACAAACTGGAAAAACAGTTTCCAATTGAGTATAGTCATAACCAGGTGTCCCTCAAAACGGCGAAAGAATTTGCACAGGTATTAAATACACATCCTAATCACTTAAATGCTTCTGTAAAACAAGCTACCGGTCGTACAGTGAGCGAACATATCCGTCAGCGCATGTTGCTGGAAGCTCGTTTATTACTGATGCATACCGACTGGCAGATTGCTGAGATTGCGTGGTGTCTTGGTTTTGAAGATCCGGGTAACTTCACTCACTTCTTTAAAAATCATAGTGGTGTATCTCCGCATGTATACCGGGTCCATTAAAACCTTTGATATTAACAACTAATACTTTGCCTCTTACAATTGTAAGACCTGTACCTGCACGTACTTTTGTATCACTAAAAAATTAATCAATATGCAGTACAGAAAACTAGGTAAAACAGGTGAATCTATATCCGCGATAGGGCTGGGTTGCATGGGCATGTCATTCGCTTACGGCAGCGGTCAGGATTTCAATGAATCCGAATCATTGGCCACATTGGAACTGGCACTGGATTTAGGTGTTAATTTCTGGGATACAGCAGATATGTATGGGCAAGGCGCCAACGAAACTCTACTCTCAAAAATACTTGCTACTAAAAGAGATAAAGTTTTCCTCGCTACCAAATTTGGATTCAAATTTAAAGACGATGGCTCCTATTATTTTGATGGCTCGCCAAAATACCTGAAACAGGCTTGTGAAGCAAGTTTGAAAAGACTGGGAGTAGACGTAATTGATCTTTATTACGCACATCGTATAGACGACACCGTGCCTGTAGAAGAAACGGTAGGCGCTATGGCCGAACTAGTGAAAGAAGGTAAGGTGCGCTATCTTGGTTTATCCGAAGCAAGCGCCGCTTCTATCAGGAAAGCAGACGCAGTACATCCGATTGCAGCTCTGCAAACAGAATACTCATTGTTTACCCGCGATGTGGAAGGGGATATTTTAGCCGCCACCCGTGAACTGGGCATCTCTCTGGTAGCCTACAGTCCACTGGGCAGAGGACTTTCCACCGGCGCTATCAATAATACCGATTCATTAAGCGATGGTGATTTCCGTAAAAACCTACCACGGTTTCAGGGAGAAAACTTTGAGCAGAACTTGCAAACCGTGACTGCACTGGAAGCTTTTGCAAAAGAGAAAGGTATTACAGCCGCTCAATTGTCACTTGCATGGCTGCTGGCACAGGGAGAAGACATTGTGCCCATTCCCGGAACCAAACGCAGAAAATATTTACAGGAAAATGCCGCCGCTGCTGATGTAAATTTATCATCTGCAGATGTAGCAGCCATTGAAAACATTCTACGCAACAATGCAGTAGCCGGCGCCCGGTATACTGAAGGCGGAATGCAACTCGTAAATAGATAGCGAACCAGCTATTAGCTTTTAGCAAAATGCAGCGAAGATTTACATAGATAGACTATGTTCTTCGCTGCATTTTGCTAAAAGCTAATAGCTAAATCACTATTTCGTTTTCTTATAGCCCCAATCCAGCAACCATTTCACCACCTTCTCTTTATAGTCGCCCTGGATAAGAATTTCACCGTCTTTTACGCTACCACCGGTACCGCATTTCGTTTTAAGTTCTTTTCCCAGTTTCTCTATGTCTTCGTCTTTACCGATAAAGCCGGTAATCAGGGTTACTACTTTTCCTGCGCGTTGTTTTTTATCTAGTATCACTCTCAGGATCTGTTCTGCGGGAGCCAGTGTGTCTGTTACTTCTTCCGGCTCTGGTTCGAGTGAAAAGTTAGGATCGGTGGAATATACTATTCCGTGGCCTGGTGTATTTTTCTTTTTCGACATCTCTCTAAAATATTTAAAGGTTATTCGTTTACCACTACGTTAATAGCCTGTGATTGTATCCGTATACGTACTACTCCGTTTTCTGTGAGCGGTACGGCGTCGCCGTCTACCTGCAGATATTGCAGCGCATTACTGCGAATGGTAATATCCTTACCTGTATAATGTTTTATGTAACGTGTATTATCGATGTTACCCATTAAGGAAAAAATGCTTACGGGTAACAGGCTCAGAATACCTACTGGTGGCATAATACAAAGGTCCAGCTGTCCATCGAATACGCTGGCTTTAGGTGCCAGTTTAAATTCGTATCCAAACTGGTTGCCATTGGCTACGGTAAGCAGGAACGCCTTTGCCTGAAAGGTGTCTCCGTCAATATCGATGTTGTATTCCGCAGGTTCGTAGGTATTAAAACTTTTCAATACCAATTTCGCATAGCCCGATAAACCCCGTTTTGTATTGTTTCTGAACTGTTCAGCAATCAGGGCATCAAAGCCAACGCCGGCATTGCTGAGGAACAGATGCTCATTGGCATAACCTACATCAATAGCACGTTGTTTATTGTTGACGATGAGTTGCAAAGCCTTGTCTATGTTCAATGGAATTTTCAGTGCGCGTGCCAGGCCATTTCCGCTGCCCAGTGGCAGTATCGCCATAGCGGTATTGCTGCCTATCAGGCCCTGTGAAATTTCATTGATGGATCCATCGCCGCCAACGGCGACCACGATATGTATGCCATTTTGCACGGCTTCTCTCGCCAGGTCGGCACCATGGCCCAGATAAGCCAGGAATGCCGTACTCACTTCATACCGGTCAGCCGGCAAATGCTTGCTGATGGCATGCTCCAAACGTTTTTCACGATCAGTACCCGCTTTGCGGTTGATGATAAATAGTATCTTCTTCAAAAAAACTGTTTTATAATATAATCGCCTTCAAGCTCAGATCCAGGCTCACAGCGTGATGTATGATAGCGCCAACAGAAATATAATCAACGCCTGTTTTAGCATATGCTTCCAGGGTGGCTATCGTGATACCACCTGATGCTTCTGTTTCAAAGCGACCATTGATGAGTTCCAATGCAGTAACAATATCAGCAGGCGCAAAGTTGTCGAGCATGATCCGGTCTATCTGTCCTACTGCCAGCACCTCCTTCACATCATCCAGGTTGCGTGTTTCCACCTCAATTTTCAGCGGCAACTTACGTTCCTTCAGATAGGCTACGGTCTTGGTGATAGCGGCTGTGATGCCACCGGAAAAGTCAATGTGATTATCTTTAAGCATAACCATATCATACAGTCCTATACGGTGATTAACGCCACCGCCTATACGAACGGCTTCCTTTTCCAGCATCCTGAAGTTGGGCGTGGTTTTACGGGTATCCAGTATACGGGTATGATATCCTTTCAGCTTTGTTACATACTGATTGGTTAAGGTAGCAATACCGCTCATGCGTTGCATGCAGTTCAGCACCAGTCTTTCGCCCATCAGCAGGGTATGCACGGCGGCTTCTACTTCAAAGGCTATTTCACCGGCTTTCATGGCATCACCATCTTTTTTATGTGGAGTGAATACGGTGAACATATCCAGCCATTTAAAAATAGCTTCGGCCACTTCCATGCCGGCCAGGATGCCATTTTCTTTAATCTTGAGTACCGCCTTTCCTTTCGCCGTAGGCGGAATACACGCCATAGTGGAATGATCTCCGCTTCCTATATCTTCTGCCAGTGCGCTTCTGATAAACGCATTCAGCGCTGCTTCATCTAACATAATTGAATAATTTTCAATTACGAATTACGAATTGCCGGATTTATGGAAGAATCCATCATAATCCCATCATTCGTAATTCGCAATTACCGCGTGAAAGATATGTCAAAAATAAAAAGTGCCCCGCAATAAATTGCGGGGCACCGGGGGTTTTTCAATTAATTTATATTGGTATACTTATTTA